>JAIEOO010000045.1 GCA_019750475.1 Acetobacteraceae bacterium | reverse complement strand
TCGCGCGCCGGCCCGTCGCGCCCCGGCTCCTGCGCCGCGTCCGGGCCACGCCCCCGCTCGGGGCGCGCGGCGCGGCGGAACGGCGGGCGTTGCTCAACGGTGTCTTCACCCTGGCCCCCGGGGCGGCCTCGCTCGTGTCGGGCCGGCATGTGCTTATCGTGGATGACGTGCTGACCAGCGGCGCGACGGCCGAGGCCTGCGCCAGGCTCCTGCTCGACGCGGGGGCGGCCGCGGTGGATGTGCTGGCGGCCGCGCGGGTGCCCAACCCCCGCCTCGCGAGAGGCGTTTAGGGACCGTCAACACTTCAACCGGAAGGTGAGGAGCGTCACCTTGGCGGAGGGTCCCGTGTCCCAATCCGTGCTGCATCCGGGCTTCGCCCGCCCGAAAACCGGCGCGCCGCCGCGACCGGCGGGCTGGGTCGGCGGGCTGGAGCAGGAGGATTGGCGCCCCTTCGCGCGCTCCCTCGGCACGCTGCTGGGAAGCTTGGCCGTCCTCATGTTCGGCCTCGTGGCGCTGCTCGGCGGCTAGGCAGCCGCGGCTTTCGCGACGGCCCGGGTTGCACCGGGCGCCTCGCCTCCCCAGTCTCGGCGCCATGCCTGAGATCCAAATCTACACCCAGCCTTTCTGCCCCTATTGCGAGCGCGCGGTCGCCTTGCTGCGCCGCAAGGGCGTGGCCTTCGAGGAGATCGACGCGCCGCATGGCAGCCAGGCGCGGAAGGATGCCATCGCCCGCTCGGGCGGGCGGACCAGCGTGCCGCAGATCTTCATCGGCGGGCGGCATATCGGCGGCTGCGACGATCTCACGGCGCTCGAGCGCGCCGGGAAGCTCGACCCGCTTCTTGCGGCCTGACCCCCGGTTGGCACTCGCATCCCCGGAGTGCCAAACTATATCGGGAATGTGACACCGGCCCCCTCGGCCGGGTCGGGATACAGGGGATGATCCGCTACAACCTCCGCTGCGGCCAGGCGCACGAATTCGACAGCTGGTTCAAGGACAGCGCGGCCTTCGACAAGATGGCCGCCGCCCGCCTGATCGATTGCCCGGTCTGCGGCGATTCGCAGGTGGCCAAGGCGCTGATGACGCCGGCGGTGGCCAAGGCGCCCGGCGTGAAGGGCCGGCCCGAGAACCTTCCGGTCCCGACCAAGCCCGAACCCGAGATCATCCCGCCCTCGCGCGCGGCGGCAGGGCCGATGCCCGCGCAGTTGCTCGCGCTGCTGCAGCGCCTCCGCTCGGAGGTCGAGAAGAACGCCGACTATGTCGGTCGGGGCTTCGCCGAGGAAGCGCGCAAGATCCACCATGGCGAGGCCGAAGCCCGCGGCATCTACGGCGAGGCCTCCGATGAGGAGGCCGAGGCCCTGCGCGAGGAGGGGATCGAGGTCGCGCGCATTCCCTGGGTGCCGCGCGCGGACTGACGCCGTCCCGGAGGTGATCGCGCCGGTTGCGCGTCGCGTTTGTTGCGCCTGCCAAGGTTGAACGGGTGGCGCTTCGAAGGGTAACTGCATTCCGGGGAACGCATGAACCCGGAGTGCTCGTGACGCGGCTCCGGGGCATCTGCCACGGAGAGTCGCATGTCTTTCAACGGTCGCCCGAACGACCCGCTGTTCCGTTTCCAGTGGTTCCTGGAGAACACCGGACAGGCCGGAGGCGGTGTCGGCAACGACATCGGCATCTTGCGCGCCTGGCCCAGCTACACCGGCCAGGGCGTGCGCGTCGGCGTCGTGGACGACGGCACCCAGCTCGATCACCCGGATTTCGCGGGGCGCGTGGACGTTGCTCAGTCCTGGGACGCGGCGCTGAACCAGCCGGGCGGGAACCCTGTCGCGCCCAGCCAGAACCACGGAACCGCGGTCGCCGGCACCATCGTCGCGGGGGCGAATGATGGCATCGGCGGCGCGGGCGTGGCGCCTGGCGCCACGCTCGTCGCCTATCGCGTGCCGCTCGGCCCGGGCCAGACGCGCACGGAGTTCAACCCCTTCGCCGTCGCCTTCGACCGGCTGATCGGCGCCAATGTCCAGGTGGTGAACAACTCCTGGGGCACCAGCATCGCCTTCGTGAACGACGTGCTCCGGCCGAACGAGCCGGGCGAGGCGAACTACTTCGCCGAACTCGCGCAATTCGGGCGGGAGGGGCGGGGCGGCCTGGGCGGCGTCATCCTCTTCGCCAGCGGCAATGAGCGCGCGGAGGGCGCGGATGGCGGCCTCAACAACGTCACCGGCAGCCGCTACGTCATCACCGTCGGCGCGCTCGACAACAACGGCGAGGCGACGGCCTACAGCACGCCCGGGTCCAACCTGCTCATCAGCGCGCCGGCGGGCGCCAGCACCGGCCAGTCATCGCGGCAGCCGGGCACCGGCATCACGACGACGGACCGCACGGGCGAGGCCGGCTACAACGCCACCCCGGGGGAGGCGGGCAACCACACCTACGGGTTCGACGGCACCTCGGTCGCCACGCCGATCGTGTCGGGCGTGACGGCGCTCATGCTCCAGGCCAATTCGGGTCTCGGCTACCGGGACGTGCACGAGCTGCTGATCCACTCGGCGCGGCAGACCGACCTGTCCAACGTGCTGTGGGCGGCGAACGCGTCGGACGGCTTCAACGGCGGCGGCATGTTCCACAGCCGGCTGCAGGGCTTCGGCATGGTCGATGCGGGCGCGGCCGTGCGCCTCGCCGAGGCCAACGACATGCTGCGCCTCGCTCCCAAGACGGATGCCAACCTGCTGACGCAGAGCGTCACGGCGCCCGCGGGCAGCATCCCGGTCGGTCCCGGCGCCTCGGGGACGCTCAGCTTCACCGTGCCGACCGACATGCGGGTCGAGCGGGTGGAGCTGCAGCTCGACATCACGGCCGCGAACGTGACCGGCATGTCCGCCTCGCTCACCAGCGCCCGCGGTTCCTCGATCACCATGTTCGAGAACCCGCGCAACGCCGCCCTCATCCAGCTCGACGGACCGAGCCCGTCGATCACGCCGATTCCCTGGCCGGAGGACGGCTTCATCCTCTCGACCCCGGGCTTCTGGGGCGAGCGCGCGGCGGGCACCTGGCAGTTCGAGCTGACGACCGGCGCCCTGCCGGCGACGATCACCGGCGCGACGCTGCGCCTCTTCGGCTCGCCGGCGACGGCCGACAACCGCTACATCTTCACCGACCAGTTCGCCTTCTACGGCGGCAGCCCCGCGCGGCGGACGCTGGACGACGCGGCGGGCATCAACACGCTCGACGCCTCGGCCGTGTCGCAGGCGATCCGCGTCGAGATGTCGCTGGCCGGTCCGACGGTGATCGCGGGCCACACGCTGCAGATCGCGCCCGGCACGCTGCTGCACAACGCGCTCGGCGGCGACGGCAACGACCTGCTGCTCGGCAACGACTTCGCCAACGTCATCGGCGGCGGCCGCGGCTCCGACACGATCAATGGCGGGCTGGGGCGCGACACGGCCGCCTTCGCCTTCTCGCGGGAGGCCTACAGCGTCCTCGTCGGGGCGTCGGGCGCGGCCACCGTCCGCACGCGCGACGGCAGCGAGACGGACACGCTCGCCAACATGGAGGCGCTGCGCTTCGACGGGATGGAGGGCGCACTGCGCTCGCTCTCCGATGTCGGGCTGACGGTGGCCGGGTTCTATGCCGGCCTGCTCGGCCGCGCGCCCGACGCGGGCGGGTTCAAGGGCTGGACGGATGCGGGCATCGGTGGCCTTTCGACGACCGAGATCGGCGCGCGGATCGCCGCCTCGCCGGAGTTCCAGGCCGGACGTGCGATGCTGACGACCGGGAGCTTCGTGGACCAGCTCTATGACCTGCTGCTGGGCCGTGCGCCCGATGCCGGCGGCTACGCGAGCTGGACCGGGGCGCTCTCGACCGGCGCGCTGACCCGGTCCCAGGCGGTGCAGGGCTTCTTCGACTCCTCCGAGTTCCAGGCGAACCGGCTCGACGACGTGGCCGCCGTGGTCAACACCCTCGGCGACCTCTGGGCATAGGGGGCAGCGGCGTCCTAGGCTTCCGCCCAACGGGAGTTGGGAGGAGCCGGGATGCCGTCACGCCGCCATGTCCTGGCGGGCGCCGCCGTGGCGCTCGCCGCTCCGGGCTCGCTCCGCGCCCAGGGCGCCTGGCCCGGGGACCGGCCCATCCAGATCATCGTGCCCTTCCCACCGGGGGGCGGCACCGACATCAACCTCCGTGCCATGGTTCCGCATCTCGAGCGGCACCTGCCCGGCGCGCGCTTCGTGGTGATGAACCGCCCGGGCGCGGGGGCGGAAATCGGCTACACCGCCGCCGCCCAGGCCGCGCCCGACGGCACCACCATCGGCACGGTCATCACGCCGAGCCTGCAGACCATCACCATCGAGCGGCAGCCGCGCTACCGTCTCGAGGACTTTTCTTATATCGGCACGATCGTGGAGGACCCCGGCGGGTTCTTCGTGGCCCCCGACAGTCCGCTGCGCAGCGTGGCCGATCTCGTCGCCAGCGCGCGGGAGAACCCGGGGGCCATCGCGGTGGGCACGGCCGGCATCGGCTCGGACGACCACCTGCTGATGATCGCGCTGGAACGTGCCGCCGGCATCCGGCTCAACCACGTGCCCTTCGCCGGCCAGGCGCCGGCGGTGACGGCGCTGGTGGGCGGGCACATCCAGCTCTCCTCCATGAACATGGGGGAGAGCGTCGCGCTGATGCGGGAAGGTCGCGTCCGCGCCCTCGCCAGCGCCGGGCCGCGGCGCTTCCCGCTGACGCCCGAGGTGCCGACCTTCCGCGAGCAGGGCTTCCCGCTGGATACCGGCGTCGTGCGCTCCCTCGTGGTGCCGGCGGCCACGCCCGAGCCGATCCGCCGCCGCCTCGAGGAGGTCGTGGCCGCCGTGATGCGCGACCCCGCCTGGACCGCCGAGGCCGAGCGCCTCTTCATCCCGCTGCGCTACCGCACGGCGGAGGAGACGCGCGCCCTGGTGTTCCGCGAGGCCGAGGCGCTGCGGGCGCTGTGGCGCGAACGCCCCTGGACGGACCGCTGATGCCGCGCCTCGTTGACCTCTCGACGCCCGTCCGCACCGGCCATTTCCGCTGGGAGGTGGAGCGCCGCTTCGCCAAGACGCACGACACCGGCGCCGGCCAGGCGACCTGGGCGGGTTGGAACGTCCACGCCTTCACCCACATGGACAGCCCGCGCCACGTGGACCCCGCGGGCTTCACGACGGACGCCATCTCCCTCGAGATGACGGTGGGGCCGGGGGCGGTGGTGGATGTCTCGGACGTGCCGGCCAACACCGCGATCTCCGCCGAGCGGCTCGCGGCGGCGGGCGCCCATGTGCAGCCCGGCGACTTCGCGCTGATCCGCACCCGCTGGGACGAGCGCGCCAGCCTGGATACGCCGGCGTTCTGGCTGCACGCGCCCTGGATGACGGCGGAGGGCTCGATCTGGCTGCGCGAGCGCGGCGTGAAGGCGGTGGGCTTCGACTTCCCGCAGGATCACTGCATCCGCTTCTTCCTGACCGGCGAGAAGCGCCCGCCGCTGCCGGAGCACGTGACGCATTACCACCTGCTCGCGCGCGGGGTGATCATGTTCGAGTACCTCTGCAACATGGGCGCGCTGCGGCAGGCGCGGAACCAGGTGATCGGCCTGCCGATCAGGCTGCCCGACAGCGACGGCGCTCCGGCCCGGGTCATCGCCGTGGAGGACGCGGCGTGAGGTTCGAGGGCCGCGCCGCCATCGTGACGGGCGGCGGCTCCGGCATCGGCGCCGGCATCTGCCGGCGCCTCGCGGCCGAGGGCGCGCGGGTGCTGGTCGCCGACCTCCAGGCCGAGGCCGCGGAGGAGGTGGCCCGCGGCATCCGGGCGGATGGCGGCCTCGCCGAAGCCTCGGCGATGGACGTGACGGATGAGGCGGCGACCGACGCCGCGGTCGCCGAGGCCGAGCGGCTGTTCGGCCCGCTGCGGATCGCCGTCTGCAACGCGGGCATCACCGACCGCGTGCCGGTGCTGGAGATGACGCTCGCCGCCTTCGACCGCGTGGTGCGCACCAACCTGCATGGCTGCTTCCTCACGGCGCGGGCGGCGGCGCGCGCCATGGCCCGGCACGGTCAGGGCGGGCGGATCGTCGCGACCTCCTCCGTCTCCGGGCAGTTCGGCGGCACGGGCCGCGCGGCCTACGGGGCGAGCAAGGGCGGCATCGAGATGCTGGTGAAGGTGCTGGCGGTCGAACTCGCGGCGCATGGCGTCACGGCCAACGCCGTGGCCCCCGGCCCGACGCAGATCGCCCGCACGGCGCATGGCCCGCGCCAGAGGGCCGCCTTCCTCGACCGCATGGCGATCAAGCGTTACGGCACGCCGGCCGACACCGCCGCGGCCGTCGCCTTTCTGTGCTCGGACGAGGCGGGGTTCATCACCGGCCAGGTGCTGAACGCCGATGGGGGCTTCGCCGGCGCCGGCGTGATGTACGATCCCGCGGAGGGCGCCTGACACGGGGCGGACCGACGCGGCGCGGCGCGGGCGTTCGTCCGGAAAGCGGGACAAGGGCGCATCCGCTGCCATAGGGTTCCCCGGCAAGGAAGGAACCGATCCGTGGCCCCGATCCTGACACGCCGCCGTCTCGCCGGGCTGGCCGGCGCCGGCCTGTTGCCCGCCCCCGCCCTGGCGCAGGGCTTCCCGAGCCGGCCGATCCGCATGGTCGTCGCCTTCGCGGCGGGCGGGAACTCCGACACCATGGCGCGGCTGATCCAGCCGCGCATGTCGGCGGCCCTCGGGCAGGGCATCGTCATCGACAACCGCGGCGGCGCGGGGGGGACGCTGGCCGCCGGGCAGGTGGCGCAGGCCCCGGCGGACGGCCACACCTTGCTGTTCGACGCCGTCTCCTTCGTGATCGCGCAGTTCATCCACCGCGGCACGCCCTTCGACTACGAGCGCGACTTCGCCGCGGTCGGCCTGGTGGCCGAGGCGCCCTACGTCGTGGCGGCCTCCGCGGCCTCGCGCCTGCGGGACCTGGCCGGCGTGCTGGCGGCGGCGCGGCGGGACAGCGTCGCCTATGGCAGCCCCGGCATCGGGACGCCGGGACACCTGACGGGCGTGCTGCTCGCCCATCGCGCCCGCGTCCGGCTGGAGCACGTGCCCTATCGCGGCGGCGCCGAGGTCGCGCGGGACATCGCGGCGGGCACGCTCGACGTGGGCATCCTGACGGTCGGCTCGATCAAGCCCGTCATCGACAGCGGCCGCGCCTTCGCCGTGGCCATCACCAGCGCCCGGCGGGGCGGCATCGAGGGGGTGCCGACCATCGCCGAGCAGGGGTTTCCCGGCTTCGACCAGACGAGCTGGAACGGCATCCTCTGCCGGAGCGGCACGCCGGAGCCGGTCCGGCGGCGGCTGGAGGCGGCGGTGGACGCCGCCACCGCCGAGCCGGAGGTGCGGGCGCGCCTGTCGCAGATGGGGGCGGAGGCCGTGCGGGCCGACATGGACGGCTTCACGGCGCGGCTGGCGCGGGAGCGGGGCGAGGTGTCGCAGCTCATCCGCGAGACTGGGATCAGCTTCGGCTGATCCCGCGCAGGGGGGCGGCGGCCGTCCGGCGCCGCCCGGATCCGTCAGCGCCAGCCCGTGCGCGCCGCCGCCACCGCGAGCCGCGCGACCGCTTGCTGGAGCGGGATGTCGGCCGCCGGGATCGTTCGGCCGGCGCGGTCGGCCACGCGGGCGACGGCGGCTTCGGCGCGCTCGATCCGGTCGGCCGGCGCG
>JAIEOO010000172.1 GCA_019750475.1 Acetobacteraceae bacterium | reverse complement strand
GCGAGGGTGGCGGCCGCCGCGGCGACGGCGGCGCCGGTCGTGACCTCCCGCCGCAGGTCGTCGGGCCCGGCGGCGAGCGAGACGGCGCCGGCCAGCTCCATCACGGCCCGCAGCGCCGGCGCCGGCAGGCCGTCGGTCCCGAGGGCGGCGGAGAGCCCGGGGCGGAGCGCCTCCGCCACGAGGCGCAGCATCTCCCGCGCACGGGCGTCGTCGCGCGTCAGGCCGGCGAAGCGGATGGCGCGCTCATCCACGGCCGAGGCCGCCTCGGCCTCCAGCCGGGCGGCCATCCGCCGCTGCCGCGCGGCGTCGAGCGCGCGCCGGAGGACGCCGTGCACCTCGCCGAGGCGGAACGGCTTCTGGACGACGGCGAAGACGGAATCGTGCGGGAGATCCGCTTCGAGCGCGTCGCCGGTCATCAGGACGATCTCGAGCGCCGCGTCCTCCGCCCGCTTCGCGAGCAGCCGCGCGGCCAGCGTCGCGCCGTCGGTCCCGGGCATGCGCACGTCCGACACCAGCACCAGCAGGTCGGGATCCTCCGCGAGGCGGCGTTCCGCCGCGTCGGCGTCCGGCGCGGAACTGGCGGCGATGCCGCGCTGCGCGAGGGTGCGGACCAGCAGCTCGCTGATCGCGGCCTCGTCGTCGAGCACCAGCACCTCCGCCGTCATCAGCAGACGAGCCGGTAGCCCCGGCCCCGGACGGCCACGACCTGCAACTGCCCCTCGGACGCCGTGGCCAGCTTCTTCCGCAGCGTCGAAGCCAGCTGGTCCACCCCGCGCTGCTGCGGCAGCAGGCGGTGGCCCAGCACCTGCTCCGCGATCGTCTCCCGGTCCAGCGGCGCGTCCGGATGGGCCAGGAGGAGCTGAAGCATCCCCGCCTCCCCGCCGGTCAGCCGGACCTCGTCGCCCTGCGCGCCGACGACGCGCAGCCGCGTGGGATCGAGCGTGACGCCGCCGAGCGACCAGGTCTGCGGCGGCGGGAGGCTGCTCGTGGACGCGGCCGCCGGCACCGGGACCCGCGTGTCCAGCCGGCGCATCAGCGCGCGCACCCGGGCGCTCATTTCCCGGACGGAGAACGGCTTGGCGATGTAGTCGTCGGCCCCGACCTCCAGCCCGATCACCCGATCCACCTCTTCCCCGCGGCCCGAGACGACGATGATGCCGATACCACCACGGGCCGCGGCCTCCCGCACGAAGGCGATGCCGCTCCCGTCCGGCAGGCCGAGATCGACGACCACGACGCGCGGGTTGGTCCCGTCCAACAGGGCGCGGCCCTCGGCGAGGGTCGAGGCGGTCTCGGTGGCCCAACCCTCCCGGGCGAGGGCCCCCGCGATGGTGGCTGCGACCTGATCGTCGTCCTCGACGATCAGGATGGGGCGCTCTTCGGCCATGGGTCAAGCTGTCCTGTCAGGGGGGCCTGCAGGTCGCTGGCGCGGGGCGGTGCCGGTCCGGTTCGGGGGCCGCATGGTGACAGGTCAACTGCCGCGCCCGGGTCAGGTTGCAACCGTCGCGCAGGAACGGCCGCGTTGGCACCGGGCGGGGGGCCTGCCGGGCGATGGTGCGCGCCGTCAGCCCGGGGTGATCCGCGTGATCTTCGTGCCGTTGAGCGCCAGCGCCGCCATCAGGCCCTGCTGGCCGAAGGTGATGGCGTAGACGGGCTCGGTGAGCGTCGTCGCCGTGACATTGGCCTGGAGACCGCGGTCGAGGGCGACGACCGACGGGCCCGTGCCGATTTCCCACCCGTCGGCGGCCATGAGCGCGCGCAGCGCGTCCTCCGTCATGAAGAACATGGCGAGGCCGGCGACCTGCGCCCCGGCGAGCAGCCCGAAGGAAGCGCCGGCGATGTTGTAGTAGCCCTGGACGGCGTTGCCCCGCAGCAGCGCGCCTTCGCCATACTGGCCGCCGACGATGAAGCCGCCCTGGACGATGCGGGGGAAGACCAGCACCGCCCGGGCCTGGCGGAACAGCGGCGCCGCGTTCTCCATGCCGCGCAGCCGGACCAGCGCGGCCTGCACCTCCGCGTCGATCTCGGCGCGGGTCGCCGCCCGGGCGGGGCGGGCGGACGCCGCAACGACGGCCGGCAGGGCGAGCAAGGCGGGGAGGCTGCGGCGGCGAAGCATGGCGGGAGGGTCCGGGCTGGCGTGTGCTCGGGCAACGTCCGCGGCGCCGGGGCGGTTGCCGCCGCCGACCACCGCGCCCGGGCCGGGCTTCTGACAGGGTGGCGGGCGTGGCAGGCTGCGCCGCCGGCAGGCGAGCGTCGCGCATGCGGGCAGGAGATCCGGGGTTCTTCGACCGAACGCCCTGGGGCGAGGCCCTCGCCGCGAGGGTCTGGCGCGCGGTGCGCGCCTGCCGGCCGGATGACGGCCACATCGCCCACGCCCACCGGGACTATTGCGGCCACGGGCTGGTCCGCACCGCCTCGGGCGTGAAGCTCTGCGAGATCGAGGACGGCTTCGCCCACGGCAAGCCCGCGATCGTCGAATGGAAGGACGAGGCGTCCTTCGTGGCCTTCTTCGCCCGCCAGTCGGATTGGAGCTGCGCCGGCTTCGACCCGGCGGAGCCCGTCTTCTTCACCGGGGATTGCTGGGCGCGGGGCAACCAGCGCCTGCGCCGCGCGGAGGTGGAGCGCTTCTGCGGCGGGCGGTGAACCGGGCGCCTGTGGCTGGGGGGTGTGGGGCGGGCGAGGCGCTCTGTCGGGGGAGGCTTCGGGTGGGGGCCTGGCAGCCCTGCTCCTCGCGTGGGCCGGGGGTCGCGATGGACGGGGCGCTCGTCATGGGAGGTCGCGGCGGCGTTCGGGTGGGGGGCTTGGCAGCCCCCCTACAGCCCCCGCTGCTCGCTTCGCTGCGCCTTCGGCCTGCGGCCTCAGCCCCCGCCGCTCGCTTCGCTGCGCACGTGAAGGGCTGGGCGGGGTTTCTGCAAACTTGGCTCTCACGTTCGGGTGGGGGGCTTGGCAGCCCCCCTACAGCCCCCCGTTGCTCGCTTCGCTGCGCACGTGAAGGGCTGAGGCCTGCGGCCTCAGCCCTTCACGTCCATCGCCGTCCGCAACCCGTCGCTCACCAGGTTGAAGCAGAGCGAAGTGACGAAGATGCAGGCGCCGGGAAGGACGGCCACCCAGGGCTGCACGTAGATCGCGGTGCGCAGCGTGTTCAGCATGAGGCCCCATTCGGGCTCCGGCGGGCGGGTGCCGAGGCCGAGGAAGGAGAGGCCCGAGGCCAGGATCATGCAGACGCTGATCAGGCTGGTGGCGTAGATGAAGATCGGCCCCAGCACGTTGCCCAGCACATGGACGCGCACGATGGTGAACCCCGAGGCGCCCGAGGCGCGGGCGGCGTCCACGAAGTCGAGGTTGCGCACGCCCGTCGTCACGCTCTCGGCCACGCGGATGATCGGCGGGATGAAGACGACGGTCAGCGCCAGGATGGCGTTCATGATGCCGGTGCCGAGCGCGCCTGAGATGGCGATGGCCAGCAGCACGGAGGGGAAGGCGTAGAAGACGTCGGTCGTGCGCATGATCATCATGTTCACGCGGCCGCCCATGAAGCCGGCCATGACGCCGAGCGTGGTGCCGATCAGGAAGGCGAGGATCACGGGCGTGATGCCCATGAACCAGGAGAGCCGCCCGCCATGGATGAGGCGCGTCAGCATGTCCCGCCCCAGCTCGTCCGTGCCGAGCAGGTGGTTGTCCGTCCCGATCGGGCGCAGGCGCCGGATCATGCTGCCCTGGTAGGGATCGTGCGGCGTGATCCAGGGCGCCAGCAGGATCACCAGGAACATCAGCAGCAGGACGAACGCGCAGACCATCGTCACCTTGTCCCGCCGCACGCGCTTCCACACGCCGGCCCAGTAGCCCTCGGACTTCTGGACGGCCTGCCGGGCCTGGACTTCGAGTTCCGCTTGCGCGGCGGTCGTGGTGCTCATCGCGTCAGGCCTGCTGGATGACGAGGGAAAGGCGGGTCATGGGCGCTCGATCGCCACGCCGGAGGCGTGCCGGGAAAGGATGCGGATCGAGCGGGTCATTTGCGCTCGATCGTCACGCCGGAGGCGTGCGGCGCGAAGGGCGCGGATCGAGCGCGTCATGCGCGCTTGATCGTCACGCCGGAGGCGTGCGGCGCGAAGAACGCGGATCGAGCGCGTCATGCGCGCTTGATCCGCGGATCGAGCGCGGTCTGCACCAGATCCACGAAGAGGTTCAGCGCGACGAAGAACATCGCCAGCACCAGGATCGTGCCCTGGAGGATGGGCAGGTCGCGCTGGAAGATGGCGCTGTTCAGCAGCAGGCCGGTGCCGGGCCAGGAGAACACCGTCTCCACCAGGATCGAGCCGCCCATGAGGTAGCCGAGCTGGAGGCCCATCACCGCCAGCACGTTGGGCGCGGCGTTCTTGACCACGTGCAGGAACACGCCCCAGCGCGTCAGGCCCTTGCCGCGCAGCGCCGTGACGAATTCCTGGTTCATGATCTCGGCCACGATGCCGCGCACCGTGCGCGTCACGATGCCCATCGGGATGACGGAGAGGGTGACGGCCGGCAGCACGAGGTGCTGCAGGTGTTCCCAGTCCCAGGCCCAGTCGGCCGAGCCGCCGGGGCCGGCGCCCATGGCCGGCAGCCAGTTGAGCTGGACCGAGAAGATCACGACCAGCACCATGCCGAGCCAGTAGTGCGGGATGGACACGCCGGCGACCGCGCTCGTCACGGCCAGCTTGTCGATCCAGGTGCCGCGGAAGGTGCCGGCGAGGCCGCCGAGCACCGACCCGATGATGAAGCCGATGAGGGAGGCCGCGGCCGCGAGCAGCAGCGTGTTGCCGATGGCCGAGGACAGGTCGCTCCACACCGGCCGGCCGGTGGCGAGCGACCGGCCGAGGTCGCCCTGGACCACCTTCATCAGCCACAGCCCGAACTGCACGGGCAGCGGCTGGTCGAGCCCGTAGTCGCGCTTGACCTGGTCCACCAGCTCCTGCGGGGCGTCGGGCGGGACGATGGCGTTGATCGGGTCGCCGGGCGCGATCTGCACCAGCATGAAGCACACGAAGCCGACGGCCAGCGCGATGGGGATGGCGTAGAGCACCCGCCGGATCAAATAGAAGAACATGGCTCAGGCACTCCACGGCCGAAGAACGGGCGCGCCCCTGGAAGCGTCGGACGCGTCAACGGATGGCTGGCCCCCGGTGCCCGCCGCGGCCTTGCCCCGAAGGGCGCTCGCACGCGGCGGCGCCTGACGCAGGCCCTGGGCACCGAACCGGGGCCCCCGGGGAGATGTCCGGCGGAGCGCAGCCGAAGGCGCAACGCGGGCGGACGTCTCCACGGGGATCAACCTACTGGATCGAGGGCAGGCGCAGGTCCACGAACCAGGACTGCGGCTGCACATGGCCGCGCACCCGGGGGCTCATCGCGCGCGGGCCCACGTCATGGGCGATCCAGATGAACAGCGCCTCGTCCACGCCGGCGGCGTGCAGGCGGGACAGCGCGGCGTCGCGCTCGGCGGGGTCGAAGGCGTTGCGCGCCTCGCTCACCAGGCGGTCGAAGCGCGGGTCGTTGAACATGCCCCAGTTGTTGGAGGTGGGGGCGGCCATCTTGCTGTCATAGAAGCGCACCAGCGAGAAGAACGGGTCCATCGCCGAGAAGCTCACGTTGATGGCATGCGCGCCGCGCGCCGAGGCATGGCCGCAGCCATTGCGCCAGTTGGTGAAGAGCGCGTTCCACTCGATCACGTCGAACTCGACGTTCACGCCGATGCTGCGGAGATCCTGCTGGAGGAACTCGTTCATCGGCAGCGGCTGCATCTGGCCGGAGCCAGAGGCGCTGATCTGCACCCGCAGCGTCAAGGGGCGGTTGGGCCCGTAGCCGGCCTCGGCCAGCAGGCGCCGCGCTTCGGCCTTGTCCGTGCGGATCTGGAAGCTCGGGCTGCCCGCCCAGGGATGCCCCGCCGGATAGGTGCCGAGCGCCGGCTGCATGAAGCCGCCCAGCAGGGTGCGCAGCCCCTCGCGGTCGATGCCGAGGTTGATGGCGCGGCGCACGCGGACATCCCGCAGCGGCGAGCTTTCCAGGAAGCAGGGCTGCCACGGCCAGACATGCGGCTGCGGGTTCTGGTGGATCTGCATGTTGCGCGCGCGGAGCTGCGGCACGGCGTCGGGCGCCGGGGCCTCGATCCAGTCCACCTGGTTCGAGAGCAGGGCGGCGGTGCGGGCATTCGCCTCGGGGATCGGCAGCAGCACGATGCGCTCGGCCCGCGCGCGCTCACCCCAGTAGTTGTCGTTGCGCGTCATCTCGGCGCGCTCGCGGGGCACGAAGCGCGTCAGGCGGAAGGGGCCGGTGCCCGAGGGGGTGGCGGCGAAGGCGTTCCACGTCGCCTCGGCATTGGGGTGGCGCTGGCGCAGCGCCTCCCAATGGGTCGGGCTCGCCATGAAGAGGTTCGTCAGGTTGATCGGCAGCAGGCTGTCGGGCTCGCTGGTGAAGAGCGCGACGGTGTGGTCGTCGATCTTCTCGGCGCGGCGCAGCGTCGGCATGCGCGTCGCGGTCACGCCCACCTGGCGCGGGTCGAAATGCGGGGCCTCGCGGTCCAGCACCTTGCGGACGTTCCAGACCACGGCGTCGGCGTTGAATTCGCTGCCGTCGTGGAAGCGGGCGCCGCGGCGCAGGTGGAACACCCAGCGCGTGCGGTCATTGGCGTCGCTCTCCCACCGCTCGGCGAGGCTGGGGATGACGGTGGAGGGGCGGTCGGCGCGGGACAGGTCCCAGGCGGTCAGCGCGTCATAGAGCGGGATGCCGGTGAAGCGGTTGCCCTCGAAGCCCTGGTCGGGCTGGCCATGGGTGAGCGGGATATCGGCCGCCGTCATGCCGATGCGGATCGTTCCCTGCGCCTGGGCAGAACCGGCGAAGGCGAGCGTGGCCAGCGGCAGGGCCGCCAGAAGCATTCTGCGCAGTGACATGGATTCTCCTCTTGTCCCTTCCTCACCCGGGTGTGGCCCCGGAGCCGGGGCGGCGGACCTTACCCGCCGGGGGGAGGGGTGCATCAAGCGTCCCGTGCGCCGGAATCGCCCCGACGGGGGCTTGCGCCTGCCCATCCCCGTGGCAGGACTGCCCGCCGATGAAGCTTCTCCTCCTCAACGGCAACACCGACGCCGCCATCACCGACCGCATGGCGGCGGCCGCGCGGGGCATGTGCG
Organism: Acetobacteraceae bacterium; assembly: GCA_019750475.1. Lineage (GTDB taxonomy): Bacteria > Pseudomonadota > Alphaproteobacteria > Acetobacterales > Acetobacteraceae > Roseococcus. The sequence goes on along the minus strand of JAIEOO010000172.1, from coordinate 436 downwards.
CGCAGGAGATCGTGCCGGCCACGGCGCGCTTCGGCGCGCGCTACATCGCGTCCCGCGCCGCCTCGGCCGTGGCGGGCCACGCCGTGCTGGACGCGCTGGCCGAGCATGTGGGGACCGACAACCGGGCCGGATACCACGCCGCCATCATCGCCTGCTTCGGTGACCCGGGGCTGGATGCGGCGCGGGAGGTGATGCCGATCCCCGTCCTCGGCCTCGCCGACGCGTCCATCGCCGCGGCGACGCGTCTGGCGCCGGTGATCTCGCTGCTGACGGGCGGGACGGCCTGGGTGCCGATGCTGCGGGAGTTCGCCCTGCTGCGCGGCCACGGGCCGGACCGGGTGCGCGTCGCGGCGGTCGCACCCACGGGCGACATGATCGCCCGCGACCCTGAGGGCGCGCTGGCCCTGCTGGCCGAGGCGGCGCGGGCGGAAGCGGC
>JAIEOO010000331.1 GCA_019750475.1 Acetobacteraceae bacterium | reverse complement strand
GGCCCCGCGGACGGCAACCGGATGGTGCCCGGCGGCGCCGCCTCGACGGCCGCGCCGTCGACGGCCCCCGGCCAGCCCGGCCCCAACGCCAGCAACGCGTCGCAGATGGGCGGCACGACCGCGCCGGGCGCCATCGGGACGGACCGCAACAACCTCGGCGCCTCGGCCGGACAGGGCACGTCGGTGATGGCCCCTCCGGGCGCCGCGGGCCCGGCCAGCTCGAACGCGCCCGGCACCTCGACCGGCACGGCGTCCAACGCCGCGCAGGGCGGCGTGACCCCGCGGCAGGATCCGGGGGTCCGGACCACCGCCGGCGACACGGCGCCGAACGCGCCCGTGGCCGGGGCGAACTCCTTCACCGAGGGGCAGGCGCGGGCCCGCATCGAGGCGCGCGGCTTCACCGACGTCCAGAACCTCGAGAAGGACGACAACGGCGTCTGGCGCGGCCAGGCCATGCAGGGCGGCCGCCGCGTCGGCGTCGCGCTCGACTTCCAGGGCAACGTGGTCGCGCAGTGACGCCGGCCTGACGGAGACGAACCACCATGCAGACCATCGTCAAGCTGTTCGACAGCCACGAGCACGCCGAGGCCGCGATCCGCGATCTCGAGACCGCGGGCTTCGGCCATGACCGGCTCAGCCTCGTCCGGCGCCAGGCCGACGCGGCCACCACCACGACGACCGACGGCGCCACGGATGACGACGCGTCCGCGGCCGGCGTCGGCGCCACGATCGGCACGCTGGTCGGCGGCGGCGCCGGTCTGCTCGCCGGCCTCGGCATGCTGGCGATTCCCGGCCTCGGTCCGGTGGTGGCGGCCGGCTGGCTCGTCGCCGCGCTGACCACGGCGGGCGTCGGTGCCGCGACGGGCGGCATCATCGGCGCCCTCACCGGCGGCGGCGTCGAGGAAGCGGACGCGCATGTCTACGCCGAGGGCGTGCGGCGCGGCGGCAGCCTCGTCACCGTCCGCTGCGAGGATGCGGGCGAGGCCGCGCGGGCCGAGAGCATCCTCGCGCGGCACATGCCGGTCACGCTGCGGGACCGCGAGTCGCAGTACCGGCAGGAAGGCTGGTCGCGCTACGAGGAGAACGACACGATGGCGAGCCCGCCGGTCGAGCAGGGCGGCCTCGGCACCGGCGCGGGGACGACCACCACCGGTCCCGGCCTCGGCCACACGCGCACCGGCGTCTGAACGGCGCGTGACGTCCGGCCGGCGGGTCGCCCGCCGGCCGTTTCGCGTCAGGCCGGACGGGGCCGGAACACCTCGATCCCGGCGCCGGCGGCCTCGGGGAAGATCTGCGTCTTCGTGATGGCGACGCGCGCCGCTGCGACGCGCGGATCGCGGAAGCACTCGGCGAGCAGCTCCTCCGCCAGGGTCTCCAGGAACTCGACATGCGGCCGGCCGCGCCAGCCCCGCACCAGGGCCCGCACCGGGTCGTAATCCACGATCCCGCGGCCCACGGCGTCCAGCGGCACGAACATCTCGACGTCCACGCGCAGCCTGTTGGGGCGCTCGGGATGGCGCTCCCACGGATGCAGGCCGATCGCCAGCTCGGTTTCGATGCCCAGCACGCGGGAGGAGACGTAGCCCTGCGGGAACAGGCTGATGGCGGCGAGGGTCATGGGGGTTTGGCCTCCGGACGGAACCGGGGCTATAGGCCCGCCTCCCGCCCCGGCAAGGGGCCCAGAAGAGCCACCCCCGATGCCCCATGTCCTCGTCACCGGCGGCGCGCGCCGCATCGGCGCGGAGATCGTCCGCACCCTCGCCGCGCGCGGCTGGGCGGTGACCATCCACTGCAACGCCTCGGTGGCGGAAGGCGAGGCCCTGGCCGAGGCGCTGCGCGCGGCGGGCGGCACGGCGCATGTCGTGACGGGCGACCTCTCCCAGGCGGATGCGCCGCGGCGCGTCGTCGCCGATGCGGCGCGCGCCGGCGGGCCGCTCGATGCCCTGGTGAACAACGCGAGCCTCTTCCTCTACGACACGCCGTCCGCCTTCGACCCCGCGACCTTCGACCTGCACATCGCGGTGAACCTGCGCGCGCCGGCCCTGCTGAGCCAGGCCTTCGCCGCGCAACTGCCCGAGGGCGCGGCGGGTTCCGTCGTCAACCTGCTGGACAACCGGCTCTACGCGCCGAACCCGGACTATTTCACCTACGCCCTCGGCAAGTACGGCCTCCTCGGCATGACGGAGATGCACGCCCTGGCCTTCGCGCCGCGCATCCGCGTGAACGCCGTGGCGCCCTCGATCGCGCTGATCTCGGGCGAGCAGTCGGAGGAGAGCTTCCGCCGGGCCCACACGAACAACCCGCTCGGCCGCGGCGTCACGCCGGCTGACGTCGCCGCGGCCGTCGCCTGGCTGCTGGAGGCTCCGGCCGTGACGGGGGAGGTCATCGTGGTGGATGGCGGCCAGCGCCTTCGCCGCCGGGGGCGCGACGTCGCCTTCGGCACGGAGGCCGCGCAACCATGAGCGGGGGCCGACCGCTGCGCCGCGTCTTCGTCCGCGGCCTCGAGCTGCAGGCGCGACTCGGTGTCCACGCGCACGAGAAGGCGGCGCCGCAGCGCATCCTGCTGCATGTCGAGCTGGCGGTGCGCGACGAGAGCGCGGCCGACGGCATCGGGCCCGACGCGCTCGGCCGCGTGGTGGATTACGAGGAGGTGGTGCGCGGCGCGCGGGAGACGGTGGCGCGCGGTCACGTCCTCCTCGTCGAGACCCTGGCCGAGACCATCGCCGACGCCGCCATGCGCGACTCGCGGGTCGAGCAGGTGGAGGTGACGGTGGAAAAGCCCGACGCCTTCGCCGATGTGATGTCCGTGGGCGTCACCGTCCGCCGCACGCGTGCCGCCGGATGACACCGCGGCAGCGTTGCCCGGCCGTTCGGCGGCTGGAACGCCTGCCACGGCCAAGTCAAGCCCCTCGAAGGGTCGCTGGCGCGTTCATCCACTGGTTGCGGCTTCCTGACGGGACAAGGACTTGCGCGAGCGAATCCATGATTTTTCCTGTGTCAATCCGACCGCGAAGCTTGCGAATCAACAACTTAGCCAATTGCTCGATTCGGAAGCAATGCAACCATTTGAAAACCAAGTGACAGCGTCAGCTGCACTTTGGACGAATTTCCCACAAACTTATCCACAGCCAGGCCAGGATGCCGCTTGTCCCCGAAAGGGCTTGCGACCAATCCAACACCGATGACGGACGCAGTTCCTTCCGGCGACGACACGAATGCGGAGCCCGGGGCGCCCTCGGGCGTCGCGGTGATCGAGGCCGCGCTCGCCACCCTGCCCCTCGTGCCGGGCGTGTACCGCATGCTCGATGCGAAAGGCGACGCCCTCTACGTCGGCAAGGCGCGCAGCCTGCGCAAGCGCGTCTATTCCTACACCCAGACCCACCGCCTGACGGAGCGCCTGCGCCGCATGGTGTTCGAGACGCGGCGCCTCGAGATCGTCACCACCTCGAGCGAGGCCGATGCCCTGCTGCTCGAGGCGAACCTGATCAAGCGGCTGCGGCCGCGCTACAACATCGTCCTCCGCGACGACAAATCCTACCCGTGGCTCGTCATCACCGACGACCACGCCTGGCCGCAGATCGCCAAGCACCGCGGCGAGCGCCGCAAGGGCGCCAGCTACTACGGCCCCTTCGCCAGCGCCTGGGCCGTCAACCAGACCATCACCGCGCTGCAGCGCGTGTTCCTGCTGCGCTCCTGCGCCGACACGGTGTTCGAGACGCGCGACCGCCCCTGCCTGCTCTACCAGATCAAGCGCTGCTCGGCCCCCTGCGTCGAGCGCGTCTCGCAGCCCGACTACGCCGAGCTCGTGCGGGAGGCGAAGCAGTTCCTCGCGGGCGAAGTGCCCTCCATCCAGAAGCGCCTCGCCGCCGAGATGGAGAGGGCGGCGGAAGCCCTGGAGTTCGAGCGCGCCGCCGCCATCCGCGACCGCATCCGCGGCCTGACGCATGTCCAGGGAACGTCCCGCATCAACGTCGAGGGCGTGGGCGATGCCGACGTCGTCGCGCTGCACATGGCCGCGGGCATGAGCTGCGTGCAGGTGTTCTTCTTCCGCGGCGGCCGCAACAACGGCAACCGCCCCTATTTCCTGACGCACGCCAAGGCCGACATCACGCCGGAGGAGGTGATGGAGAACTTCCTCGCCCAGCTCTACGACGACCTGCCGCCGCCGCCTCTCGTGCTGCTGAGCCATGAGCTGCCCGACGCCGAATGGGTCGCCGAGGCGCTGGCGGTGAAGGCCGGCCGCCGCGTCGAGCTGCACCGCCCCCAGCGCGGCGACAAGCGCGCCGTCGTCGCCCATGCCGAGCAGAACGCGCGCGAGGCGCTAGAGCGGCGCCTGGCGGAGAGCACGGCGCAGGGCCTGCTCCTCGACGGCGTGCAACGGCTGTTCGACCTGCCCGACCGGCCCCGCCGCATCGAGGTCTACGACAACTCCCACATCATGGGGACGCAGGCCTACGGCGCCATGATCGTCGCCGGGCCGGCCGGGTTCGAGCGCACGCATTACCGGAAATGGTCCATCAAGGACCCCAAGGCCCGCGGCGACGACTTCGCGATGATGCGGGAGGTGCTGACCCGCCGCTTCGAGCGCGCCCTGAAGGAAGACCCCGCCCGCGCCGAGGAGGGCTGGCCCGACCTCGTGCTGATCGACGGCGGGCAGGGGCAGCTCGGCACGGCCATGCAGGTGATGACCGACCTCGGCCTCGAGGACATCCCGCTGGTCGCCATCGCCAAGGGCGTGGACCGCGACGCCGGGCGGGAATGGTTCCACCGCGCCGGGCAGGAGGCGTTCCAGCTCCCGCCCCGGGACCCGGTCCTCTACTACCTCCAGCGCCTGCGGGACGAGGCGCACCGCTTCGTCATCAACGCCCATCGCGGCGGCCGGGCCAAGGCCCTCACCAGGTCCGAGCTGGACGACATCCCGGGCGTCGGCGCGGCGGTGAAGCGGCGCCTCCTCAACCACTTCGGCAGCGCCCGCGGTGTCCGCAACGCGGGCGAGGAGGATCTGGCGAACTGCCCCGGAATCGGCCCGTCCCTGGCCCGGCGCATCCACCAGCACTTCCACCCGACCGCGACGGGCACGGGCCAGTAGGCCGGGATCGCCGCGACCGGACTTCATCGCGGCGTGAAGCGCCCTCCCGGCGAAGCGGGCCGCGTTTCCGTCCCGACGGCATTCGGGGCGAAACCGCCGGAGCGGCCTGTCACAGGATGCGACATTGTCCAGCCCCCCGGCGGCGGGCTAGGTAGCGGCCGCAACAGCAGCGCGCGCCCTTGCCCACGGACCTGCCCAACCTCCTGACGCTCTCGCGCATCGCGGCGATCCCGGTGCTGGTGATGCTCGTCGCGTTGCAGGCGCCCTGGGCGGACATGGCCGCGTGCGCCGTGTTCTCGGCGGCCGCCATCACCGACTATTTCGACGGCAAGATCGCCCGCGACCGGCAGATCACCTCCGATTTCGGCCGCATGCTGGACCCCATCGCCGACAAGCTGCTGGTCGGCGCCGCGCTCATGTGCCTCGCGGGGTTCGACCGGCTGCCCAACTGGTCCCTGCTGCCGGCCATCGTCATCCTCCTGCGGGAGATCCTGGTCTCTGGCCTGCGCGAATACCTGGCCGGGCTGCGAATCGGCCTGCCGGTGACGCGCCTTGCCAAGTGGAAGACCGGTTTCCAGATGGGCGCGCTCGGCACCCTGCTGGCCGGCGATTCGGGGGCCGGCGCCATCGGCCTGGGCTTCCTGCCGGTCGGCTTCGTCGGCGAGGCCATGCTGTGGGTCGCCGCCATCCTCACGCTGATGACGGGCTGGGACTACCTGACCGCCGGCCTGCGCCACGCCGCCGGCGGCGTTGCAACTCGTCACGGACGCGGCACTTGAGACAGTGCGGGCTTCCGCGCATGGTGGGCACGTCATGACCCCTCTCCGCCTTTCCGTCCTTCTCGCCGCGGGCCTGGCGCTCCAGGGCTGCTCCACCGTCGAGCGCGGCTTCGCCAGCGTGACGGGCACCTTGAGCGGCATGGGCGACCGCTTCGGACCGGACTGGGGCGGCATGCGGCCCGCCATCCCGACCGACAGCGTCACGGTGCAGCGCATCCGCGGCAACATGGTCGCCGAGACCACGTTGCAGCCCGAGCCCGGCGATGTCTGGCCGGAGCCCGAAGGGCCGCGCGCCACCCTGGCCAACCCGGACGAGGCGCTGCGCGGCATCCCGGCTTGGCGTCCGGGCGCGGAGCCGACGCCGGCCGCGCCCCCGCCGCGCCGCCGCGGCAGCTCCGACCTGCCGCCCGATTCGCTCTCCTTCCAGCCCCCGCCCTCCGTCCAGGCGGTGCAGCCGCCGCTGCCGCGCGCGCCGCGCCGGGTGGACGGGCAGGTGATCCCGACCCCGTCGGGCGGCGTGGTGACCACCGGCGGCACCGACCGCGTGCAGACGACCATCTCGCCCCAGGGCTCCGGCGTCGCCATCCGCGACGGCGCCACGACCACCATCATCGGACCCGGCGGCCAGACGCAGATCGTCCCCACGCCGCGCTGAGACGATGCGCGTCCTCTACTTCGCCTGGGTGCGCGAGAAGGTCGGCCGCGCCGAGGAAGAGCTGTCGCTGCCCAGCGGGGTCGGCACGATCTCCCAGCTGGTGGACCATCTGGCCGGGCTGACCCCCGGCCACGCCGCCGCCTTCGCCAACCGCGCCACCATCCGCGCCGCCGTCAACCAGGATTTCGCGACGCCCGACGCCGCCGTGACGGATCGCGACGAGGTCGCCTTCTTCCCCCCCGTCACCGGCGGCTGACCCCGATGGCGCGGGTCGTCGTCCAGGAAGGGCCCTTCGACGCCGCGGCGGAGACCGCCGCGCTGACCCAGGGCCGCACCGACATCGGCGCGGTGGCGAGCTTCATCGGCATCTGCCGCGCCGATGACGGCCTCTCGGCCATGGTGCTCGAACACTATCCCGGCATGACCGAACGCGCGCTGGAGCGCATCGCGGCCGAAGCCGAGGCCCGCTGGCCGCTCACCGGCTGCACCGTGATCCACCGCCACGGCAGGCTGGAGCCCGGGGCGCCCATCGTCCTGGTCCTGACCGCCAGCGCCCACCGCCAGGCCGCCTTCGAGTCCTGCGCCTTCCTGATGGACTGGCTGAAGACCAAGGCCCCCTTCTGGAAGCGCGAGGAGGCGGCGGACGGCGCCCGCTGGGTGGAGGCCAAGGCCGAGGACGACGCCGCGGCCGCCCGGTGGTCCCGGGGCTGACGCCGGGCCTCGCCGCCCCGCTGGCGGTCGCGGCGGGCGCGCTGCTGCTGCTCTGGCCCGCGCTCCTCAACGGGCATCCGATCCTCGCGCGCGGCAGCGCCGAGGGTCCGGTGCCGCCCTGGCCCTGGGTGGCGTCGCAGGCGCTGGCCTTTTCCGCCCTCGCTTGGCTCTTCGCGCGCCTCCCGGGCCGCGCGACGCCGCGCCGCCATGTCGGACTCTGCGCCGCGCTTGCCCTGGTCACGCCGGCGGCCTGGGTCGCCTCGCTGGCCGCCACGGACGCGCTGGTGCCGATCGCGGCGCTGGCCGCCGCGCT
>JAIEOO010000381.1 GCA_019750475.1 Acetobacteraceae bacterium | reverse complement strand
CGGCCCCGACGCGCGGGCGGCGCCTCGCGCGCAGCGCGCTGATCGGCTGCGTCGCCCTCGCGGTCCTCGGCTCGGCGATGGAGGCGAGCCTGCTCGTCACCCACCGGCCCTGGCCGGCGAGCATGGTGTGCTCCGTGCCGGAGGCCGCGCGGCAATCGGTGTTCCGCGACATCACCGACTGGTCGCACTACTTCGCCGGCTGGCCCGATCCGCGCCTCGTCTCCTGGCTGCGGGAGCCCTGGTTCCTCTCCCTGCCGCCGCCGGGAGAGGGGCCGCGCTGCTGGCCGGCGGGCGGGGTGTAGGCGGCGGGGGGGGGGGCGGTGCCACCTGGTCCGGCATGGGCGTTCCGATCGGAGAGGCCCCGCCGCTCGCCGAACTCGTCGGCCGCGCCGTCGCCCGCGGGGGGCCCGACCGCGGCTCGGTCACGCCGCCGAGCGCACGCGGCGGCGTGATCCGGCCGCCTCACCACATCGTCTTCGCCGCGCGGCCGGGCCACTCGGCGTCGTAGGCCGGGCCGCCGACCTCGCCCGCGGTCATCGCGGCGAGGATCTCGCCCGCCGTCGGCAGGTCGGGCTTCGCGTGCGGCTCCCACAGGCGGGCGCGGATCACGGCGCGGGCGCACTGGAAATAGATCGTCTCGACGCGGATGACGGCGACGCTGCGCGGCGCCTTCCCCTCGACCGTGAAGCTGGCGCAGAGCGCGGCATCGGCGGTGATCCGCGCCGTGCCGTTCACCCGCAGCGCGTTGCCGCTGCCCGGGATGAGGAACATCAGCGCCACGCGCGGGTCGCGCAGGATGTTCCGCAGGCTGTCGATGCGGTCGTTGCCGCGCCGGTCCGGCAGGGCGAGCGTCGTGTCGTCAAGGATACGCACCAGCTCCCCCGGCCGGTCGCCCCGCGGCGAGCAGTCGAGGCCTTCCGGCCCCGCCGTCGCCAGCGCCAGGAAGGGCGCGGCCTCGATGATGCGGCGGTACTCGCGCGTGATGCGCGGCGCCTCCTTGACCAGCGAGGCCGGCCCCGGCGTGCCGTAGAGGGCGTGCAGCTCCTCGAGCGTCTCGATGAATGTCATCCCTTCACCCGCAGCTGGCCGGCCATTTCCTGGATGAACTGCCAGGCGACGCGCCCCGAGCGGCCGCCGCGCGTCACGCTCCACTCGACGGCGGCGGCGCGGAGCGCGTCGGCGGTGATCGGCAGCGCCATCGCCTCGGCATAGCCCTCGATCATCGCGAAGAAGGTGTCCTGGTCGCAGTTGTGGAAGCCGATCCAGAGGCCGAAGCGGTCGGAGAGGGACACCTTCTCCTCCACCGCCTCGCCCGGGTTGATCGCCGTGCTGCGCTCGTTCTCGATCATGTCGCGCGGCATGAGGTGCCGGCGGTTCGAGGTCGCGTAGAACAGGACATTGGCCGGCCGCCCCTCGATGCCGCCGTCGAGCACGCTCTTCAGCGCCTTGTAGTCCGCGTCCTCGCGCTCGAAGGAGAGATCGTCGCAGAAGACCAGCGCCCGGCGCGGCCCGCCGCGGAGCGGGTCGGAGCGGTCGGCGCGCAGGATGTTCAACAGGTCCGGCAGGGTGCGGATGTCCTCGCGGTGGATCTCGATCAGCGCGAGCGAGCCCGGGAAGCGTTCGTTCGCCTCGGCGTGCGCCGCCTTCACCAGCGACGACTTCCCCATGCCGCGCGCGCCCCACAGCATGGCGTTGTTCGCCGGGTAGCCTTCAGCGAAGCGCAGCGTGTTGGCCAGCAGGATCTCCTTCTGGCGCTCGACGCCCTTCAGCAGCGCGATGCCGACGCGGCTCACCGCCGGCACGGGGGCGAGGCGCGCGGGTTCGCCCGGCCGCGCCGGGTGCCAGACGAAGGCGTCGGCGCCCTGGAGGGTGGGCGCCGAAGCGGGCGGGGGCGAGAGGCGCTCCAGCGCCTCGGCGATGCGGGTGAGCAGGGCGGTGTCCATCGCCGGCGGTTCAAGCCCCGCCCCCGTAACGACGCAAGGGGAGGGGGCGCCACGTTGACGCCGGGGGATGGGTCGGGGCAGTTGTCCGCCAAGCCAGTCTCAGCGAGGACCGATGTTCATCTCCCCCGCCTATGCCCAGGACGCCGCCGGCGGCGCCGGCGCCGTCGTCATGCAGCTCCTGCCGCTGCTGCTCATCTTCGTGGTGTTCTACTTCCTGCTGATCCGCCCGCAGCAGAAGAAGATGAAGGAGCACCGCTCGATGCTCCAGGCGCTGAAGCGGGGCGACAAGGTGGTGACCGCGGGCGGCATCGTGGGCGAGGTGAAGAAGGTCACCGAGGGCAGCGACGTGCTCGAGGTCGAGATCGCGCCGAATGTCCGCGTCGAGGTGGTGCGCGGCACGATCAGCAGCGTCGTCCGCCCCGAAGCCGCGAACGACGCCGCCAAGGCCTGACGCCCCCGGCCGCTCGAGGGCGCCCATGCGCCGCCTGACGGTCGAAGCCGGGCAGCTCCGCGCCTCCGTCCTGGAATGGGGGGAGGCCGCGGCCCCGCCCGTGATCCTGCTGCACGGCTTTCCCTACGCCGCGATCGGCTGGGAGGGCTGCGCGCGGCGCCTCGCGGCGCAGGGCTTCCGGGTCCTGGCGCCGGAACTCCGCGGCCACGGGGCGACGCGCCACCGCGAGGCGACGACGCTCCGCTCCGGCGCGCAGGGCGCGCTCGGGGCCGATCTGCTCGCGCTGATGGACGCGCTCGGAATCGGGCGCGCGATCCTCGCGGGCCACGACTGGGGCGGGCGCGCGGCCTGCGTCGTCGCCGCGCTCTGGCCCGCCCGCGTGCGCGCGCTGCTCACGGTCGGCGGCTACAACATCCAGGCCATCGCCCGCAGCCCGATGCCCGCCGATCCGGCGCAGGAGGCGCGGCACTGGTACCAATGGTATTTCCACACAGCCCGCGGCGCCCGCGCGCTGGCCGGGGCGGAGACGCGGCACGCCCTCGGCCGGGCGCTGTGGCGGATGTGGTCGCCCGACTGGGCCTTCACCGAGGCGGAGTTCGCCGCGAGCGCCGCGGCCTGGGACAACCCCGACTGGCCGGCGACGGTGCTGCACTCCTACCGCCACCGGCACCAGGCCGTCGCCGGCGACCCGGCGCATGACGGCATCGAGGCGGCCCTGGCCCGCCAGCCGTCGATCCCGGTGCCGACGCTCGACGTCGAGGGCGGCAGCGATGGCGTGGCGCCGCCCCGCGACAGCGGCAGCCACGACCGCTTCTCCGGCCCCTACGCCCATGAGGTGTGGGCGCGCATCGGCCACCATCCGGGCCAGGAGGCGCCGGAGCGTTTCGCTGCGAGCCTTCGTCGTCTTGCCGAAGGGGGCGGGTGACGGACGTGCTGGTACACGCCGTCACACCTGTAATGTCCGACCGGACGTAGGCTCAGGCCGCCTTCGCGCGCCGCCGCCACTCGGTCAGCAGGAACTCGGTGTAGCCGTTGGGCTGCGTCGTGCCCTCGAAGACCAGGGCGCAGGCGGCCTTGAAGGCCGGCCCGTCGAAGCCCGGCGCCATCCTCGTGTAGAGCGGGTCGCCGGCGTTCTGCTGGTCCACGACGGCGGCCATGCGCTTCATCGTCTCCATCACCTGGTCCTTCGTCACGATGCCGTGGCGCAGCCAGTTGGCGATGTGCTGGGCGGAGATGCGCAGCGTCGCGCGGTCCTCCATCAGGCCGACATTGTTGATGTCCGGCACCTTGGAGCAGCCGACGCCCTGGTCCACCCAGCGGACGACATAGCCGAGGATGCCCTGGGCGTTGTTGTCGAGCTCGGCCTTCAGGTCGGCCTCGGGCCAGTTGGTGTTGGTGGCGACCGGGATGGTCAGCAGGTCCTGCAGCTTCGCCCGGCGCCCGCCCGCGGCGATCTCCGCCTGGCGCGCCTTCACGTCCACCTGGTGGTAGTGCATCGCGTGCAGGGTGGCCGCGGTGGGGGAGGGGACCCAGGCCGTGTTCGCGCCGGCCTTCGGGTGGCCCACCTTCTGCTCGAGCATCGCGGCCATGGCGTCGGGCATGGCCCACATGCCCTTGCCGATCTGCGCGCGGCCGCGCAGCCCGCACATCAGGCCGATGTCCACGTTCCAGTCCTCATAGGCCTTGATCCAGGCCGTGCCCCGCATGTCGTTCTTGCGGATCATCGCCCCCGATTCCATCGAGGTGTGGATCTCGTCGCCCGTGCGGTCGAGGAAGCCGGTGTTGATGAAGACCACGCGGGACTTCGCGGCGGCGATGCAGGCCTTGAGGTTCACCGTCGTCCGGCGCTCCTCGTCCATGATGCCCATCTTGAGCGTGTTCGCGGCGAGGCCCAGCGCCTCCTCCACGCGCGCGAACAGCTCCACGGCCCAGGCGACCTCCTCGGGGCCGTGCATCTTGGGCTTCACGATGTAGACGCTGCCGGCGCGCGAGTTGAGGCGCTTGCCCTTGATGTCGTGGATGGCGATGGCGCTCGTCACCATCGCGTCCAGGATGGTCTCGGGCGTCTCGGCGCCGTCGAGGGTCACGGCGTCGGTCATCATGTGGTGGCCGACATTGCGCACCAGCATGACGGAGCGGCCATGCAGCGTGAGCGTGCCGCCGCCCGGCGCGGTGTAGGTCCGGTCGGCGGCGAGGCGGCGGGTGATGGTCTTGCCGCCCTTCTCGAGATCGGCCGCGAGGTCGCCCTTCATCAGGCCGAGCCAGTTCCGGTAGACGCCGACCTTGTCCTCCGCGTCCACCGCCGCGACGCTGTCCTCGCAGTCCTGGATGGTCGTCAGCGCCGCTTCCAGCACGAGGTCGCTGATGCCGGCCGCGTCATCCTTGCCGATCGGGTGCGCGCGGTTGACCTGGATCTCGATGTGCAGCCCGTTGTGGCGCAGCAGCACGGCGGAGGGGCTCGCCGCCTCGCCCTGGTAGCCCACGAAGAGCGCGGGGTCGGCGAGGCCCGTCTTCGTCCCGTCCTTCAGCGCGACGACGAGCTTGCCGCCCTCGACCGAGAGGCCCGCCGCATCCATCCAGGCCCCCTGGGCGAGCGGCGCGGCGCCGCCGAGGACGCAGCGGGCATAGCCGATGACCTGCGCGCCGCGGGCGGCGTCGTAGCCCCTGGCCGAGCGATCGCCCGGGATGGCGTCCGTGCCGTAGAGCGCGTCGTACAGGCTGCCCCAGCGCGCATTCGCCGCGTTCAGCGCGTAGCGGGCGTTGGAGACGGGCACGACGAGCTGCGGACCGGCGACGGCGCCGAGCTCCTCGTCCACATTCGCCGTGTCCACGGAGAAGTCGGCCGGCTCGGGCAGGAGGTAGCCGATCTCGCGCAGGAAGGCCTCGTAGGCCGCGGCGTCCACGGGCTTCGCCGGGTTCGCCTGGTGCCAGGCGTCGAGCTTCGCCTGCAGCGCGTCGCGCTTCGCGAGCAGCGCGGCGTTGCGGGGGGCGAGGTCGCGCAGGATGGCCTCGTAGGCGGCCCAGAAGGCGTCGGGGGCGATACCGGTGCCGGGCAGGGCTTCCTCGGCGATGAACTTGTGCAGGACTGGCGCGACGACGAGGCCGGACATCGACAGCAATCTCCAAGGGCGGAAAACGACGCGTCCCGATAAGCGCAAATGACGGGGGGCGAAAGGGGCCGCGGCCTTGACAGCCCGGCGCGCCGACCGGCCCATGCGCCGCCGCAACCATGCCGGGTTCTCCGCCTTGTCCCGCCCCATCCCCGTCATCGTCGTGGGCTTCCGCAACCCGGAGGACATCCTCGGTTGCCTCGACGCCCTGGCCCGAGCCGCGGCGGAGCCGGCCTTCGACGTGCATGTCTGCGAGAATGGCGGGCCCGCCGCCTTCGACGCGCTCTGTGCCGCGCTCGCCGGGCGGCACGCCGAGACCGCGCCGGAGCCCTGGCCCGGGGCCGGGTTCCTGCGCCTTCGACGCTTCGCGCTCGGCGGCCGGGCGGCGTCGATCCATGTCGGCGAGGCGCCGGACAACCTCGGCTATGGCGGGGGGATCAACGCGTGGCTGCGCCCGCTCGCCGCGGCCGGTGGCTGGCCCGGGGCCTGGATCCTCAACCCCGACACCCAGCCCGCGCCGGACGCGCTGGCGGCCATGCTCGCCTGCGCGGCGCGCAGCGCGAAGGGCATGGTCGGCTCGGTCATCGTGGACCCCGACCGCCCGCGGCTCGTACGGACGCGGGGGCTGCGCTGGGACCGCTGGCGCGGACAGGTGATGGCCGTGGATCGCGGGCGGCCGCTGACCCCCGCGCCGGAGGCGGTGGAGCTCGACTCGCCCTCGGGCGCCTCGCTCTACGTCACGGCGGCCTGCCTCGCCCGCATCGGCCTGCCCGAGGACAGGTACTTCCTCTACTACGAGGATCTCGAATGGGGCCTGCGCGCCAAGGCGGCGGGGGAGCTGGTCCATTGCCCGCAGGCGGTGGTGTTCCACGCCGGCGGCACGACGATCGGGTCGGGCCACGCGCGGCGCGCGCCCTCGCCGCTGGCGGCGTATCTCGAATTCCGCAACCGGCTCCACTTCGTGCGGGGCGCGCATCCGGCGTGGCTGCCCTGGACGATCGGCACCAGCGCGCTGCGCCTCCTGCGCCACGGCGCGCGGGGCGAGGGTCGCGCGATGCGCGCGGGCTTCGCCGGAATGCGCGCCGCGCTGCGCGGCGAGTGGGGCCGCGCCTTCCCGCCCTGACCCCGTTCAGGGGCCGTGCCGCCACTCCTCGGCGACGCCGCCCATCAGCTCGATGCGGCCGGCGCAGCGCGCGCCGAGCTTCGCCGCCAGGCGGCGCGACGGCTCGTTCTCCGGCCGGATGAAGCTCGCCAGCTTCAGGCCCGGCCAGCGCGACCGGCCCCAGGCGAGCGCGGCGGACGCCGCCTCGAAGGCCAGGCCCTGGCCCCAGGCCGGCCGCGCCAGGGCGTAGGCCAGCTCCCGCGCCGGCCAGCCCTCGGGCTCGAGCCAGCCGACGCGGCCGACGAAGCGCCCCTCATGCTCGACGGCCCAGAGGCCGAAGCCGCGGAGCTGCCAGTGGCCCAGCAGCATCGCCATGGTCTGCCAGGTCTCGGCGCGGCCGCGCGGCAGGCCGGTGGGACCGAGGAAGCGCATCACCTCCGGATCGGCCTGCATGGCCGCGAAGGCGTCGAGGTCGGCCTCGCGGAAGCCGCGGAGGGTGAGGCGCGCGCCGCGCAGCTCGGGGATGGTCACGGTCGGGGGGCGCCGGGGGGGAGGATGTCGACCGCGTCCAGCCCCGCGGGGAGCTGGCCGAGGGCACGGATGTCCACCCGCGTGCCCGGCAGGCCGCCGGCCTGCAGCGCCTCCTTCACGGCGATCGCGCGGTCGAGCGAGAGGCGGCGGGCGGTGGAGGCGTCCTGCGGGCCGCTCGCCTGGGCGAGCAGCAGGATGCGCCCGGTGGTCGTCTCGGCGAGGCGCTGACCGATCGCGCGCAGCGTCTGGCCGCTCTGCTGCTCGATGGCGAGGCGGTTGGCCGCGAAGTCGAGTCGCCAGCCGCCGCCGACCAGCTCGCCCATGGCCGGCGGCAGCGGGATCGGCGGCAGGACGGGGCGCGGCGGCGGGGCGG
>JAIEOO010000024.1 GCA_019750475.1 Acetobacteraceae bacterium | reverse complement strand
TAGGGCACCCTGAATTTCGGCATCTCGGACACCTCCGTCTCAAGCCTCGGGGTCTCCACGAAACCGGGTCAACTCCAAATTGACGAAGCTAGGCTCGATACGCCTAACCTACTTTAGAGGTCGAACGGGCTGCGGACGGCGTTGAACAGAGTCAGCGAACGTTTCCTGCGCTCAACATGAGTCGCGCACAAAATGGAAATAGGCATCCCTCTGGATCTACTCCAAGCTGAGTTCGAAGATACGTGTCTGAGACTCAAGAACGTTCTGACGACAGGCCGGTGCACTTTAGCTCTGGCGGTTGAAATATCTGTATCCGAAATCGCAAGACAATACAACAAATTCTCCATCATCGAAGAAATCGCCATTCTAGAAGGCTCAAGCTCACGCGAATCGGTGACTAAGCAAGCAGAACGCCTCAAGCGCATTCCTATCAAAAATATTTGGCACAAACACCACTTTCAAGCTCGTTTCATTCCGAAAAATCTCAGCAAAGACAAATTTGTAGAGGAAGCGTTAACCCGAGCCTTTACTAGATTTGACCTTGATGACCCTATACCAAGACAAATCCTAGATCACGCTGCATACGAAATGGTTATAGGAACTTTCGAGCGCTTGCAGTCGCGTCGCGCCCTCACAGGTGAATGGATCATTTTCCAGCGAGAAAATGGAAAAAATGAATATATTACACTGGGCACGCATGGCGAAAACATGGACTTACTGATCAACCGCATAAACAGTCACCAAGCATCGGGGACTTGGCCTCGAAAAGACAACGATGACCGATGGCAGATTCCCCAAATTGCTATTCGAGCAGATGAATGATTTGGCTCTGAGATCACTCGCCCAAAAGGGATTTGGGGCTGGCTGGTTGGGGTGCTAGGATTCGAACCTAGGAATGGCGGTACCAAAAACCGCTGCCTTACCGCTTGGCTACACCCCACCAGGGCGCATGTCCTTTAGCGACGCAGGCCCGGCTTCGTAAAGACCCCCGGCCTCGCGCCACCACGCCGCCGGCAAGGCGCGCGCGGCGGCCTCGGCCAGGGCCGCATCGGCGAACAACCCGAAGCAGGTCGCGCCCGATCCGCTCATCCGCGCCAGCAGGCAGCCGGGCTGCGCCGCGATGGCGGCCAGCACCTCGGCGATCACGGGGCGCAGCGCGATGGCCGGCGGTTCCAGGTCGTTCGCCAGCGCGCGCAGATCCCGCGCCATGGCCTCGGCGTCGGGCCAGGATGCGGGTAGCGCGGCCTCGGGGCGGAAGCCGCCTTGGCGGGCCCAAAACACCTCGGGCGTCGGCAGGGCGACGCCGGGGTTCACCAGCAGCAGGGCGCAGCGCGGCAGGCCGGGTGCCGCGTCCAGCACCTCCCCCACGCCGCGCATCCGCGCGGGGCGGGATGCGACGCAGACCGGCACATCGGCGCCGAGTTTCGCCGCCAAGGGCTCCAGCGGGACGGAGACACCCCACAGCCGCGCCAGGGCCCGCAACGCCGCCGCCGCATCGGCCGACCCACCGCCGATGCCGGAGGCGACGGGCAGGCGCTTGGTCAGGCGCAGCGCGGCGCGCGGCTCCACGCCCGCGGACTCGGCCAGCAGCCGCGCCGCGCGCAGCACGAGGTTGTCGGCCTCGGCCTGCAAGGCGACGCCGAAGGGGCCGTCGAGCGTCAGGGTCAGCCCCTCCCCCGCGCCGGCGGACACGCGGTCCGCCGCCGGGCCGAACACCGCCAGGCTGTCGAGCAGATGGTACCCGTCCGGGCGCCGCCCGGTGACGTGCAGGTACAGGTTCACCTTGGCCGGGGCGGCCTCGTGCGTGGTCAACGGGCCGCCGTCGCCCCCGTCGGAACGCTCGGCACGTCGAGCGCCACCGGCGCCTCCACCCCGGTGTCGAGCTTGCGCTCGATCCGCGCGATCTCGGCCGCCTCGGGATCCATCGTGAGGGCGCGCCGCCACTGGAAGCGCGCCTCCTCCTGCCGGCCGGCCGCCCAATAGGCGTCGCCCAGATGGTCGTTGATGGTGGCGTTGCGCGGCTCCAGCTCGACGGCGCGCTCCAGCAGGCGGATGGCGCCGGCGATGTCGCCGGTGCGGAACAGCGCCCAGCCCAGGCTGTCGGCGATGTTGCCGTCCTGCGGGCGAAGCTCCACCGCGCGCTCCAGCATCGCCTTGGCGCGGGGCAGGTTCACGCCCTGCTCCGCCCAGGAATAACCCAGGTAATTGAGGACGTAGGGCTGCTCGGGCGCGAGGTCGAGGGCGCGGAGGAAATCGGCCTCCGCCCCCGGCCAGTCGCCGCTGCGCTCCCGCGCGATGCCGCGCGCGTAGAACAGCGGCCAATCCTGCGCCCGCGCCTGCTCGCCGAGGCGGCCGATGGCCTCGTCATAGGCCGTCGCGGCCTCGGCGAAGCGGCCGCGGCGGCGCAGCGCGTCGCCGAGGCGCAGCAGCGGCTGGGCCTGTCCGGGCAGCGCGTCGGCGGCCTCCCGCAGCAGGGTGAGCGCGGGCTCCCCCTGGTCCATGCGGTCGAGCACGCCGGCCCGGCGCAGAAGGGCCACGGCGGCGAGCGGGTCCTCCGGCCGGATGCGCGCCAGCGTCTCGAGGGCGGCGGCGTGGTCCCCGGCCTCGGCCTGGACGTCGCCCATCAGCAGCAGGGCGGGGCCGAATTGCGGGCGGATGCGCAGCGCCAGCCGCGCGAGGACGGCGGCCATCTCCTCCAGCTCGTCGCCGCGCAGCGCCGCGCCGAGCGCGACATAGGCCTCGGCGATGCCCTCGGCGGGGCCGGAGACGGCGCGGCCGGTCAGCACCCGGCCGCGCGCGGGTTCGACCGCCGCGAGCGCGAGTTCGTCGAGGCCCTCGGCCACGCCGTCGAGCAGGCGCTGCGCCTCGGCCGGCTTGCCGGCGCGGTGCAGGATGTTGGCCGCGAGCTGCGCGAGGCGCAGCGTCGGCTCCGGCTGGTCGAGCAGGGCGAGGCGGATGAAGCGCTCGGCGTCGCGGGGGCGGTTGGCGTGGTCGGCGATCAGGGCGGCGTGCAGCGCGTTCAGCGCGCGGAAGCGCCCGGCCTCGGCGAGCGGGCGCAGCAGTTGCAGCGCCTGCTCCACCTGGCCGCGACCGGCCATGGACCAGGCGACGAGGACGGGTTGCAGCGCCCCGATCGGCCCCTGCCGGCCGAGCAGCCGGGCGCGGTTCTCGGCCCGGTCCCACCGGCCGGCCACCGCGTCGGACCCGAGGACGACGAGCGCCGCGACCGGGCTGTCCGGCAGGCGCCGGGCGAGGCGCAGCGCCTCCGGCCGGCCGTCGAGCACGGCGGCGAGGAAGGCCTGGTGCAGCAACTCGCCCTGGTTCGGATCGGCCTGCAGCGCGGCGAGGAGGTTGTCCGCGGCCGCGCGGCTGTCCTGCTGGTCGGCCGCGAAGCGGCCGATCAGGTAAGCGCCGAAGGCGGGCGGCTCGGTGACGCGGGGTGCCCCCCGCTGCGGCGCCGGCCCGGCCGCCGCCGTGAGAAGGGTCGCCGCCAACAGCACCAGCCGGAGGGGGCGGCGGGGGGAGGGCATGACAAGGCAATAGCACCCCGTGCCCCTTTTTCGCCACAGAGTTGCGAGGCGCGGCGATGCAGCAGCGCGACACTGTTGCATCAATCCCACGACGAACCCGAACCCCCGCCCCATGACCGGCCACCCTTCACCTGTCAGGGTAGAAAACGCACGGCACCGCCTTCGGTCCGCGCGATTTCGCACAGCCTGATTCAGGCGAAGGCATGAAAGGCTTGGCCTGTGGCGCGGGAAGCACGCTTTCGGTCAGGCGAGACGGCCATAGCCCCCGAACTGGGCCGCCACATCCCGCATCTCCCCGGCGGTCAGCAGCACGGGCGGCAGGCCGGCGCCCAGCAGGGCGAGGTATTGCCGCGCCAGGTTCTCGACCTCGCGCGCCAGCGTGTCGGCGCCGGCGAGCGTGCTGCCCAGCGCCAGCACGCCGTGATTGGCCAGCAGGCAGGCGCGCCTGCCGATCAACGCCGCGACCGCGGCCTCGGCCAGTTCCGCCGTGCCGAAGGTGGCGTAGCCGGAGCACGGGATGTCCGCTCCCCCGGCCAGCGCGACCATGTAGTGGAAGGGCGGGATGGGCCGCCGCGCGCAGGACAGCGCGGTCGCCATCGGGCTGTGCGTGTGGACGATCGCCTTGGCTTCGGGCCGCGCGGCATAGACCGCGGCATGCAGGCGCCACTCGGAGGAGGGGCGGCGCGTGCCAGCGATGACCTGCCCCTCCCCGTCGCATTCGACGAGGTCCTCGGGGGTGGTGCAGGCATAGGGCAGCGCCGCCGGGGTGATGAGGAAGCCGCGCGCCGTTCGCACCGAGACGTTGCCCGATTTCGACGGCATGAACCCCGCCGCGTCGAGCGCCTGAGCCGTCGCGATCAGGGCCGGAGCCGCGTCCCCATGCGTGGGGACGGCCCCAGCCTCGTTGTCCCGAGCGGATCCGCGCGACGGCCGGTTCCGGCCCTGTGCGATCGGCCCCGAGCGCGGATCGGCCTCAGCCTTCACGCAGGGCGCGCGCCTTCTGCGCCGCGGGCCGCGCCACGCAGCGGTCGAGCCAGGCCTTCACCCGCGGGTGCTCGCCGAAGTCGAAGCCGTTCGCCCAGGCGCCGTAGAGCACGCTCGCGAGATTGAGGTCGGCGACGCCGAAGCCGGAGGCGAGCAGGAAGGGCTGCGCGCCGAGCGCCGTCTCCAGCACCGACAGGCGCGCCTTCAGCGCCGCCGCGCCCATCGCGGCCTGTCCCGCGTCGCGGTCGGCGGGCGGGCGGATGTAGGTGTTGTAGGCCCATTGCATCGCCGCGGGTTCGACCTCCGTGGCGGCCCAGAGCGTCCATTGCAGCGCGCGGGACGCGTCGTCCCCGGCGGGCCAGAGCGGCGGGCCCGCCTTCATCGCGAGGTGCAGGTTGATCGCGAGGCTCTCGAACAGGACGAGGTCGCCATCCTCCATCGCGGGGATCTTGCCGTTCGGGTTGATCCGCAGATGGTCCGGCGACTTGCTCTCGGGGCCGAAGCCCACGGGCACGATCTCGTAGGGCAGGCCTGCCTCCTCGGCGGCCCAGATGCAGCGGAAGGCGCGGCTCTTCGCGATGCCATGGATGCGGATCATGAACCCTGCGTCGTCCCTTGCCCGTTGAGGCGCTCGGCCACGGCCTGCGCATGCGCGACCGTGGCGCGCTGGAAGCGCACGATCAAGACGGCCCAGACCACGATCAGGAACAGCCCCCAGAGAAAGCCGTAGTGACCGAGCGCCAGGGCCGCCGCCACGAGCCAGCCGAGCGACAGCAGCAGCCCGTGGCGGAGGAGCGCGACGAGGCTCACGCCTGCTTGCGCAGGAACCGGTCGAGGCTGAGCGGACCGGGCCCGGCGAAGGCGAAGTAGAGGAAGACGAAGCAGTAGAGGATCGCGAGGTTGCCGCCGTTCAGCACCGGGATGAACCCGCGCGGCGCGTGCCCCAGGAAATAGGCGAAGGCCATCGTCCCCGAGAGCACGAAGGCGGTCGCCCGCGCGTAGTAGCCGAGCAGCAGCAGCGCGCCGCCCACCAGCTCGATGATCCCGGCGAACCAGATCTGCGTGAAGACGCCGGGCATGGCGCGGCCGGCCGGCATTTCCGGCCAGCCGATGATCTTCTGCATGCCGTGCTGGATCAGCAGCAGCGCCGCCATGATCCGCAGGACGGAGAGGATGACGGGCGCGAGCGCGGCGGCGCGGTTCTCGATCATCGCCAGCATGGATGGGTCTCCGGTCGGTGTTCCGGATCCCTCCTATCACGCGGCGCCGCCCGGGGCAGCCGCCCGGATGGTTGCGCGCCGCGCCGGGGACACGACATGCTGCCCGCCGGGACCGCCTTTGGGAGAGACAGCGGATGAAGTCATGGGTTCTCGGGCTGGCCATGGCCGGCCTGGCGGGGGCGGTTGCCGCCCAGGCGCAGTCGCCGGCGCAGGTCGTGCAGGAGCGCCGCGAGGGGCTGCGCCGCATGGGCGCCCATATGGAGGCGATGCAGCAGATCGCGCAGACCCGCGGCGACCCCCGCCCGGCCGTCCAGCGCCTGGACGACATGGTGGCCTTCTTCGGCACGGGCTTCGTCCAGCGCTTCCCGGCCGGCACCCAGCAGGGCACGGCGGGCCTCGAGACGCGCGCCCTGCCCGCGATCTGGGGCGACCTGCCGGCCTTCGAGCGCGCGCAGCAGGGCACGACCCAGGCGCTGACCGCGCTGCGCACGGCCGCCGCCTCGGGCGACGCCGCGGCCTTCCAGGCCGCCTTCCAGAACGCGGGCCAGTCCTGCGGCGTCTGCCACCGGCCGTTCCGCGCCCCCGCGCGCTGAAGCCAGGGCGCCGGGCTTCAGCCCGGCGGATGGACGCTCCACCAGTGACGCGCGATCTCCTCGCGCGTCGCGACCCACACGTCGCCGCAGGCGGCGACGTGATCCATGAACCGGGCCAGCGCCGCCGCGCGGCCCGGCCGCCCCACCAGGCGGCAATGCAGGCCCACGCTCATCATCCGCCCGCCCTCGGCCCGCAGCGTGTCGAGCGCGTCGCGCAGGTGCCGCTCGAACCCGTCCGGGTCGCCGAAACCGGGCGGCACGGCGAACTTCATGTCGTTGTTGTCGAGGGTGTAGGGCAGGACGAGGTGCGGCTTGCCGTGCACCTCGACGTAATGCGGCAGGTCGTCGTCATAGGCGTCGCTGTCGTACAGGAAGCCCCCGTGCTCGGCGACGAGGCGGCGCGTGTTGGGGCTGATGCGGCCGGTGTACCAGCCGACCGGCCGCTTGCCGCACAGCCGCTCGATCGTCTCGACGCAGCGCGCGACCTCGGCCCGTTCCTGGGCCTCCGGCATGGAATGGTAGTCGATCCAGCGCCAGCCATGGGACGCGACCTCGTGCCCCGCCTCGGCGAAGGCGCGGGCGGCCGTCGGGTTCAGCTCCAGCGCGCGGCCGACCGCGTAGACCGTGAGCCGCATGCGGCGCTGCGCGAACAGGCGCAGCACCCGCCAGACGCCGGCGCGCGCGCCGTAGTCGAACTGGCTCTCCACGGTGCGGTTGCGGGCGCCGACCAGCGAGGCGCCGCCCGGGACCTCGTGCAGGTAGATCTCGCTGCCGGCGTCGCCGTTCAGCACCGTGTTCTCGCCCCCCTCCTCGTAGTTGAGGACGAAGGAGAGGGCGACGCGCGCCCCCCCGGGCCATTTCGGGTCCGGCGGGTTGGGGCCGTAGCCCAGGAGGTCGCGCGGATAGAAGGTGCCGTCGTCGAGGATGTGGGGCTTGTCCATTCACGGATGCTTCGCCAGCGCCACGGCCGGGGTCAAGGCGTGACAGTCGGCGGGGGGCGCGGCAGAAAGGCGGCAACGACAGAACCAGGAGAGTCCCGTGTCGCTTGCCCTTCTCCGCGCCGCCGGCTGCGCCGCCCTGCTCGGGCTGACCACCGCCTGCGCCACCCTGGAGCAGCCCGCCGCCGCTCCCCCCGCGCCCGCCCCCCAGGCCGCCGCCCCGGCGA
>JAIEOO010000340.1 GCA_019750475.1 Acetobacteraceae bacterium | reverse complement strand
CCGCGCGGCGCGGCGGCGCGAAGGCGGCCGCGCCGAAGGCCGCGAACGCCAAGGCCCGCCCGACGTCGCGCGGGCCCGCGAAGGAGGTGAGCGCCGTCCGCCGCGACTTCCGCGCCGCGCTGAACATGAGCGCCTCCGTCCTCGAGCGGCATCTGCGCACGAAGCGCTCCTACGAGGTGGGATTCAAGCGCGGCGGGCGCGGCGAATCGGTCGGCCACGAGATGGGCAGCCACATCGTCGAGCTGCTCCGGCGCAAGGATGGCGAGGCCTTCTCGCCGGAGGACGAAGCGCGGATGCGCAAGGCGGTGGGGTTCGTCCGCCGGCACCTGGCGCAGCGCCCGGCGGGCGATGTCCGCGACACGGATTGGGCGGTCAGCCTCAAGAACTGGGGGCACGACCCCGTGAAGGACTGACCGCGTCCCCCTACATCGGGGGCATGAAGTGGTGGATCCTGGGTGCCCTGGCGGCCCTCCTGCTCGCCGGCCTCGCCTGGGCCTACGACCCCGACAAGCCGCGGGCCGGGCTGGAGGCCCGCTACGCCGGCCCGCCCTCCACCTTCGGCGAGCTGATGGCGCTGCGCCTGCACATCCGCGACACGGGCCCGCGCGACGCGCCCGCCATCCTGTTCATCCACGGCTTCGGGAGCTCGCTGCACACCTGGGAGGATTGGGCACGCGGCCTGGAGGACCGCTACCGCGTCATCCGGCTCGACCTGCCGGGCTTCGGGCTGACGGGGGCGGACCCGACCGGCGACTATTCCGACCAGCGGGCCTTCGCGCTGCTCGCCGCGCTGCTCGACCGGCTCGGCGTCGCGCGGGCGCATGTCGTGGGCTCGTCCATGGGCGGGCGCATCGCCTGGGGCTTCGCGGCGGCGCGGCCGGAGCGGGTGGACCGCCTCGTCCTCATGGCGCCGGACGGCTTCGCCAGCGAGGGGCGCGACTACGACCGCCCGCCAGCGCGCCTGCCCTGGATCGGCCACGTCCTGCCCTACACCCTGCCGAGGCCGCTGCTGCGGCCGATGCTGCGCAACGTCTATGCCGACCCGTCGGTCATGACGGACGCGCTGCTGGAGCGGTACCGGGACATGCTGCTGGCCCCGGGCGTGCGAGCGGCGATCCTGCGCCGCATGGCGACATCGCTGCTGGTCAGGCCGGAGCCGATCCTGGCGACGATCCGCGCGCCCACCCTGCTGCTGTGGGGCGATTCCGACCGCGCGATCCCCGCCTCCCATGCGGAGGATTACCGGCGCGTCCTTCCCGAGTCGCAGGTGGTGGTGCTGCCGCGCATGGGCCACGCGCCGATGGAGGAGCGGCCGGCCGAGGGTCTCGCCGCGCTGCGGGCGTTCCTGGGTGGCTGATCAGCGCCGGGCCAGGCGCCAGGCGGCGTGGCGCAGCAGGTCCACCGGGTTCCGCCGCCAGCATTTCAGGGCGTCGTGGCCGTCATGGGCGAGGCAGATGTTGCAGGAGACGCAGTCCACCACGCCCCGGCGGCCGCCGGCGAGCTGCTTCGGCAGGTCGGGCTCGCGCACCAGCGGGCGGGCCATGGAGAGGAAGTCGGCGTCGCCCGAGCGCAGCACCTCCTCCATCACGTCGGTGCCGCGGACGCCGCCCACCAGGATCACCGGCAGGTCCATCCGCGCCTTGATGGCGCGCGCCAGCGGCCGGTAGTAGGCCTGCGGCGCGGCCGGCCGCCACAGCCGGGGCGCGACCCAGTCGCGCAGGGCCCGCGTCGCGCCGACGGCGACATAGGGCCGGATGTTCTCCCGGTAGCTCCGCATCAGGTTGTAGGTCGGCTCGACCGCGTCGAGCCCGGCATCGGCGAGCGCCTCCAGCCGCGCGAGCCCTTCCTCCAGCGACAGGCCGCCGGGCGCGCTGTCCATCACGCCGTAGCGCGCGGTCACCGCGAGGCCGGGGCCCGCGCCGTCCCGCACCGCGGCCAGGACGGCCAGCAGGAAGCGGGAGCGGCCCGCGGCGTCGCCGCCCCAGTCGTCGTCCCGCCGGTTGCTGGCGGGCGAGGCGAATTGCGCCGCGAGGTAGCCGTTGCCGCCATGGATGTGGATGCCGTCGAACCCGGCCGCGCGCGCCCGGGCGGCCGCGGCGCCGAAGGCGGCGATGACCTCGGCGATGTCCTGCCCGGTCATGCCGCGGGGCTGGCCCGGATAGATCGCGCTGGAGACGCCGGAGGGGGCGAGCGGGGTGAGGCCCGGCATCATGGTCTGGCTGCCGGCGTGCGAGAGCTCGGCGAAGATTCGGGCCCCGCCGGCGTGAACCTCCCGCACGAGACGCGCGAGACCCGGCACGAAGCGGTCGTCGTGCAGCGCCATCTGCCGCGGCGAACATTGTCCGTCCGGCCGGACAAAGATGTGTCCGGTCAGCAGCAGCCCCGCCCCGCCGCGGGCCAGCTCGCCATAGAGGCGCCGCAGGTCGGGCGTGACTTCCCCGTCCTCCGTCGCCATGGTTTCGGAGGTGGGGGCGCGGACCAGCCGGTTCGGCAGCGCGACCGGGCCGATCCGCCCGGGCTCCAGGAAGGGCGGCGTCACCGAGGCGATGCCGTCTGGCGGAATGGGCGCTGGCGCGGCGGCGCGATCTGCGGCATGGGCATAGCAGGAAGCTTCTTCGGACCCGGCAAGGAGACGGCATGCGGGTGGCATCGGGCAAGGGTGGCGCGGGGAAGGCGGGAAAGGCGCGCGCGCCCAAGGCGCTGGCCAAGCCCCGCCGCGGCGGCGCGGCGAAGCGGGGCGGCAATGGCGTGGCGCATGAGACCGACGCCCTCATCCTCGCGATCGGGGCACGGCTGCGCGCCATCCGGGCCGCCAAGCAGATGACGCTGCTGCAGCTGGCGCAGCAGACGGGCCTTTCCTCCTCGATGCTGAGCCTGCTGGAGCGCGGGAAGACCGCGCCGTCCATCGGCACGCTGGTCGCCCTCGGCTCCGCGCTCGGCGTCCCCACCTCGGAGCTCCTGGGTGGGCCCCCGCCGCCGGCGACGCCGGCCGAGCCCGTCTCTCGCCTCGAGGATCAGGCGGTGTACGCGGCGCCCGATGGGGTGGTGCGCCGCGTGCTGCGGACCGACCCGCAGCACGGCGTCGAGATCGCGCTGAACGAGTACGAGCCGGGCTCGGCCAGCGCGCCGCGCCCGACCACGCATGACGGCTACGAGTTCGGCATCGCCATCGAGGGCGTGCTGGAGGTCACCCTGAACGGGGAGGTCTTCACGCTGAAGTCGGGCGATCTCGTCTCCTACCGCTCGACCGATCCGCACCGCATCGCCAATCGCGGCCGGCGCAAGGCGCGGGCGCTGTGGGTGAACCTGCGCCAGGGCTGACGGCCGCTCAGCCGAGCAGCGAGGCCCCGAGCACGGCGCCGGCCGCCAGCACCCAGAGGGGCGAGCGCCTGGTCCGCCACACGAAGACGGTGCTGCCGAGGGTGATCGCGGCGGCCAGGACCGTCGCGACCGTCGAGCCCGCGCCGGCGGCCGCGCCCGTCGCCAGCAGCACGCCGGAGGCCGCGATCAGCCCGATGGCGATGGGCACCATGCCGCGCTCGATCACGCGCAGCCACAGCGCCGTGCCGAGGCTCGCGCGCAGGCGGAAGAACCCGTAGGCGAGCAGCGTGGTCGGCCCGCACATGGCCAGCATCGCGGCGAACATGCCGATGAGGCCCGCCACCTCCCAGCCGATCAGGCCGACGACCATGATGTTCGGGCCGGGGGCGGCCTGGGCCAGGGCGAAGCGCTTGGCGAAGCCGAGGCTGTCCATCCAGCCCTGCTGCTCGACGACGAGGCGGTGCATCTCGGGCAGGACGGCGATGCCGCCGCCGACCGACAGCAGAGAGATGGCGGCGAAGCCGGTCATCAGCGCCCAGAGGTCGGACTCCTCGCTCACCGCAGGGCCCGCCAGGCGGCCAGCAGCCCGAAGGGGGCGAGGCCCAGCACGACGAAGGGCAGCGGCACCCGCAGCAGGGCCAGCGTCAGCGCCGCGAGGCCGACCAGCAGCAGCGGGATGGTGGGCCTGAGGCGCGTCGCCATCTTGATCGCGGTGCCGAGCACCATGCCGGCCGCGGCGGCCGCGATGCCCGTGAGGACCGCCCGCACCAGCGGCAGCTGGCCATAGGCGTCGTACAGGGCGGCGATGCCGGCAAGCAGCGCGAGAGGCCCGGCGAACAGCCCGATGGAGGCGGCCGCGGCGCCCGCGGCGCCGGCGAAGCGCGCGCCGACGCCGATCGCGCAGTTCAGCGCGTTCGGCCCGGGCAGGACCTGCGCCATGCCGAGCGTCTCGGCGTATTCGGCCTCGGTCAGCCAGCCCTTCTCCTCGACGAGGTGGTGCCGGGCCCAGGCATTCACCCCGCCGAAGCCGGTCAGCCCGATCCGCAGATAGGCCAGGAAGAGATCGAGCGCGCCGACGCGCCTGGTCGCCGCGTCGGCGGTCACAGCAGCAGCAGCCCGAGCGCGCCCCCGCCCGCCAGCACCCAGAGGGGCGAGAAGCCGGTGCGCCAGACGAAGATGGTGGAGGCCGCGACGATCCCCCAGGCCAGCCAGGAGGAACCGGCGGCCTCCGTCATGATGACGCCCGAGGCCGCGATCAGCCCGA
Organism: Acetobacteraceae bacterium; assembly: GCA_019750475.1. GTDB lineage: Bacteria > Pseudomonadota > Alphaproteobacteria > Acetobacterales > Acetobacteraceae > Roseococcus. Next base: position 2,893 of record JAIEOO010000340.1, on the reverse strand, counting down.
TGGCGACCGGGACGAGGCCGAACTGCGCCGGCTTGAGCCAGGTGGCGCCGCGCAGCCGCTGGGTCAGCCCGGCGACGAACCAGGCCAGGATCGCCGCCGGCAGCAGCATGCCGATGGTCGCGACGGCGAGGCCCGCCGGCCCCGCGATGCGCCAGCCCATCACCGAGGCGGCGAGGATGTTGGGACCGGGCGCCGCCTGGGCGAGGGCGAAGAGCTGGGAGAAGGTCGCGTCGTCGAGCCAGCCATGGATCTCGACGAGCTGCCGGTGCATCTCGGGCAGGACGGCGTTCGCGCCCCCGATCGCCAGCAGCGACAGCGTGGAGAAGGTCAGCAGCAGCTGAAGCAGCAGGGTCACTTCGCGGCCTCCGCCCTCCAGGCCCGCCGGAGCGAGAGCCACACCCCGAGCGGCGCGAAGACCAGGACGATGAGCGGCAGCGGCAGCCGCAGGACGGCGGCCGCGGCCAGCGCGAGCACGCCCACCGCCACGAGCTCGATCGGCGGCTTGAGGTTCCCGGCCATCTTCAGCGCCGTGCCCATCACCATTCCGGCGGCGGCGGCGGCGACGCCTTGCATGAAGGGGGCCACGCCGGGCGTGGTGCCGTAGAGGTCGTAGAAGACCGCGAGCGCGACGAGGATCGCGAGCGGCCCGACATAGAGGCCGGAGGTCGCGAGCAGCGCGCCCGCGAGGCCGTGGAAGCGCCGCCCGATCATCACGGCGGCGTTGCCGACATTGGGCCCGGGCAGGATCTGCCCGAGGCCCAGCACCTCGGCGTAGTCGCGCTCCGACAGCCAGCGCCGCTCCTCGACGATGACGCGGCGCGCCCAGGCGGCGACGCCGCCGAAGCCGAGCAGGCCGATCTTGGCGTAGCCGAGGAAGAGGGCGGGCTTGGTGGGCGCGACGGTGTCAGACACGGGGCAGCAGGCGCTCCGTCAGCGTCGCCCACCAGGAGGCGCCGATGGGCAGGATCTCGTCGTTGAAGTCGTACATCGGGTGGTGGACGCCCGGGTCGCTGCCGGTGCGCCCGCCGCCCAGCATGAGGTACGCGCCGGGGCGCTCGTTCAGCATGTAGGCGAAGTCCTCCGCCCCCATGGTGGGCTTGGGCATGTGGACCACGCGCTCCTCGCCCATCACGGCGCGCGCCGCATCGGCGGCGAGCGTCGTGCTCCCGGCCTCGTTGACGGTGGCCGGGTAGGCCCGGTCGAAGACGGCCGTCGCCTCGGCGCCGAAGCTCGCGGCGATGCCGGTGACGAGGGACTTGAACTTCGCCTCCATCAGGTCGCCGACCTCGGGGAGGAACCAGCGCGCCGTGCCCAGCATGCGCACGGTCTCGGGGATCACGTTGTAGGTGTGGCCGCCCTGGATGTGCCCGATGGTGATGACGCCGGCATCGGCGGCGTCGAGGTTGCGGGCGACGATGGTCTGCAGCGCCTGCACGATGGCGGCCGCGATGACGATCGGGTCGTTGCCCTGGAAGGGCAGGGCGCCATGCGCGCCCTGGCCGGTGATGGTGACCTCGAGGTTGGCGACGGCGGCCATCACCGGCCCCTCGCGCCAGAGGAAGGTGCCGGCGGGCATCCCGGGCCAGTTGTGCAGGCCGAAGACGCGCTCGCAGGGGAAGCGCTCGAACAGCCCCTCGCGCACCATGACCCCGCCGCCGGCCAGGTTCTCCTCGGCCGGCTGGAAGATGAGGTGGACGCTGCCCTGGAAGTTCCGCGTCTCGGCCAGGTATTTCGCGGCGCCCAGCAGCATGGCCGTGTGCCCGTCATGGCCGCAGGCATGCATCTTGCCGGGGATGGTGGAGGCGTGCGGCACGCCCGAGGCCTCCTCGATCGGCAGCGCGTCCATGTCGGCGCGCAGGCCGATGGCCCGGCCGTTCGGCCCGCCCTGGCCGTGGATCGTGGCGACGACGCCCGTCTTCGCCACGCCCTCATGCACCTCGTCGCAGCCGAATTCGCGCAGCAGCCGGGCGACGATGCCCGCGGTGCGATGCTCCTCGAAGCCGAGTTCGGGGTGCATGTGGAAGTCCCGCCGCCAGGCGGTCATCTCCGGGTGGAACTCGGCGATGCGGTTGAGAACAGCCATGTCGGTCACTCCGGCCGGCGATGAGGGTTGGTGTGGCGGCTCATGGCCGGCCGGTCGCGATGACCCCGGAACTCGGCGATGCGGTTGAGAACGGCCATGTCAGTCTCCTTGAGCCCCACCAAAGGTGAGGCGCAAGCCTTCGGCAAGGGGGATGGGCGCGAGGCCGAGTTGCGCGCGCATGGCGCCGGTGTCCACGGCCTTGTCCTCGGTCAGGCGGCGGATCTCGTCGGCACCGATCCGGGGCAGGCCGGGCAGCAGCCGGGCGAGGGGCGCGGCCGCCATCAGCAGGCTGACGGGCAGCGGCAGGACGGGCCGCGGGGCGAGGCCGGCGGCGCGGGCGACCGCCGCGCAGAAATCGCGGTAGGCGACGGGCTCGGGCCCCGCCACGTCGAGGCTGCCGGGCCCCGCCCAGTCGCGGTCGAGCGCCGCGAGCAGCGCCCGCGTCACGTCCGACTGGTGGATGGGCTGGACGAGGCTGCGCCCGCCGCCCGGCAGCGGCAGCGCCGGCAGGCGGCGCATCAGCGCGGCGAGGCGCTGGACGTTGTCCTCGCCTTCCGCGCCGTAGATCATCGTCGGGTGGATCATCACGCCGTCGCGGCCGCTTGCCAGCAGGGCGGCTTCCCCGGCGCGGACGCCGTCGCCGTGCTCGTCCGGCCAGCGCGAATGCCGGCGCGTGCTGCCCATCAGGATCAGCGGCGCGTCCGTCGCCGCCAGGATGGCCGGCGCGTGGCGCGCATGGGCGCAGGAGACGACGCGCGTCGCGCCGTCGAGCGCGGCGCGCAGAGCCGCGGCGTCGCGCAGATCGGCGCG
>JAIEOO010000085.1 GCA_019750475.1 Acetobacteraceae bacterium | reverse complement strand
GGAGCTGCCCCGCCGGCGTCGCGAGGCCCATCGCGAGCAGCGCCGCGCCGCGGGCCGCGCCGTCGAGCCCGTGCCTGTCGGCGAGGTAGGGGCCGGCCCAGAGCGCCAGCAGCGTCGCCATGGCGGCGTAGCCCACCGCGTGCAGCGCGAGGATCGGCGGCAGCCCGGGCGTGCCCCAGACGGAGAGCTGGCCGGCCAGCGCCTCCCGCAGCGTCTCGCGGCGGATCGGCTGCGCCGCCCCGCCCGGCCCGTCGGAGGCGAAGCGCCACCACAGCAGGCCGAGCAGCGCCGTCAGCGCCGCGGAGACGAGGAAGGCGCCGCGCCAGCCGAGCGCCCCGGCGGCCAGCGCCAGCGGCGCGCCGGCCGCGAGGATCCCGAACTGCGAGAAGGCGAAGACCCGCGCGATCGCCCGCGTCAGCGCGGGGCCCCGATGCCAGCGCGCCGAGAGCACGACGGCGCCCATGAAGCTCGCCCCGCAGCCGAGGCCGAGGAGGAAGCGCGCGGTGAGGAACTCGGCCGGGCTGCGGGCCAGCGCCTGGGCCACGGCGGCGAGCACGGCGAGCACCGTGAGCGCGGCCACGAGGCGCCGCGGCCCCACGCGGTCGAGCGCGATGCCCACGGGGATCTGCGCGACGAGCAGCGCGCCGAAGAAGGCCGTGTTGGCGGCACCCAGCGTCTCCGGCCCCATGCCGAGGTCGGAGGCGAGCTCGGGCGCGACCACGCCGACGGCGGCGCGATGGAAGTTGGAGGCGACGGTGGTGCCCACCATCGCCAGCAGGACCCGCGCCTCCGGCGTCATGCCGCGATGCCGAGGCCCTGGAGCTGCCGCGCCCCTTCGGGCGTGCAGAGCAGCAGGCGCCGGCGCAGCGGCCGCTCCGACGCGGCTTCGGGCCGGACCAGCCATTTGCGGCGCAGCAGCGCGGCCGTGACCTCCCGCGCCAGGCCGCCGGCGAGGTGCGGCCGGCGCTCGGACCAGTCCATGCAGTCGCAGGCGAAGCGCGGCGCGGCGCGGGCGGCGCCGAGATCCACGCCGAGATCGCGGAGCGCGGCCTCGCCGGAGGGGGTCGCCTGCCAGCCGCCGGGGGCGGGCGCGATCCAGCCTTGCGCCGCCATCGCCCCGTGCAGCCCGACGCCGAGCTGCCCGGCGAGATGACCCCAGCACAGCCGCGCCCGGCGCAGCGCGTCCCCGTGCGGCCAGGGCGCGCGGATGCCGCCCGCCGGCAGGGCGAGCAGGGCCTCGAGCGCGGTCGCCACCTCCTCTCCCGCCAGGCGGTGGTAGCGGTGCCGGCCCTGGGCGTGGACGCCGACGAGGCCGCCTTCGGTGAGGGCCTTGAGATGCGCGCTCGCGGCCGGGGCGCCGATGCCGGCGACGCGGGCGAGTTCCCCGGCGGTCAGCGCCTCCCCGGGCAGCAGGGCCTGGAGCATGGCGGCGCGGGCGGGGTCGCCGATCAGGGCGGCGCTGGCGGCGAGGCTGGTCATGCGCCCATGCTGCCACGCGGCGCGGCGCGACGCTTCACCCCCCGACGAAGCGTCGTGGCGCCGGGGCCGGGCAGCGTGGCGGCATGACGGAGACGACCCTGCTCACCGAATGGACCGCCCGCCCCGGCGCCGAGGCCGCCTTGCGGGCCCTGCTGCTGGAACTCGGCCGCTGGACGCGGGCGGAGCGGGGGTGCCTCGGCTTCGCGCTGCTGGCGGCCGAGGCGCGCTTCGTCACCCTCGTGCGGTACGAGACCGCCTCGGCCGCCGCCAACCACGCCGCCACGCCCCATTTCGCGGCGCTCGTGCAGGTGGCCGCCATCCCGCTGCTGGCCGACCGGCGCGTGGGGCTGTTCGCCGAGGCGGGGCACGCGGCAGGATGCGCGGCATGATCGCCGTCATCTTCGAGGTCGAGCCGGCCGAGGGCCGCCGCGACGACTACCTGGCCCATGCGGCGCGGCTGCGCGAGGCCCTCGCCACCATCCCGGGCTTCATCTCCGTCGAACGCTTCGAGAGCCTGGCGCGGCCGGGGCACCTGCTCTCCCTCTCCTTCTGGGAGGACGAGGCGGCGGTGGCGCGCTGGCGCAACCACGAGGCGCACCGGCTGAGCCAGGCGGCGGGGCGGGACGGCGTCTTCGCCGGCTACCGGCTGCGCGTCGCGGCCGTGCTGCGCGACTACGGGATGCATGAGCGCGCGCAGGCGCCGGCGGACAGCCGGGCGGTGCTGGGTTTCTAGAGCACGATCCGCGGAGGCGTGATCCCGGCCGCGGGATCACGCTGGAGCGCACGATCCGCGGAGGCGGCATCCCGGATCGCCCTGACCGGCGTCGGTCGGGGCGCGAAGCTTGCGCTCGACGACGCCCGCAGCGGCTTCGGCCTGACGACCACCGGGGCGAAGCCGCGGTGAGCGCGGAGCGGCGCTCAGCGGCGGCTCTCGAACACCACCATCCGGTGGCCGCGGTTCAGGAACTCCCCGCATTCGGTCATGCCGAGGTCGGTCATCACCGCGCGGCTCGCGTGGTTCGTCTCGCGCGCGATGCCGATGATGCGGGCGAGGCCGGCGCGGTGCCCGAAATCGAGCGCGGCGCGCGAGGCCTCCCGCGCGTAGCCCTTGCCGCGGCATTCCGGCCAGAGGGCGAAGCGCAGCGCGATGCCGCGGCCGTCCGGGCGCTCCATCAGGCCGCAGAGACCGAGGAACTCGCCGGTCCCGCGCTCGAAGACGGACCAGGTGCCGTAGCCGCGGACGCGCCAGAACTCGATGTCGTCGTCCAGCTCCTCCGCGGTGCGCTCGGGCGTGCGGGTGCCGTGCAGCATGTAGCCGAAGACGCGCTCGTCGCCCTTCAGGCGAATGAGGTCGGGCAGCTGCTCGGGCGAGGGCGGCAGGAGGGAGAGGCGCGGCGTGGTGACGGTGCGCGGCGCGCCCAGCACCTGGCTCGGGAGGGCCTGGTTCGGCAGGATCTGGTTCATGCGGCGACCGGCAGGCGCGCGCCGACGGCATTCTCCAGCCGGATGCCGTAGCCGCCGGAGCCGTCGGGCGTGAACTCGGCGAAGCCGGTGGCGATGCGCGCCCCGGGATGGGCGGCGACGACCGCGCGGAACAGCGCGTCGGGGCTGCCCGGGCGCAGCCAGCCGCGCGGCAGCGCCCCGATGCCTTCGAGGGCGCGCGTGATCACCTGCGCGCAGTTGCCGCCCACCGCGACGAAGAGCGGCGGGTCGGCGGCGATGGCCTCCCACGCCGCGGCGAAGGCGGCGGCGCGCGCCTCGCCCACGTCGAGCACGGCGAAGGTGGTCAGGCAGTTGCGCCCGCGCGCCTCCCCGGCGCGCATGTATTCGGGGCGGTCGCGCAGCAGCGCCGCGGCGTCCCGCACCATGCCCGGCGCCACGATGGCGAGCCGCCGGTCGCGCCGCGTGCGCGCGTAGTAGCCGACGGGCACGCCGCGCGGGAGGATCGCGTCGGCATGCCCGCCCTCATCGGTCGAGCGGACATGGGGGCCGGCCTTGTAGCGGCAGGCGATCCCCACTTCCCAGGCGTGGACGACGAGGTCCAATCAGCGCTCCAGCGGGCGGTACTTCAGGCGGTGCGGCTGGTCCGCTTCCTTGCCCATGCGGCGCTTCTTGTCGGCCTCGTAGGCCTGGAAGTTGCCCTCGAACCACTCGACATGGCTGTCGCCCTCGAAGGCGAGGATGTGCGTCGCGAGGCGATCGAGGAACCAGCGGTCGTGGCTGATGACCACGACGCAGCCGGCGAACTCCGTCAGCGCCTCTTCCAGCGCGCGCAGCGTGTCCACGTCGAGGTCGTTGGTCGGCTCGTCGAGCAGCAGCACGTTGTGCGGCTCGCGCAGCATCTTCGCGAGGTGCACGCGGTTGCGCTCGCCGCCCGACAGGACGCCGACGCGCTTCTGCTGGTCCGCGCCGCGGAAGTTGAAGGCGGCCGTGTAGGCGCGGGACTGGATCTGGCGCTTGCCGATGTTGATCAGGTCGTCGCCGCCCGAGATCTCCTCCCAGACGGATTTCCTGTCGTCGAGGCTGGCGCGCGACTGGTCCACGTAGCCGAGGTTCACGCTCTCGCCGACCTTGAGGCTGCCGGCATCGGGCGTCTCCTGCCCGGTGATCATCCGGAACAGCGTCGTCTTGCCGGCGCCGTTCGGGCCGATCACGCCGACGATGCCGCCGGGCGGCAGCTTGAAGGAGAGGTCGTCGATCAGCAGCTTGTTGCCGTAGGCCTTGCGCAGCCCCTCGGCCTCGATGACGGTGTTGCCGAGGCGCGGCGGCGGCGCGATGAGGATTTCCAGCTCGCCGGGGCCGCGCTCGTTGCTCGCTTCCAGCAGCTCCTCGTAGCGCTGGATGCGGGCCTTGTTCTTGGCCTGGCGCGCGGCCGGGCTGCGGCCGATCCATTCCTGCTCCTGCGCGAGGGCCCGGATGCGGGCCTTCTCCTCGCGGTTCTCCTGCTCCAGGCGCTTGCGCTTCTGGTCGAGATACGCGGAGTAGTTGCCCTGGTAGGGGAAGCCGCGGCCGCGATCGACCTCCAGGATCCAGTTCGTCACGTTGTCGAGGAAGTAGCGGTCGTGGGTGACGACGAGCACCGCGCCCGGCCATTCGCGCAGCGTCTTCTCGAGCCAGGAGACGCTCTCGGCGTCGAGGTGGTTCGTCGGCTCGTCGAGCAGCAGCAGGTCCGGCTTCTCCAGCAGCAGCTTGCACAGCGCCACGCGCCGGCGCTCGCCGCCCGAGAGGTTGGTGACGGGGCTGTCGTAGGGGGGCGCGCGCAGGGCGTCGAGCGCGATCTCGACGCGGCGATCGAGCTCCCACGCATCGGCGGCGTCGATCGCTTCCTGGAGCTGGCCCTGTTCGGCCAGCAGGTCGTTCATCTCGTCCTCCGACATCTCCTCGGCGAACTTCATGGAGATCTCGTTGAAGCGATCGACCTTGGCCTTGAGGTCGCCGAAGGCGGCCATGACGTTCTCGCCGACGGTCTTGGTCTCGTCGAGCTGCGGCTCCTGCGGGAGGTAGCCGACGCGCGCGCCTTCGGCCGCCCAGGCCTCGCCGCCGAAATCGGTGTCCTGCCCGGCCATGATGCGCATCAGCGTGGACTTGCCGGCGCCGTTCGGCCCGAGGACGCCGATCTTGGCGTCCGGCAGGAAGGAGAGGGTGATGCCTTTGAAGACCTCGCGCCCGCCCGGATAGGACTTGGTGAGGTTCTTCATGACGTAGACGTACTGCCAGGCGGGCATGGGGAGATCTCGCGCGGTCGGGAGGTTTGGCGGCGGGTTCTAGCGGCTGGGGGGATGGGGGGGAAGCATGGGCGGGCGGGGCGGCCCTCCTTACGGCGATGCACGGCGGGCCGCATCCCGGCGCCCGGTGATCCGTTAGCGCCCGGACGGCCTGGACCGCAGCGGTCCGGCGCGCATCGCAGAGGCCTCCGATGTTCTTCGACGGCTGGTCCGATATCGGGCGCATCCTCGCCGTGGGCGCGCTGGGCTATGCCGCGCTCGTGGCGCTCCTGCGCGTCTCGGGCAAGCGGACGCTGGCCAAGCTGAACGCCTTCGACCTCGTCGTGACCGTGGCCTTGGGCTCGACGCTCTCCTCCCTCCTGCTCGACAGCACCGTCTCGCTCAGCGAGGGCTTGGCGGCCCTGGCCCTCCTCGTCGGGCTCCAGTTCGCCGTCGCCTGGTCCGCGATGCGCTGGCCGCCTGTCTCCCGTCTCGTCAAGTCCGAGCCGACGCTGCTCCTTCATCGCGGTCAGGTTCTCGACGGCGCGCTGCGGATCCAGCGTGTGACGCGCGAGGAGGTGCAGGCGGCGCTTCGGAGCGCCGGCCTGGCCGGCCCCGAGCAGGCGCTTGCCGTCACGCTCGAGACGGACGGCTCGCTCAGCGTCGTTCCCGCCGAGCGCCAACCCTCGCCGCCCGGCACCGTTGCACCGCCACCCTGAAGGAAGGCGTGCCATGGACCTGAGCGCGGCGGTGGACCGCCTGGACGATCTCGCAAGGGCGGCGCTCGCCTTCCTGCCGGGCGTCCTGTTCGGGCTGCTCGTGCTCGGCCTGTTCGTGCTGCTGGCGCGCGCCGTGCGGGCGGGGGTGGGCCGCGCCGTGCGCTACCGTTCCGAGGCGCCGGGCCTCGCCACCGTGCTGGGCCGCATCGCGGGCGGGCTGACCACCCTGGTCGGCGTGCTGGTGGGCGCGGCCATCGCCTTCCCGTCGATCAACGCCGCCGACCTGTTCGGCGTGCTCGGCATCGGCGGCGTGGCCATCGGCTTCGCCTTCCGCGACATCCTCCAGAACCTGCTCGCCGGCATCCTGCTGCTGCTGACCCGGCCCTTCCGCCTGGGCGACCAGATCAAGGCCGGCGAGTTCGAGGGCACGGTCGAGGACATCCAGATCCGCGCCACCACCATCCGCACCTACGACAACCGCCGCGCCGTGATCCCCAACAGCGACCTGTTCTCGGGCAAGGTCCTGGTCAACACCGCCTACGACAAGCGCCGCGTGACGCTCGACTTCGGCATCGGCAACGGCGACGACATCGCGCTGGCCAAGCGCGTGATCCTGGATGCGGCGCGCGGCGCCGAGGGCGTCCTCGCCGACCCCGCGCCGGTGGTCCGGGTCGCCGAGCTGGGCGACGTCGCGGTCAGGCTGCGGCTGTTCCTCTGGGTGGACCCGCCCCAGCGCGTCGAGGTGCTCGACGTGGCCGACCGCGTGCTGGAGGCCGCCAAGCCCGCGCTCGCCGGAGCCGGCGTGGACCTGCCCTTCCCGACGCAGGTGGTGCTGTTCCACGACCAGACCGAGGCGACCGACGGCGACCGCGCGCGGCAGCGCGAGGGCTGGCCGTCACGCGGCCGCGACCCCGAACCGGCCTGGCAGGCCAGGCGGAGGGCGGCGCCGGAGCGCGGCGGTTGAGCGTGCCGCGGCTGCGCCAGGCCTGGTGCGACCTGCTCGACGCCTTCTGGCTGCGCCCCGCGCTGCTGACCGCGGCGGCCGTCGTCCTCGCCGAGGCGCTGATCGCGCTCGAAGGGCGGGTGACGCTGCCCGAGCCGCTGGCCGGCTGGGTCTATGCCGGACGTTCCGGGGGCGCGCGGGACATGCTGGGCGTCGTGGCCGGCGGCGCCATCGGCGTGGCGGGCACGGCGTTCTCCATCACCCTCGCGGCCCTCACCCTCGCCTCGAACCAGATGGGGCCGCGCCTCCTGCACAACTTCACGCGCGACCCGGTGACGCAGCTCTGCCTCGGCGTGCTGGTGGCGACCTTCGCCTATGCCCTGCTGGTGCTGCGCGCGGTGCGGGGCGCGGAAGCGGACGCCTTCGTGCCGGGGCTGGCGGTGAGCGGGGCGCTCCTCCTCGCGCTGCTCTGCCTCGCCGCGCTAATCTGGTTCCTCCACCACATGGCGGGGTCGATCAACGTGGACCGCGTCGTGGCCCTGGTGCACGAGGACCTGTCGCGGGCCATCCGCGCCCTGCCGCCGCGCGGGCCGGCCGGCGCGGCGGGCGACGCGTTGGAGCGGGGAGCGGC
>JAIEOO010000430.1 GCA_019750475.1 Acetobacteraceae bacterium | reverse complement strand
CGCCGCGAAGCTTCGCGCCGCGCGCCGGCGCGCAACCCGCGCCACGCTTCCGCCCGCGGCCGCACCGTGAGCGACACGCCGCGCCTGCGCGACGCGCCGCAGGAACTCATCCCCGTCATCGCGCCCGACATGCGGGCCGCGTCGCAGCAGACCTCGCCGCGCGCCGCGTGCCTCGCGGCGACGACGCGGGCCGAGCAGGTGCACGGGCTGCCGCGCGGCCTGCTGACCGCCGTGGCCCTGGCGGAGAGCGGGCTGCATGCTTACGCACTCAATGTCGGCGGCCGCGCGCATTTCCCGCACACGCAGGAGGAGGCGCGCGCCATCCTCGCCTCCGCTCCGCCGCGCCGAAGCGTCATGGCGGGTTGCGTCCAGGTGAACGCGCGCGTGCATGCGCGCAACTCCGACTGGCCGCTCGACCCGATGATGTCGGCCGACTGGGCCGGCGGCATGATGGCGCGCTGGGCGGCGGAGACCGGCAGCTGGGCCGAGGCGCTGCGCCGCTGGCACGGCGGCAGCCCGTCGAGCACGCGGCGCCTCGTCTGCAAGGTGCGGGCGAAGATGGACGTGACGAGCCCCGGCGCGACCATCTTCGATGGCTGGAACTGCGACGAGAACCGGGGCGACCGCGTGCGCGTGACGGGCGCGACCCATCTGCGCACCGCCATGGCGCAGATGGACTGACCGGACGAACGGCCGCGCGAGGGCGCACGCCACGGGCGGGGCGTCGCGGCTCCCGGCGAGCGGGCTGACGACGCGGCCGGCCTGACGGATCAGGCCATGCGGCCGGCGGCACGGGCGCCGGGATGATGGCGACGCCGGCGCGACAGGCCGGCGCCGCCCCGCCCCGTCACTGCCAGGGCGTGCGTTCCCAGATCTGCTGGTAGCGGCGGAGCTGCGCGGGCATCTGCGCCTCCCACTCCGCGCCGCGCAGGAAGGCCATGGCGAGTTCGAGCTGCCGCGCCTTCTCGGCCCATTCGGGCGTCGCCACGACCTTCGCGATCGCGTCCTCGATCCGCCGCGCCACCTCGTCCGGGATGCCGCGCGGCGCGCCGAGGCCGCGCTCGCTGCTCATCAGCACGTCGAAGCCTTCCTCGCGGAAGGTCGGCACGTCGGGCATCAGGTCCCAGCGGCGCTCGCCCATGCCGGCGAGGGCGCGCAGCACGGGGGTCTCCTGCCCGAGCATCCCCATCTCCCCGAGGTTCAGCCCCGCCACGTCGATCTGCCGCCCGATCACGGCGTTGCGGACGGGGCCTGCGCCGGCGAAGGGCACGTGGATGAACTCGCCGCCCGACGCCGCCTCGAACAGCGTCAGCCCGAGATGGTCGTCGGTGCCGATGCCCGAGGAGCCGACGCTGATCGTGCCCGGCCGCCGCCGCGCGGCCTCCACCAGGTCCCGCAGCGTGCGGTAGGGCGAGTCCCGATGCACCACGAAGGCGCTGGGATCGTCCACGAGCCGCCCCAGCAGGCGGATCTGCCGGGTGTCGTAGCGCACGCGCCGCTGCACCCCGAGCGACAGGTAGCCCGGCGTGTTGATGGTGCCGAGCGTGTAGCCGTCGGGCCGGGCGGATTGCAGCGCGACATAGGCGGTCTCGCCGCCGGCGCCGGGCCGGTTGACGACGACGAAGTTCGCGCCCGGCAGCTCCGCCGCCAGGAAGGGCGCGAGCGCGCGGATCATGACGTCGGTGCCGCCGCCGGGCGCGAAGCCGACGATCACCTCGATGGGGCGGGCCGCCGGCCAGGCCGGCTGGGCGAGGGACGGCGTGGCCAGCGCGGCGAGCCCGCCGGCGAGGATCCCGCGGCGCGTCGTGGCGTGGGTCATGGCGTTCGGTCTCCGTCGTGGGTTCAGGCCGCGGCGCGCAGCGTGCCCGGCACCACCAGCGCGCCCGGCAGCGCGGGCATCCGGCCGGCGAGCACGGCCAGGATGCTCTCCGCCGCGCCGGTGGACATGCCGAGGGCGCCGCGCGGCGTGCTGGCCGCGAGGTGCGGCGTGGCCAGCACGCGCGGATGCGTCCGCAGCGGGCTGTCGGCGGCGAGCGGTTCGGTCGCGAACACGTCGAGGCCGGCGCCCGCCAACTGGCCGGAGTCCAGCGCGTCGAGCAGCGCGGCCTCGTCCACCATGCCGCCGCGGGCGGTGTGGATCAGGATGGCGCCGCGCGGCATCCGGGCGAGCTCCGCCGCGCCGATCAGCCCGCGCGTGCCGGCGTCGAGCGGCCCGTGCAGCGAGAGCACGTCCGACCGCGCGAGCAGCGCGCCGAGATCGGCCACGCGCGCGCCGGGGCCGGGAAGCGCGCCCGGCGGCAGGTGGGGGTCGAGGGCGGCGACCTCCATGCCGAGCGCGTCGCCCATCCGCGCCACGCGCGACCCGATGGCGCCGTAGCCGACGATGCCGAGACGCGTGCCGGCCACGTCGCGGGTGATGCGCGTCGTCTTCTCCCAGCGGCCGTCGCGCATGGCCGCGGTGGCCGCGGGCAGGTCCTTGAGCAGCGCCAGCATCATCGCGACCGCGTGCTCGGCGACCGGGGCGGCGTTCGCGCCGGCGGCCCGCGTGACGGTCAGCCCGCGGGCGGCCGCCGCCTCGAGGTCGATGCCGTCGACGCCGGCGCCGTGACGCGCGACGACGCGCAGCGCGGGCGCCGCCGCGTCCATGATGGCGGCGCTGACGACGCCCTGCCGGTGCAGCAGCGCGGCCGGCCGGTGGGCCGCGATGGCGGCGCGCAGCGCGGCTTCGTCCGGGTAGGCCCCGGCGAAGGCGACGGCGCAGCCGCCGTCCTCGAGCATGGCGATCGCCTCGGGGGCGAGGGCCGCGGCGGTGACCAGCACGGTCGGGCGGTCCATGGCGCTCACTCCAGCCCTTCGCACCCCAGGCGGCGGAGCGCGGCATCCACCCAGGCGGCGTCGTGCGTGCCGGCCTCGATCCGCGCCATCTGCTGGCGTTCGGCCGCCTGCTTGGCCTCGGTGGCCGTCGCCACCGCCTCGGTCGCGTCGAAGGGCACGCAGAGCAACCCGTCCTCGTCGCCGAGGATCAGGTCGCCGGGCTCGATCACCATGCCGTCGAGGGCGACCGGCACGTTGATCTCCCCGGGGCCGTCCTTGTACGGGCCGCGATGGGTCACGCCGGCGGCGAAGACCGGGAAGGGCTGCGCCCGGATGGCGGCGCTGTCGCGGATGGCGCCGTTGATGACGATGCCGGCCAGCTCCCGCCGGACCATCTGGGCCAGCATGAGCTCGCCGATGATGGCGTTCGAGAGGTCCCCGCCCGCGTCCACCACGATGACGTCGCCGGGCGAAGCGAGCTGGATCGCCTTGTGAACCATCAGGTTGTCTCCCGGGCGTGTCCGCACCGTCAGCGCCGGGCCGGCGAGCACGGCGCCGCTGCCGGAGGTGTCGTGCATCGGCCGCAGGCGCGGGCCGCCGGCGGTGAGGCGCGCCATGCAGTCGCTCACATTGGCGACCGGCAGCGGCCGGAAGCGCGCCACGGTGGCCGGCGAGACTTGGCGGGCGCGGCGGAGGATGCGGAAGCCGATCGGCATGCGGCGAAGTCCTTCTGGCAGAGAACGGAACGATGTTTCGAAATCAGGCGGGGTCTACTCGCGCCATGGCCGGCGCGTCCACAGCGCCCTGATCGCCGCCTCGCCGCCCAGCGCGGCGTCGCGATAGGCCGTTCCGACCAGCGGGCGGAGCGGCAGGCCGGCGCGCGTGGCGGCCTCGGCCCAGGCCGGATCGGCGAAGGTCGCGCGGAAGGCCGACTCGATCGCCGCGCGGAGGCCGTCCGGAAGCCCGGGCGGCCCGAACACGCCGCGCCCGGCGGAGAACACGACGTCCGCGCCGCTCTCGCGGTAGGTGGCGATGTCGGGCGCCGCCGGATCCCGCCCGGCGGTCGCGAGGGCGAGGCCGCGGATCGCGCGCTCCCGCAGCAGGGGCAGGGCCTCGCTGAGGTTGAAGGCGCCGACCTCGAGCTGACCGCCGAGCAGGGGGACCAGCAGCTGCGAGGTGCCGTTGAACGGGACGTGGCTGAGCCGGATGCCGGCCGCCTCCTCGAGCAGCAGCGTGGCGATGTGGTCGTCGCCGCCGATGCCGGCGGTGCCGTAGGCCAGGTCGCCGGGCCGCGCCCGCGCCGCGGCCAGCAGGTCCGGCAGGCCGCGCAGCGGGCTGTCGGCGCGGACGAACAGGCCGCAGGGATCGTCCACCACCTGGGCGAGGTAGGTCAGCTCCGCCGGGCGCCAGCGCACCGGCCGCTCGATCGGCTGGCTGAGCACCGTGGGCGTGGCGCAGGCGCCGAGGGTGAAGCCGTCCGGCGCGGCGTTGGCCACGGCCTCCGTGCCGACCTGGCCGCCGGCGCCCGGGCGGTTGGTCACGATCACGCGGGCGCCGCCGCCCAGATGCGTGGCGAGGAAGGGGGCGACGGTGCGCGCCATGGCGTCCATGCCGCCCCCGGGGGCGAAGGGCACGACGATCTCGATCGGGCGGGCGCCGGGCCAGGATCGGGCCTGGGCCTGGGCGAGGGCGGGCCGGGCGCCGAGGGCGACGGCGGCGCCGAGCAGGGCGGCGCGGCGCCGGCCCATCGGTTCTGGCATGAGGCGTTCCTCCGCGCGCTTCGGCTTTCCTTGACAGGCGGCGCGCCGCTCGCGGTATAACGAAACGGCGTTTCGAAAATCAAGCGCCGATTTCGCCCGCCCGGGCGGCCGAGACCCGGCCGTCGGCCGGCCACCCGGCATCCAGGGAAGGACCCGTCGCATGACGACCCGCCGCATCCTGCTGGCCTCGGGCCTCAGCCTCCCCCTGCCGCATGTCGGCCGCGCGCAGGGCGATGCCTGGCCGGCGCGCCCCGTCCGCCTCCTCGTCGCCTGGGCGCCCGGCGGCGCGGTGGACACGGTGGCGCGGCGCCTCGCCCCCAGGCTCGCGGAGGCGCTGGGCAAGCCGGTGGTGGTGGAGAACCGCTCGGGCGCCACCGGCACGATCGGCGCGGCCGAGGTCGCCCGCGCCGCGCCCGACGGCCACACGCTGCTGGCGATGGACAACACCTACGCCATGCTGCCGCACCTGTTCCGCACGCTTCCCTTCGATCACGCGGCGGCGTTCCGGCCGGTGACCGTCAGCGCCTTCTCCCCCGTGATGATCGCCGTGCATCGCGACGCGCCCTGGCCCGACCTGGCCGGCCTGATCGCCGCGGCCCGGCGCGAGCCGGAGCGGATCACCTACGGCACCGGCGGCATCGGCTCCGCCCCGCATTTCGCGACCGCCGCCTTCGCCCAGGCCGCCGGCGTCCGGCTGTTCCACGTGCCCTTCCGCGGCGCGGGGGAAGCGGTGACGGCCGTGCTGGCGCGGCAGGTGGACATGGTGATGGTCTCCCTCGGCTCCGCCCTCGGCCAGATCCAGGCCGGCGCGCTGCGGCCGCTCGCGATCAGCGGGGCCCGGCGCGCGGCCGCCTTCCCGGACCTGCCCACCTTCCGCGAGGCGGGGCTGGCCGGGTTCGGCCCCGGCGGGGAGGGCGTGGTGAACTGGTCCGGCCTCGCCGCGCCGGCGCGCACGCCGGACGCCGTGGTCGCGCGGCTGCACGCCGAGGCGGCCAAGGCGCTGCAGGCCCCCGACATGCGCGAGTTCCTGCACTCCATCGCGTCCGAGCCCGGCGGCCTCGCCCCCGCCGCCTTCGCCGCGCTGCTCACGGAGGAGACGGCGCGCTGGAGCGACGTCGCGGCGTCGGGCGGCATCGAGCGGCAGTGACGGCGATGGGCTTCTTCGCGCCGCCGCCCCGCCGCCCCGCGACGCTGTTCACGCGCCTGCCCGATCGCTTCCGGCGCGCGCGCCCCACCGCCTGGGCGCGCTGGAACCGCGGCGGGCGCGAGATCGACAGCTTCCTGGAAGGGCCGTGCCTCGATGCCGAGGGGCGGCTCTACGTCGCCGACATTCCTTTCGGCCGGATCTTCCGCGTCTCGCCCGCGGGCGACTGGGAGCAGGTGGCGGAATGGGATGGCTGGCCCAACGGCATGAAGGTCACGCCGGACGGCAGGCTGCTCGTCACTGACCACCGGCGCGGCCTGCTCCGGGTGGACCCGGCGACGGGGGCGGTGACGTCGCTGCTCGAGACCGCGCGGTCGGAGGGCTTCAAGGGGCTGAACGACCTCGCGCTGGGGGCGGACGGCTCCGTCTTCTTCACCGATCAGGGCCAGACCGGGCTGCACGACCCGACCGGGCGCGTCTACCGGCTGTGGCCGGACGGGCGGCTCGACCTGCTGATCGGCACGGTGCCGAGCCCGAACGGCATCGTCGTCGCGCCGGACCTGTCGCACTGCCTCGTCGCGGTGACGCGCGCCAACCAGGTGTGGCGCCTGCCGCTACACGGCGACGGCGCCGTGACGAAGGCCGGCATCTTCCTGCACCTGCATGGCGGGCCCGGTGGGCCGGACGGCCTCGCCTGGGACGCGGAGGGCAACCTCCTCGTCGCGCACACCGGCGTCGGCACCGTCTGGCGCTTCGACGCGCGGGCCGTGCCCACCCTCGCCATCGCGTCCTGCGCCGGGATGTCCACGACGAATCTGTGCGTCCGCGGCCAGGATCTCTACATCACGGAGAGCGAGACCGGCAGCATCCTGCATGCCCGGCTGGACGGGGACTGACATGGCGAAGACGGAACGCAGGCGGCCGGCGCTGGAAGGCGTGGCCGCGGCCGACCGCGCGCTGACCGTGCTGTCGGCGTTCCGCAAGGGCGACCGCGCGCTGACGCTGGCCGAGCTGGCCGCGCGCACGGGCCTCGTGAAGAGCACGATCATGCGCCTCGCCGTCTCGCTGGAGGCGCATGGCTACCTGGCCCGCGACGGGGACGGCGCCTACCGCCTCGACGCCGAGTTGCTGCGGCTCGGGACGATCTACGGCCAGTCCTTCCGGCTGGAGGCCCATGTCGTGCCGGCCCTGGAGGAACTCGTGGCCCGGACCGGGGAGACGGCCTCCTTCTACGTCCGCCGCGGCGAGCAGCGCCTCTGCCTGTTCCGCGTGGACAGCCCGCACCTGCTGCGCATGCATGTGCGCGTGGGCGACGCCATGCCGCTCGACAGCTCGGCGATCGCGCAGGTGCTGCGCGCCTTCTCGCCGCGGCCGCTGCCGGGCTACGCCGCCGCGCTCGAGCTCCCGATCGTCACCATGGGCGCGACCGACCCGCACACGGGCGCGATGGCGGTGCCGGTCTTCGGGCCCGGCGAGGCGCTGGCCGGGGCGCTGGCGCTGTCCGCCCCGGTGATCCGCTGGACGCCCGAGGCGCAGGCCTTGGCGCGCGGCGTCCTCCGCGAGGCGGGCGCGTCGCTGACGCGGCGGATCG
>JAIEOO010000154.1 GCA_019750475.1 Acetobacteraceae bacterium | reverse complement strand
AGCAGCGCGGCCATGGCGCCGCCCAGCGCCTCCGGCGCGCCGACCGGCACCAGCACGCCGTCGGATCCGTCCGCGATCAGCTCCGCCGGGCCCTGCGCGGCGGCGGCCAGGACCGGGCGCCCGGCGCTCCAGGCCTCCAGCACGACATTGCCCAGCGGCTCGTGGCGCGAGGGGCAGACGAAGAGGTCGCAGGCCGCGAGCAGCGCGCCCGTGTCCCGCCGCCAGCCGAGGAACCGCGTGCGGTCCGACACCCCCAGCTCCCGCGCCAGCGCCGCGAGGGCCGCGCGCTCCGGCCCCTCCCCGGCCAGGATGAGCGTCGCCTCGGGGGCGAAGGGCAAGGCGCGCAGCAGCGTGTCGAAGCCCTTGTTCGTGTGGAGCCGCCCCATGGCCAGCACGCGCGGCGCGGCGCCGGGCAGCTCGGCCGGCGCGGCCCCGGCGAGGTCATCGGCGAAGTTCGGCAGGTGATGCACGCGCTCGGCCGGCCAGCCCTGCGCCGCGATCCAGCGCACGAGGTCCCGCGTGTTGCCGACGAGGTGGTCGCAACGCCGGTAGTAGCGGAGGTCGTAATAGCCCCCGAGCCGCCCCACGAGCGTCCAGGGCCCGCGCGGGGCGAAGCGCGCTGCGCGGTTCATCCAGGCCACGGCGACGCTCGGCTGGAAGGCCGTCAGCGCGCGCCGGAGACGCGGCCCGGTCAGCAGGTCGAGCGCACCGCCGAAGCCGAGCTGCACGGGGCTCAACCCGCCCTCCGCCAGACGCGCCGCACGGCCCGCGTCGCGGCGGATCACGGGCAGCACGTCCACCCCCGCGCCGTGCAGGGCGAGGCAGAGGCGCTCGTAGAAGGCCTCGGCGCCGCCCATCGGGGCACCGGCCATGATCTGCGCCACCCTCATGCCGCGAGCGCCTCGAAGCCCGCGGCTACGTCGTCCCAGGACGGGCCCGGCCCGCGGGCGAGCGCGGCGCGGTGCTGCGCGAGCCAGCGCGCGTCGTCGGCCAGCAGCGACAGCGCTCCCGCGGCGAAGCCGGCGTCGTCCCGCGCCACCAGCCCCGTCCGCCCGTCGGCGATCCGCTCCCGCACGGCGCCGAGATCGGTGACGACGCAGGGCAGGCCGGCGGCCTGCGCTTCCGCCAGCGCGAGGCAGAAGGTCTCCCCGGCGTCGCCGCGGTAGAGCATGGCGCGCGCCTCCAGCATCCGCGCCCGCAGCTCGGCGCGCGGCACGGGGGGCATGAGGCGGACGCCCGGTGTCGCGGCGGCGCGGGCCAGCACGGGGGCCGCGCGCTCGGCGAGGCGGGTGTCGCCGCCATAGGTGGCGGCGCCGCTGTAGCAATGCAGCTCCGCCGCCGGCAGCGCCGGGAGGATCTCCCGCTCCCAGAGGTCGAGCAGCCAGTCGAGGCCGCGCAGCGGGTTGGAAGCGAAGATGGCGACGGGCGCGGGCGGCGCGCGCTCCGGCGCCGGCTCGTCGAAGGGCGGCGCGACGGCGAGCGGGATCCGTTGGCGCGGCCCGGGGAGGAACCGGGGCAGCGTCGCCGCGTGGCTCTCGCCCAGCGTCACCAGCACCGGCCGGGCCTTGAGCAGGGGCCAGAGGTGGCGCGGCTTGCGCAGGTAGCGCGCCGGGTTGTGCAGCCAGAGCACGCGGCGTCCGACGGGAAGGCGCGCGAAGAGCCGCGGCACCCGCGCCGCGACGACGAGGTCGGCCGTGGCGGGGAGCGGCGTCGGCTCGCCCTCGAACCACGCTTCGAAGTCGTGACCGCGCTGGGCGAAGGCGGCGCCCAGCAGGGCCACCGCCGTCTCGACGCCGCCGAGCGGTCGCCGGTCCAGTGCCTCCGCCGTCAAGCGTGGTCCTTCATTGGCCAGCACCACCTTCAAGCTGGAGGTCCCGGGCGGTGCCGCTCCGGCTCCAGCCGGGCCTTCAGGTGGGACAGCAGCGGGAACAGCCCGGCGCAGAGCGCGATCAGCAGGCCCCAGCCGCCTTCCTTGTAGCCCTTGCGGCCGACGAAGCACTTGATGGTGCGGGAGGCGAAGCGGCGCAGATTGCCGGGCAGCGTGCCGATATCCCCCTGGGCCAGCAGGTCGGCGGCCTTGGCGGAGGAATAGCGGTCGAGCCGCTTCAGCATGTCGGAGATGTCGCGGTCGAGCTCGTGGCGGATGCCATGCGCCGTGATCCGCTCGCCTTCCGTGCCCGTCCAGTCGAGGCCGGGATGCACGCGCTGCCCGCGCCAGCGTTTCGCGCCCTGGCGGAACAGGATGGGCTTGAGCGTCGTCCCGAAGCTGCCGCCCCAGCCATGCAGGATGAGCCGTCCGCCGACGTAATTGTCGATCCGCACCCGGTGGAAGGCGTCCGCGCTCGCCGCGATCACGCGCCGGATCTCGGCGGCGAGTTCGGGCGGCACGCGCTCGTCGGCGTCCACCTCCAGCACCCAGTCGCCGGTGCAGGCGGCGATGCCGGCGTTGCGGCGATCCCCTTCCAACTCCCAGACGCCGTCCAGCAGCCGGGCGCCGCTCGCGCGGGCGATCTCGGCGCTGCGGTCGGTCGAGCGGTCGAGGACGACGACGACCTCGTCGGCGAAGCCGAGGGAGGCGAGGCAGGCGGGCAGCCGCGCCTCCTCGTTGCGGGCGACGACGAGGGCGGAGAGGCGGGGCGCCGGGGGGGTCACGCCGCCACCTCGCGCGCGAGCAGGCGCCGCGCCGCCTCGGTCACCTGCGCGACGGCGAGGCGCTGCATCGGCGTCGCGCCGGGCGGGCCCTGGCCGAGCACGGCCATCGCCCGCGCGCCCACCGGGGCGTATTCGGCGGCGGGGGTGGGCCCGAACAGCCCCAGCGTCGGGGCGCCGGCGGCGGCGGCGAGGTGCATCAGCCCCGAATCATTGCCGAGGAAGAGCCCCGCGCGGGAGAGGGCGGCGGCCGCTTCCGGCAGGGACAGCCGCCCGACGAGATCCACGGCCTGCGGCAGGGCGGCCAGCACGGGCGCGGCCATCTCGCGCTCCTGCGCGCCCGGCCCGCCCAGGATGACGAGGGGCGCGCCGGGCAGCGGCCCGTCCGGCGCGGTCAGGGCCTGGGCGGCGGCGATGAAGCGCTCGGCCGGCCACATCTTGGTGCGCCAGTTGGCCGTGGGGCCGAGAGCGAGGAAGGTCCCGGCCGGCAGCAGCGGCGCGACCCGGGCAGCGTCGCCCTCGGCCCACCAGGCGACGGGGCGCGGCGCCGGGGTCACGCCCAGCGTCTCCGCGATGTGGAGCAGACGGTGCCCGGGCCGGCGCCCGCCCCGCATCACCGCGCGGCGCCGGGCGGGGACGAGCCAGGCGAGCGCCGAGCCGCGGAGATCCACGACGAGGTCCCAGACCCGCGTCGCCGCATGGGCCCAGAGCGGCAGCCAGTGCAGGCCGTAGCGCCGCTTCTCCAGCAGGATCAGCCGCTCGAGCCGCGGCATGCGGGCGAAGACGCCCTCCGCCACGGGGCCGCAGGCCACGGTGAAGCGCGCCGTGGGATGGGTGCGCTGCAGATGGTCGAGCAGCCCGGTCGAGAGGACCGCGTCGCCGATGCGGGTCGAGGTGACGAAGAGGATGCGCACCCGCCGGGCTTAGAGCAGATCGCCCGGCCCCCAAAGCGCCGCGCCCGCGCGCCGTCCGGACCGGGAAGCCCCTCTGCCCCGGTTGAACCCCTGCCCGCGCGCCGCCACCTAGGCCGTCATGCCGGTTGCCATGCTGCCCGATCGGGGCGTCGTCGAAGTGTCGGGGGAGGATCGGGTCGCCTTCCTCCAGGGTCTCGTGTCCAACGACGTGTCGCGCGCCGCGCCGGGCGCGGCGGTCTGGGCCGCGCTGCTGACGCCGCAGGGCAAGTGGCTGGCCGATTTCTTCGTCGTCGCCGACGGGGAGCGCCTGCTGCTCGAGGTCGAGGCCGCCCAGGCGGCGATGACCGTGCAGAAGCTCTCGCGCTTCCGCCTGCGCTCCAAGGTCGCCCTGCGGGAGGTCCCGCTCGCCGTCGCGGCGGGCTGGGGCGACGACCCGCGCCCGGCCGGCCTCTCCTACCCCGATCCGCGCCTGCCCGAGGCCGGCTGGCGCGCGCTGGTCGAGGCGCCGCTGCCCGGGGATGGCGATTACGACGCGCACCGCCTGGCCCTCGGGCTGCCCGACGGCTCGCGCGACCTGGAGGCGGAGCAATCCATCCTGCTCGAAGCCGGCTTCGACGAGTTGCACGGCGTCTCCTGGACCAAGGGCTGCTACATGGGGCAGGAGCTGACGGCGCGGACGAAGTATCGCGGCCTGGTGAAGCGGCGCCTTGCCCCCGTCGAGATCGCGGGCGACGCGCCGCCGCGCGGCACGCCCATCACGCTCGAGGGCGCGGTGGTGGGCGAGATGCGCTCCTCGCATGGCGCGCGCGGCCTCGCGGTGCTGCGCCTGCCGGCGCTGCGCGACGGAACGGTGCTGGAGGCCGGCGGGGCGCGGCTGGCGGTCCGCATCCCGGGCTGGATGCGCCTGCCGGAAGCGGCCGATGCCTGAGACGGAGGATCGGGGCCCCGGCGTCCGCCTGCCGCCGCCGATCATGGTGGCGGCGGCGCTCGCCGTCGCGTGGCTGCTGAACCGCTCGGTTCCGGTGCAGCTCGGGCCGCCGGCGCCCGGGCTCGGCGCGCTGCTGATCTTCGTGGCGATGGGCTGGCTCGGCTGGGCGATCCTGACGCTCGTGCGCGCGGGCAACGACCCGCGGCCGGACAAGCCCGACGCGGCGCTCGTCACCGGTGGGCCGTTCCGCTTCGGGCGGAACCCGATCTATCTCGGCTTCCTCGGCTTCGCCGCCGGCCTCGCGCTGCATTGGGGCACGCTCTGGGGCTGGCTCGCCGTCGGCGCGCTGTTCCTGCTGCTCGACTTCGCCGTGGTGCGCCGGGAGGAAGCCTATCTCCGCGGCCGCTTCCCGGACTACGCCGCCTACGCGGCGCGCGTGCGGCGCTGGCTGTAGGCTACGCCGCCGCCAGCCGCGTGCCGGGCGGCTTCGTCATCCAGTTGAGCGCGGCGGCGAGCGCCCCCACCACGACCATCACCGGCCAGAAGGCCGCGTAGGAGCCGGTCGCGGCCAGCAGCAGCGCCCCGGCACCGGCGCCCAGGAAGCCGCCGATCTGGTGCGAGAAGAAGCACACGCCGTAGAGCGCGCCGAGGTCCGTGACGCCGAAGCGCCGCGCGATGGCGGCCGAGGTCAGCGGCACGGTGCCGAGCCAGACGAAGCCCATCGCCGCGGCGAAGAGCCAGGTGCCCCATTCGCTCGGGGTGGCCCAGGCGAAGGCGGCGATCGCCACGGTGCGCACCATGTAGATCGCGCCGAGCGCGGTCTCGGGATTCACGCGGGAGGAGATCCAGCCGCAGAACCAGGAGCCCGGGATGTTGAACAGCCCGATCAGCATCAGCGCGGTCATGCCGAGGGAAGCCGGCAGGCCGCAGAGCGAGATGTGGGAGGGCAGATGCGTCGTCAGGAAGGCCAGCTGGAAGCCGCAGGCGAAGAAGCCGCCCGTGAGCAGCGCGAAGTCGCGATCCGCCAGGGCCCGGCGGGCCAGCGCCGGCAGGCCGCCCAGCCCCGCCGCCGGCGGGCCGACCCGCGGCGCGGGGCGCCATTCGATGTTGCGCGCCAGCGGCACGATCAGCAGGGCGGCGACGGCGAGCGTCGCCAGCGCCCCGGCGGCGCCGACCCAGCCGATGGCCGAGAAGGCGATGGGCACCATGGCGGCCTGACCCAGGCTGCCGCCGGCGCTCGCGATGCCGATGTACTCGCCGCGCTTCTCCGGCGGGGCCATGCGGCCCACCGCCGCGAGGGCGAGGCCCGTGCCGGCGCAGGCGACGCCCATGCCCGAGAAGATCCCGATGCCGAGCAGCACGGTCGCGTTGTGCGGGAACAGCGCCGGGATGCCGCAGCCGACGAGGTAGAAGAACCCGCCCATCGCCATGACGCGGCCGGAGCCGTGCTTGTCCGCCATCGCGCCCGAGACGGGCTGGGCGAGACCCCAGGTCAGGTTGTGCAGCGCGACCGCGAGGCCGAAGGCCCAGGGCGCCACGCCGTGCTCGGCCGAGAGCGGCAGCAGCAGCAGCCCGTAGGTCTGCCGGATGCCCATGGCGAGGGAGGATGTGGCCGCGGCCGCCAGGATGGCGACCCACAGCACACGGCGGGCTTCGGGAGTCATGCCGCGGAGCCTGCGGGCGACATGCCGGACGAAGCAAGCGCGACGCGCGCCGGGGGCGTCATGCGCCCGGCGCGCGGCTGCCGGCCGTCAGGCGGCGCGGCGCGGCCCGACCAGGTCGTTGGCGGCGGCCGGGATGTTCCCGCGCAGCACGCCCACGTCGTAGAGCTGGCGGTCATCGAGCTGGCGCAGCGCGGCGATGGTCTCGTCGCGGCGGCGCAGCGTCGTCAGGAAGCGCCGGATGGCGCGGAAGCCGCCGACGATGCGGGCGGCGATGGCGGCGTCGCGCTCGCGGCGGGCGGTGGCGATGATCGCCTCGATCCGCTCGGCCTGGCTGCTGCGCGGCAGGGGCATCAGCAGCGCGGCTTCGGCCGGGGTGATGCGGGGGTCCATTGTCTCGGTATCCATGATGGGGTTGATCGGTGCCCCGGATATGCGCTCGGCCGAGCTTTTCATGGAGCGCAAGTTTCCTGGTCGTGATGCGCGCTCAACGCATGACTTCCTGTGGAATTAACTAATTTTGGCATGACTGTGACGAAGGCGTGACAGCCGCGTGGGCACGGAAGGAGCGAGGGGAATGACGGACTGGGCCGAGCGTCTTCAGGGATTGCGGGGGCAGTTGCGGGCCGCCGCGGTGGACGGCTTCCTGGTGCCGCGCGGCGACGAGCATCTCGGCGAATACGTGCCCCCCTCGGGCGAGCGGCTGGCCTGGCTCACGGGCTTCACCGGCAGCGCCGGCATGGCGGTCGTCCTCGCGGACCGCGCCGCCGTCTTCACCGACGGGCGCTACGTCACGCAGCTCGCGGCGCAGACCGACGCCGCGCTGTGGGAGCGGCGGCACATCATCGAGGAGCCGCCGCCGCGTTGGCTCGCGGCCCACGCCGCCGGGCGCGTCATCGGCTACGACCCCTGGCTGCACAGCGACGCCGCGCTCGACCGGCTGCGCGAGGGGGGCGTGACGCTGCGCCCCCTGCCCGCCAACCCGATCGACGCGATGTGGCGCGACCGCCCGGCGCCGCCCGCCGCCGCCGTCCGCGCGCAC
>JAIEOO010000190.1 GCA_019750475.1 Acetobacteraceae bacterium | reverse complement strand
GCCCCCGCCAGCGCCAGCGCGGCGAGCAGCGCCATGGCGGCCACCAGCAGCGGCAGCAGCCGGTCCGCGAAGGCCCGCCGCAGCCCGAGCGGATCGCGCCCCCGCAGCGGCCGCACCGCCCACCTAGCCATGGGATTCCAGCCTTCCCGTATCGAGCCGAAGGGCCGGGGCCGGGTTCTCCTCGACGAGCGCGTCGCTGTGGGTGGCGACGACCACGGTGCTGCCCATCCGGTGCATCTCGCGCAGCAGCGCGATCATCCGCCGCGCCTGCGCCTCGTCGAGGTTGCCGGTCGGCTCGTCGGCGAGCAGCAGCGCCGGCCGTCCGACCACGGCGCGCGCGATGGCGAGCCGCTGCTGCTCCCCGCCCGAGAGGGCCTGGGGCCGGTCCTCGAGGCGCTCGCCGAGGCCGACCCAGCGCAGCATCTCCTCCACGTCGGCGCGCAGCCGCGCCTCGGTCACGCCCTGGATGCGGAGCGGCAGCGCCGCGTTCTCGAACACCGTCAGGTGCGGCAGCAGGCGGTAGTCCTGGAACACCACGCCGATGCGCCGCCGCAGCGCCGGCAGGGCGCGGCGGGGCAGCAGCGCGGGGTCCTGGCCGAGCACCTCCACCTCGCCTTCCGTGGCGCGCAGCGACAGGTGCATCAGCCGCAGCAGGGAGGATTTCCCGGCCCCCGACGGCCCGAGAAGCCAAGTGAAGCTGCCATCCTCGAGCGCGAAGCCGACATGGCGGAGCGCCCAGGGCTCCCGCCCGTCCCCGTAGCGCAGACCGACATCCCGGAATCGCACCATGACGGGGACAGCGATGCACGCCGCGCCGCGCCCGCGCAACCATGCCGCGCGGTCAGGGGCGCGCCGCGGCTGCGACGCGGTGCAACCCCGCGTCGCTTCATTCGCCACGGACGACGTGCTTCAAAAGAGGCGCCCATGCAGATCACCTGCCCCGCCTGCGCCGCGACCTACCGCGTGCCCGACGCCGCCATCGGGGCGGGGCGGTCGCTGCGCTGCGCGAAATGCGCGCATGAGTGGTGGGTCGCGCCGCCGGCCGCGGAGCAGCCCGCGCCGGCCCCGGCCGCGCCTCCTCCGGCCAGCCAGGACCCCGCGATCCAGGACGCCGCGATCCAGGACCTCGACGCGACCGTCTTCACCGGCGGTACGTCGGAGGTCGTGCCGCCCGCCCCGCCCCCGCCGGGCGGCGGCCGGCTGGTGCGCCACCCGCCCGATACCTTCGCCCGCGCCTCCGAGGCGCCGCGCGCCGCCGCGCCGCGCCCCTCGCGCCGGCAGGATGCAAACCGCCTCCGCTTCGCCTGGGCGGCCTCGATCCTGCTGCTGCTGCTCGCCGCCGCCGGATTCTGGCAGTGGCGGGTCGAGCTCGCGGTCGCCTGGCCGCCGCTCGAGCGGCTGGTGACGGTGGCGCAGCCGCGGGGCTGAGAGACCGCTTGGACACACCGGCGGGCCGGCTCCGCGCGTCTTGTCCGCTTCCGCGGCGTCACGCCGCAGCGTGCCTCCGGCACGACACCAGGCGTGCCTCCGGCATGGCGCCAGGCGTGCCTTCGGCATGGCGCCGGCATTCCCAAACGGTCGCTGAGCCGCCGGAATTTTTGAATTTCTGGCTTTTTGAGTTTCTGGTGCCGTCTTCGCGGCCCCACGGGCGCGGCGCCGCCCCTGACGGCAGGCAGGTGGCGCCGCCCGCCGCGCGCTTCAAGCCGCCCCGTTCAAGCCGCCGCCCTCAGCCCCGCCGGCGCGACAGGAAGGCCAGGCGCTCGAACAGGTGCACGTCCTGCTCGTTCTTGAGCAGCGCGCCGTAGAGCGGCGGCAGCGCCACCTTCATGTCCTGCGTGCGCAGCGCCTCGGGCGGCATGTCCTCGATCATCAGGAGCTTCAGCCAGTCCAGCAGCTCGCTCGTCGCGGGCTTCTTCTTGAGCTCCCCCACCTCGCGGATCTGGAAGAAGACGTTCAGCGCCTCCCGCGCCAGTTCCTGGCGCAGCGCCGGGAAATGCGCCTCCAGGATGCGTTCCATCGTCTCGCGGTCGGGGAAGCGGATGAAGTGGAAGAAGCAGCGGCGCAGGAAGGCGTCCGGCAGCTCCTTCTCGTTGTTCGAGGTGATGATGACGACGGGCCGGTGCTTCGCCGCCACCGTCTCCCCCGTCTCGTACACATGGAACTGCATGCGATCGAGTTCGAGCAGCAGGTCGTTCGGGAATTCGATGTCGGCCTTGTCGATCTCGTCGATCAGCAGCACGACCGGCGTGTCGCTCGCGAAGGCGTCCCACAGCTTGCCGGGCTTGATGTAGTTGCGGATGTCGCGCACCCGCTCCTCTCCCAGCTGGCCGTCCCGCAGGCGGGACACCGCGTCATATTCGTAGAGGCCCTGCTGCGCCTTCGTCGTGCTCTTGATGTGCCACTCGATCAGCGGCAGCCCGAGGGCCTTGGCGATTTCCTGGGCCAGCACCGTCTTGCCCGTGCCGGGTTCGCCCTTGACCAGCAGGGGCCGCTGGAGCGCCACGGCGGCGTTCACCGCCACCTCCAGCTCACGGGTGGCGACGTATTTCTCGGTGCTGCGGAAGCGGTTCACGGGGTCGGCCTTCGGGGATCGGCGGCCATGTCACGCGAAGCGCGCGCTTGCCGCAAGCGGGCTTGCGCTTGCTGCAGGCGCCTTGGGGCGGCAGAAGCGCGGGCATGGACGTCTACTTCCTGGCCCTGATCCTGCTCTCGGTCGGCGCCTTCATCGAGGCCCGCTGCTCCACCCCCGGGCTGCGGCCGGAGGACGACCAGGCCGACCGCGCCTTCCGCTTCCTCGGCCGTTCGGCCTTCGGGATCTGGCTGTTCCTGCTGGCCTGGGGCTTCTGGCAGCTCGCCTGGTGGCAGCCGTTGGCGGGGCTGGTCGGCTCGCTCGCGGCCAATGCGCTGGTACTGCAATACGGGGCGCGGCCTTTCTGGCCGGGCGTCTCCATGGGGCTGAGCCTGGCCGGGCTGTTCGCCGCGAGCTGGGTGCTGACGCGGGATGGGGCGTTCTCGTTTTGAGGCGGCGGCGCACCGCCTGACTGTGGTAACGTGGCGCGGTCAGACGAGACGTTCGCCATGAGCACCGAGCTATATCGCAAGGCTGGCGCTGCCGATCGGGCTATCGTCCAGGCGGAAACCGAGCGCTACTTCGCCACGCGCGCCGCGCGCTCGGTCCCCGACCGCGCCAAGGCGATCCTGGCCCGCGCTGGTGCGTGTCGCTCGCCCGAGCGCGGCGACGAGCTTCCGGCGGATTTGGCGGCGCGAGGGAGATAGGCGTGGTGCCGGGTAGCGCAGCCGGCGGCCAATGCCCGCGTGCTGGTATATCGCGCGTCGCCCTTCCGCCCGTTCCTCTCCATGGGGCTGGGCCACGACGGGCTCGGTTGCGCAAGGTGGGTGCTGACGCGCGATTGGGCGCTGGGGCCTAACGACGAGGCAGCTATCGGAGACGGTCAGTCCAGGCGACTGGGTCAACGCTCGCTTCGATTGATACCCGCAGGATAGGTACAAATTTCAAGTGGGAACTCAACGCTGTCGCCTCGCCTACCATACAATCCGCGCTCATCTGCCGGTCGCGTCTACCGTTCTTGTATCAGTGGGCAGGAGCTGGTTCTGAGCCTTACCAATCCGACCGGATCTGAACGGGAGCCCAGCTAGAGGTAGCGCACACCCAGTGCCAGAGACCTTCACTATCTTAGTGTGGATATGTTTGTTGACTCGAAAGCGTGAATCGGAAAAGTTGGTATTTGATGAGCTCGGCAATCCTTGGGTATGCTTACCTTCGTGCTTTTTTTGGCGAAGGAGCGCAGAGCCCGCTTGATGCAATGGCGCCTCTCGTTAAGCGAGCTCTCCTTCGCCAGAAGGGGAAGCCGCTACAGCCTTCCGCCGTGCAAGCTGAAATTACGTCCCATGTCGGCATCGAAATACCCATCAATGTCATTCGTTATTTGTTTGGAAAATTAACTAAAGAGGGAGTCCTTGTACTAAATAAGGATTATCATCATTTAGTGAATCCAAGCTATAAATTCGATTCTCAAATAGAAATTCTCGAGCGGGCGGCGCGCGAGCGTTATAATCGGATAGTCCGATTTATCTCGCCAATTATGGTGCGAGAGAAAATTACTAAATTCAGGGCTGCCGATCTAATTGAATTTTGGTTAGATCATTCTGCGGTAGCGTTCCTTGGTGATACTAACCCGGCCTATGAGGCGGGTTCGGATGATTTTGAGGTCAATCGCGTCATTGCGCTTGCATGTTTTAGTGAAGATGGCGGCGACCAGTTCTTGGAGGATCTCACGGAGATAGCACTCGGTGATGCAATTTTCCGTGCAGTAAAAGTATTATCAGAATTTGAAGTTGATAAACAAGATGAACCCATGCCGGAGGGAAGAAGTACAGAATTTCATAGAAGAATGTCAGGTGTTTCCGTATTTTTTGACACCAGAATTGTAATTCGGATCCTGGCGTTCTCCGATCGAGACTATCACAAAGCCGCTGCCGAATTATTGAGTATTTGCCAAGCAACAGGGTGTAAAGTCTGTGTATTCCGGCATAACGTCGATGAAGTGCAAAGAATTATTGAGGCTGTGGCAGCAAGACTGGCGTCGTCACAGCCAATCGAGGGCGAGTTAGGGATTTTTGCTATCGAAAATGGATACGATGCGGGCGACCTACTCCAGTTATCGCTTGATGTGGATGCAAAACTCGAAAAACTTGGGGTGGCTGTTATCGAAAAGCCTCCCATTGCGAACGAACTCTCAATTGATGAAAGAGCGCTGGACGAGCGGCTGCGGATAGATCTTGATCAAGATTACGAAATTGCCAGGATTACCGACATTGCTTCGCTCAGTGCTATATATAGATTGCGTGGAGGTGAAGAGAAAAATCATCTAGAAGATTGCAATGCCATCTTTATTACTAATAATAAAGGACTCGCAGACTCATCCGTTCGTTTCTTTAGGAGCCATTTCACCAGAAATGGTAAAAGTAATCGTGTCCAAATTTGCATGACCGACGTTGTGTTCTCTACAAGACTTTGGACGAAACTGCCTACGTCACTCAAGACTCTTCCGAGGCAGCAGGTCATTTCTCATATTTTGGGCAATTTGCGTCCAAGTCTAAAGGTTAAAGAGTCGTTCTTGAGGAATATCAAATCACTTGTTGCTGATGGTAGGATGTCACAAGAGGGTTACGTTAGGCTTGAGCTGGGTCGCTATACAAATCGTATGCTTGCACTTGAGTTTGGAAATCGACAGAATGATTTGGATCGGAAGGAGGCTGCAGATATTGCGAATAAAATTATCGTAAAGCAACGCGAAATTCTTAATGTGCTTCGCAGTGATTCAGAAAAAGATCTTAATGCGGCGCGAAAAGAGTTAAATAGCCTGAACCGAGAGCTTCAGCAAATTCAGGAAGCTATACCCCAAAAAGACAACGAGATTTCTGATCTTGTGCAGAGAACTATTGAGCAACAAAAGAAGATTGACTTTTTCGAGGCCGAGCGTTCACGCATTCAGACGTTGGCTGCCAAAATTTCTAGCTGGATCGCATACGGGGGATGTTTCACGATTCTTGGACTCACCATAAGTCAGTCATTCTCTTTTTTCGGTGATGGCTCACTCTTGGCGAATTTACTGGCTATCGCTATTGCAGTAATTGGGGCTTTTGGCTTTTCATTCACCTCTCTTCATCAAAAAATATCGCGACATATATATCGAGTGATTGCTAGGATATTGCTAGGTAATTCCTGATATATATTTTGCTCTTCGGTGCCTCACAACCCATCCGGCTCCAGCAACAACACCGCATCCCCATTCCCCAGCACGCCCACGCCCCCCACGCCGGGCGTCGCGGCCAGCGCCGGGTGCAGCGGCTTCAGCAGCAAATCGGTCCGCCGCAGCACCCGCTCCACCGCCAGCCCCACCGTCCCGGCCGGCCGGCGCAGGATCACCACGCCCCCCACCGGCGCCTCCGGCAGGCGCAGCACCTCGTGCAGGCGGATTTCCGGCACCCCCTCCGGGCAAGCCGGCGAAACGCTCTGCACCCGCCCCGCCGGCAGGGCGTAGGGGTGGCCCCCCGCCTCCACCAGCAGCACCGGCTGCAACGCGGCCGAGAGCGGCAGGTCCAGCACGAAGCGCGTCCCCTGGCCGCGCCGGCTCTCGATCCGCACGGAACCGCCCGCGCGCCGCGCCGCCTCCTGCACCACGTCGAGGCCGACGCCCCGCCCCGAGGTCTCGCTGATCTCCGTCCGGGTCGAGAAGCCGGGCAGGAACAGCAGCGCGTGCGCCTCCTCCTCGGTCGGGCGGCTGCCGGGGCGCAGCAGGCCGCGCGCCTCCGCCCGCGCCCGCACCGCCTCGGTGTCGACGCCGCCGCCATCGTCCTCGACGGTCACCAGCAGGCGCCCCGCCCCGCGCTCCGCCCGGACGGAGACGCGCGCCATGGCGGGCTTGCCGGCCCGCGCCCGGGCCTCCGGCGGCTCGATCCCGTGGTCCACCGCGTTGCGCACCAGGTGCAGCAGCGGGTCCGCCAGCAGGTCGGAGAGCGCCCGGTCCAGCTGCACCTCCTGCCCCTCGATGGTCAGCGTCACCGGCTTGCCCGCGGCCTCGGCGGTGGTGCGCACCGCCCGCGGCAGCCGCGCGGCGAGGGTGGCGAAGGGCACCACCCGCAGCTCCAGCACCGCCTCGTCCAGCTGGCCGAGGGCGACGCCCAGCCGCTCCCCGGCGCGGATGGCGGCGCCGCGCGCCGTGCGCAGATTCTCCACCGCCCGCGCCAACCGCCGCGCCAGCGCCGGCGGCAGCTCCTTCTGCAAGGCCGCGATCTCCGCCACCGCCCGCCGCGCCGCCGGGGCGTTCTGCGCCTCCGCCAGCGCGAGTGACGCGGCGCGGGCCTCGGCCGCCAGGTTGATCACGCTGTCCACCCGGTCCTGCCGGATGCGCATGGTGGGCGCCGGCGGCGGCGCGTCGGCGGGTGAGAGGTCGGCCAGCGCCCCGCCCTCCGGGTCGGCCTCGGCGCGCTTGGCGGCCAGCTCCTCCGGGGGCAGCTCGCTCGCCAGGAAGATGTCGAGGGCTTCCGGCGGGCCGGAGCTGCCCAGAACCTCCCCCGCGGCGCGCAGGAAGGGCTCGGCCGCGGCCTCGGCGATGGGCAGCGGCCCGAGGCGCAGGCGCCAGATGCGCCGCCCGGCGGCGATGGCGG
>JAIEOO010000210.1 GCA_019750475.1 Acetobacteraceae bacterium | reverse complement strand
GTGGCCGCGTGACCGATCAGCGCCGCCGCGCCCTCGGGCGCCAGGACCGGCGTGCCGCCGATGCCGCCGAGCGCGATGGACGCCGCGCGGACCACGCCGCCCTCGACGCGCAGCGCGCAGACCGCCATGGCGAGGGCGAAGTCGCCGGCGCGGCGGCTGAACTCGGCGAAGCCGCAGCGCCAGTCGGGGCCGAGCAGCGGCAGGCGGATCTCGGCCAGCATCTCGCCCGGCTCGATCGCGGTGGTGAAGACGCCGCGGAACCAGTCGCGCGCCGCGACCTCCCGCGTGCCGGAGGCCGAGCGCAACACCATGGTCCCGCCCAGGGCCAGCGTGGTCGCGCACCATTCGGAGGCCGGGTCCGCATGGGCGACGCTGCCGCAGAAGGTGCCGCGCAGGCGGATCGGCGGATGGGCGATGTGATGCGCGACGCGCGCGAGCAGCGCGCCGAGCGGCCCGGCCGCCACCGGCGTCTCGAAGCGCGCGTGCCGCGCCAGCGCGCCGATGCGGAGCGCCGCGCCCTCCGCCGCAACGTGGTCGAGCCCCGCGACGCGGTTGATGTCCACCAGCACCGCCGGCCGCGCCATGCGGAACGCCATGGTGGGAACCAGGCTCTGCCCTCCCGCGAGCACGCGCCCGTCATCCCCGTGGGCGGCGAGCAGCGCCAGCGCCTCCTCGATCGCCCGCGGCGCGTGATGCTCGAAGGGGGCGGGCTTCATCCGGTCTCCCGAGGCTGATTTGAGCCGGAGTAAATCAGCCGCCCCGACCCGCCGCAAGCGCCGCGGGCATCGAGCCGGCCTCCGTCGCCCGCCGCAGGCCCTCGCCTCCTCCGGGGAGAGGCGACGCCGGCGCGGGCACCCAGCCGGGGCCGCTGCCGAGGGTTCCGGGACGGGAAGCGAAGCACGGGGCGGCGGACACGCCGGTGCGGACGTCCGGCCGGGGAAGCCCTCATCCGCCGCGCGCGCCGGTGGCGCGCAGGATCGGGACCCAGCGCTCCTGCTCCGCCACCAGGAAGCGCCGCAGCGCCTCGGGGCCCGCGGGCATGGGCTGCAAGCCGCCCTCGGCCAGGCGCCGCTGCACCGCGGCGTCCGCGAGCGCGGCCGAGGCCGCGGCGGCGATGCGCGCGACGACGGGGGCCGCGACGCCGGCCGGCGCGTACATCGCCTGCCAGGACGAACTCTCGAACCCCGCCACACCGGCCTCGGCCAGCGTCGGCAGGTCGGGCAGCATGACGGAGCGCGTGGCCGTGGTGACCGCGAGCGCCGTGACCCGCCCGTCCCGCGCGAGCGGGCCGAGCAGCGTCTGGCTGTCGATCATGAAGTCGAGGCGCCCGGCCGTCAGATCCGTCACCGCCTGGGGCGTCCCGCGATAGGTGACGACCGTGAAGTCCACGCCGGCGAGCTTCTTCAGCAATTCGCCCGCCAGATGGCTGGCCGCGCCGATGCCCGTCGTGCCGAAGGTGGCCTGCCCGCCCCGCGACCGCAGCCAGGCCAGGAAGCCCGGCACGTCGCGCGCCGCGACGCCCGGATGGACGGCCAGGACGAAGGGTTGCTGCCCGATCAGCGTGACGGGCGCGAAGTCCGCCACCGGGTCGAGGCCGCTGTCGGGGTAGAGCGCCGCCATCACCGCGTGGGCGGCGCCGCTCACCATCAGGGTCTGGCCGTCGGCGGCGGCGCGCTGCACGGCCCGCGCGCCGATGGTGGCGCCGGCGCCGGGCACGTTCTCGATCACGAGCGTCTGGCCGAGCTCGCGCGCCATCGGCTCGGCGAGGATCCGCGCCGCGACGTCGATGATGCCGCCGGCGGCGAAGGGCACGACGACGCGCACCGGCCGTCCCCCGGCCTGGGTTTGGGCCGAGGCGGCGCCGGCGAAGGCGAGAGGCAGGGTGGAGAGCAGGTTTCGGCGACGCATCGGTCTTCCCCGGCAAGGACGGTCGGGCGCATGCTGCCGCCGCGAACCGCTCCACGGAAGGCCCCGCATGCGTTTCCGGATCACGCTCCTGCTGCTTCTCGCCGCCGCGCTGCCGGCACGGGCGGAGGGCCGCATGATGGCCGCCACCGCCCACCCCCTCGCCACCGAGGCGGCCCTCGGCGCCATGACGCGGGGCGGCACCGTCGCCGATGCCGCCGTCGCGGCCCAGGCCGTGCTCTCCGTCGTCGAGCCGCATGCCTCGGGGCTGCTCGGCGGCGCGGTGCTGCTGGTCTGGGATGGGCCGGCCGCGCAGCTCCGCCACTACGAGGGCATCGCCGGCGCGCCGGCCGCGACCACCCCGGCGCTGACCATCGACACGGATGGCAGCCGGATCGCCGCGGCCGCGGTCTCGCGCAGCGGGCGTGCCTTCGCGGTGCCGGGCGCGCTGGCGGCGCTCGAGGCCGCGCACCGCGCCCATGGGCGCCTGCCCTGGGCGAGCCTCTTCGAGCCCGCGATCCGCGCGGCCGAGGAGGGCTTCCCCATGCCCCCCTATCTCCACGCCGTCATCGGGGTGCGGGCCGCCCGCCTCGCCGCCGCGCCGGGATTCGCGGCGCTCTATTTCGGGCTCGACGGCGCGGCGCTGCCGGTCGGCGCCACCATCCGCAACCCGGAGCAGGCCCGCGCCCTGCGGATGGTGGCCGAGCGCGGCACCGCCGCCCTGCATGACGGTCCCTTCGCGGAAGCCGTCATCGCCGCCGCGCGCCAGGCCCCGCTCGGGAGCCTGATGACCGAGGCCGACCTGCGCGACTTCCAGGCGCAGGAGCGCGCCCCCCTCTGCGGCGCGGCGTTCGGGCGGCGGATCTGCACCGCCGCCCCGCCCTCCAGCGGGGGCGTCGCCGTCCTCCAGCAACTCGGCCTGCTGGAGCGCGCGGGCTTCGCGCGCGCCGCCCCGGGCAGCGCCGAGGCCGCGCATCTGCTGGTGGAGGCGGGTCGGCTCGCGCGGGCGGACCGCATGCGCTGGGTGGGGGATCCGCGCTTCGTCGGCGTGCCGGACGGCCTGACCGCGCCCGGCTATCTCGACGCGCGGGCGGCGCTGATCGGGCCGCGCGCCATGGCGACGGCCGCCCCGGGCCAGCCCGAGGAGCGGCGCGGCGCCCTGCCGCCCGAGGCCACGCCGCTGGCCGAGGCCGCGACGAGCCATGTCTCGCTGATGGATGGCTTCGGCGGGGCGCTCGCGCTCACCACCACGAACAACCTGAACTTCGGGGCGGAGCGCATGGCGATGGGCGTCGTGCTCAACAACGGCCTGACGAACTTCGCCGCCAGCCCGGACGGCGCCACCGGGCCCGCGCGCAACCGGATGGAGCCGCAGAAGCGACCGGCCACGACCATGGCGCCCACCATCGTCTTCGGCACCGACGGCGCGCCCGAGATCGTGATCGGCGCGGGCGGCGGCTCCTGGATTCCGGATGCGGTGGCGGGCGCGCTGGCCGAGATGCTGGCCTGGGACGCCGATGCGGCCCGGGGCGCGGCGCGGCCGCGCCTCGGCGCCCAGGCCGGCCAGGTGGAGCTGGAGCGCGGCAGCGCGGCGGAGGCGCTGGCCCCCGCCCTGACGGCGCTCGGCCACGAGCCGCGCATCGTCGCGATCAACACGGGGCTTCAGGTCATCCGCCGGCGGCCGGACGGCACGCTCGAAGGCGCGGCCGATCCGCGCCGCGACGGCACGGCGCGCTGAGCCGCCTCAGCGCTCCTGCGGCGGAAGGGAGCGCAGATAGGCGAGGATGGCGCGCAAGTCGGCGGGCTCCATCCGCGCCCAGACCGGGCCCCGCGCCGCCATGGGCGGGGCGAGCGGCCGGCCATTGGCCGAGACCCCGCCCGTGATCGCGGCGAGGATCTGCGCGTCGGTCCAGCGGCCGATGCCCTCGGTCGGGTGCGGGCTGATGTTGGCCGCCTGCACCGCGCCCCACGGCCCCTCGATGACGAGGCCGCGCGCCCCGCGCCCGTTCGGGTCGGCCCGCCCCTCGCCGAGCTGGGCAGAGTGGCAATCCATGCAATGGGCGAGGTTCACGGCGATGTAGCGCCCGCGCTCCACCGGGTCGTTCGCCGGCGGCTCGGGCACGGTGGCGACGGGTCCGCCATGGGCCACGAGCGGGAAGGCATAGGTCGAGCGGTCGGGCACCGCGTGGCGCACCGGCGGGACGGTGCGCAGCCAGGCGACCAGCGCCGCGAGGTCCCGGTCGGAGATGCCGCGATAGCTCTCGACCGGCATGGGCGGCCCGATGAGCGAACCGTCGGGGCGGCGCCCCTCGCGGATGGCGGCGGCGATCTGGGCGTCGGTCCAGGCGCCGATCCCCGTCTCGCGGTCCTGGGTGATGTTGGGCGCGACGGCGCGGAAGCCGCGCTCCTCGAAGACGCGCCCCCCCGCGAGCGCCATGCCGGGGATCGGCCGCAGGCCGGGCCCGAAGCGGTCATGGCAGGCACCGCAGGCGGCGACGACCTCGCCGAGGTAGCGCCCGCGCTCCAGCAAGGCGGCGTCCGGTCCGGCTTGCGCCAGCGCCGGGGCGACGCCCAGGCACAGAAGCGCGACGGCCCAACGCAGGGATCGCATGCCTGCTCGCTCCACCGAGGCTCGGGATCAGCGTAGCGCCGCGGCCCGCCCGGGCCATACGAATTTGTTGCGATACCGCCGTCGCCGCGCGGGATCGCTCCGGCCGGTCGGGCCAGGGTGAAGGCGCTACGCGCCCTCGATCTCGGCCCGCAGCAATTCGAGCTCCAGCCACTCATCCTCGGCAGCGGCGAGCTCGGCCTCGGCCGCGCCGAGCGTCGTGCCCGCCCTGGCGAAGCCCGCGGGGTCGCGCGCGTAGAAGCCCGGATCCTCGAGCGCCGCGCGCAGCTTCGCGATGCCGGCCGTGAGCCGCTCGATCCGCGCCGGCAGCGTCCTCAGCGCGTGCTGCTCCTTGGGCGAGAGGCGGCGCTTCGCCGCGGGCGCCGGCGCGGCGGCAGGCTTGGGCGCGGCTTCCGCCCGCGCGGCGGGCGCGGCGGCTTCGGCCCGGGCCCGCACGCCGTGGCCGCGCTGCGCCACCATGTCGGAATAGCCGCCGGCGTAGTCCTCCCACCGGCCGTCGCCCTCGAAGGCGATGACGTTGGTGGCGACGCGGTCGAGGAAGTCGCGATCGTGGCTGACGACGAGGACCGTGCCCTCGTAATCGGCCAGCATCTCCTGCAGCAGGTCGAGCGTCTCGAGGTCGAGGTCGTTCGTCGGCTCGTCGAGCACGAGCAGGTTGGACGGGCGCGCCAGCGCCATCGCGAGGAGCAGGCGCCCCCGCTCCCCGCCCGAGAGCATGCCGACCGGCGTGCGCGCCTGCTCCGGCACGAAGAGGAACTCCTTGAGGTAGCCCATCACGTGCCGGGGCTGGCCGTTGACCCAGACCTGGTCGCCGCGTCCCTCGGTGAGGGTCTCGGCCAGGGTCCGGGCCGGATCGAGCGCCGCCCGCCGCTGGTCGAGCGTCACCATCTCGATCCCGGTGCCGAGCCGCACCTCCCCCGCGTCCGGTGCCAGGTGGCCGGTCAGCATGTTGAGCAGGGTCGTCTTGCCGGCCCCGTTCGGGCCGACGATGCCGGTGCGGTCCCCGCGCAGGATCCGCGTGGAAAAGGGCCGGATCACCGGACGGTCGCCATAGGATTTGGCGATCCCGTCCGCGGCCACGACGAGGTTCCCGCCGCCGCCCGCCTCGCTCGCGGCCATGCGCACGCCGCCGGCGGCCTTCAGCCGCTCCTTCCGGCGCTGGCGCAGATCCTGCAGGCCGGCCAGGCGGCGGACGTTGCGCTTGCGCCGCGCGGTGACGCCGTAGCGCAGCCAGTGCTCCTCCCGCACGATCTGGCGGTCGAGCTTGTGGGCCTCGCGCTCCTCCTCCTCCAGCACCTGATCGCGCCAGTCCTCGAAGCCGGCGAAGCCCTGTTCGAGGCGGCGCGTCGCCCCGCGGTCGAGCCAGACCATGGCGCGCGACAGGCGCTCCAGGAAGCGGCGGTCGTGGCTGATGGTGACGAGCGCGCCGCGCATCCCGCGCAGCTCCGCCTCCAGCCATTCGATCGCCGGCAGGTCGAGGTGGTTGGTGGGCTCGTCGAGCAGCAGGATGTCCGGCTCGGGCGCCAGCGCCCAGGCGAGGGCGGCGCGCCGCGCCTCGCCCCCCGAGAGGTCGCCCGTCCGTTCGTCGCCGGTCAGCCCCAGCTCACCCAGCAGGTAGCGTGCCCGGTACGGGTCGTCGCCGGGCGCGAGGCCGGTCGCGACATAGTCCATCACGGTCGCGAAGCCGGTCAGGTCGGGCTCCTGCGGGAGGTAGCGGAGCGTGGCCCCGGGCTGGAGGAACCGCGTGCCGCCATCCGACTCCTGCTGGCCGGCAGCGATGCGCAGCAGCGTGGACTTGCCGGACCCGTTCCGCCCGACGAGCGCCAGGCGCTCCCCCGGCGCGACGGAGAGCGACGCCCCGCGCAGGAGCTGGGTGCCGCCGAGGCGCAGCGTGACGTCCTGCAGCAGCAGGAGGGGCGGCGGGGCCATGCGGGGTCAGCCCTCGGCGATGTGGAAGCGGAACAGGCGGACCGCGCGGTCGGCCAGGGGCGCGGGCAGCAGCTCCAGCAGCCGCAGCCCATGGCCCATCACGCCGGGGAAGATCGCCCGCGACTGCCCGCGGATGAGCGCGTCCAGCACGCGGGCGGCCGCGCGCTCCAGCGTCAGCTCGAAGGGATGCCTGCCGCTGAACCTGCGCGACATGTCGGACCGGAAGAAGCCGGGCGCGATGGTGGTCACGCCCACGCCGTGGGGCCGGAGATAGGCGCGCAGGCTCTCGCCCCAGGACCAGAGCCCGGCCTTGCTCGCGCAATAGGCGGGGCTGTCGGGCAGGCCCCGGAAGGCCGCGACCGAGGCGACGAGGCCGATCCGGCCGGCCCGGCGCGCGATCATCCGGGGCAGCAGGGGGGCGACGGTGTTCACGGCGCCGAGCAGGTTCACCCCGATCACGCGGTCGGCGCTCGCCCAGCTCTCGGCGCTGCCATCGGGGGCGGTGCCGCCGGTCACGCCCGCATTGGCCAGGATGGCGTCGAAGGGGGCCGCGTCGTCCCAGGCGAGGAGCTGCGCCGCCAGCGCGGCGCCGTCCCGCACGTCGAGCGCGATCCACTCGGCCTCGGCGCCCTTCCCCCGCGCCTCGTCGGCGACGCGCGCGAGCGCCGCTCCGTCCCGCGCCACGAGCCGGAGGCGCAGGCCCGGCC
>JAIEOO010000126.1 GCA_019750475.1 Acetobacteraceae bacterium | reverse complement strand
TCGCGCGGCCAGCGTTGCGCCGCGCGCAGGCAGGCCTCGGCGAAGGCCTCCTCCGCCAGGTCGAGGTCGCGGAACCGCGCGGCCAGCGCCGCCCGGATCCGCGCCCCCGCCGCCCGGACCGTGGCGTCGAGCAGGGCTCAGTCCGCGCACATGAGGGGCCGCACCTCGACGCAGCCGTCGGCGGCGATCGGCACCTGCCGCGCGATGGCGAGCGCCGCGTCGAGGTCCGGCGCCTCGATGACGTAGAAGCCGCCCAGCTGCTCCTTCGTCTCGGCGAAGGGGCCGTCATGCAGGGTCTGGCGGGCGCCCGCGATGCGGACGGTGGTCGCGGTGTTGGTGCCCTTGAGGCCGGCGCCGTGCAGCATGGTCGCTCCCAGCCCCTGGCTGAACGCCATGTGCCGGCCGATGATCGCCGTCATCGCCTCGTTGTCGCGGTTCGGGCCGTAGACGCTCTCATTCTCGTAGATGAACAGGGCGTACTTCATCGCATCTCTCCTCTCTGCGCCGGCCGCATGATGCGCCAGCGACGAGGAGACGCGCGACGGTTTCCGGATTCGACAGCGGCCCCGGAAAAAATCGCTACTCGAGGAGGAGGGCGGCCCGCGCCTCCTGCGCGCCCTCCGGATCCTCGTGCCAGGCGAGCCGCCCGGCCGCGGCGCGGGCGAAGCGCAGGAGGAGGCTCTTGCGCCGCGCGCCGGCGAGCGGGTGCGTCGCCGCCTCCCGCAGCTGGTGCGCCTCGAAGCCGTCGCACACGATCAGCCCGACCTCGGGCGGGATCAGCGCCTGCGGGAAGTCGAGATCCACGGCGAAATGCAGCTCGTCGCACCAGTCGCGGTAGAATTCCCACTTGGCGTCGGCCTGGAAGTCCCGCGCGCAGGACTTCACCTCGATGATGGCGAAGCAGCCATCGGGCTTGACGGCCATGATGTCGGCCCGCAGCGCCGCCGGCAGCGCGAATTCGAGGAGCGGCGCCCACCCCCGCTGCACGCAGTGCCGCCGCGCGGCCCGGGTGACGGAGGCGGTGCGGAGCGGCGCGGGCAGGCTGGCGGCGGCTGACATGGCGCGCCGAAGTTCGCATTCCGTTCCAGCGCCCGCAAGCGGCGCCTCGACGGTCAGGCCAGCGCGTCGATCGCCTGGGCCAGCCGCACGTCGCGTTCGGACAGCCCGTCCGCGTCATGCGTCGTCAGCAGGATGCTCACCCGGTTGTACACGTTGGACCATTCGGGATGGTGCTCCTGCGCCTCGGCCAGCAGCGCCACGCGGCACATGAAGCCCCAGGCCGCGCTGAAGTCGCGGAAGTGGAAATCCCGCCGGAGCGCGTCCCGCCCCTCCGCCATGCGCCACTCGGGCAGCAGGTCGGGCAGTTGCATCCGCTGCGCCTCGTCGAGCCGCGACACACTCATGCCTGGAATCCTCCGCTTGACGTCGTCCCGCCGCGGATGTGGATGCGCCCATGCGCCACACCACCCCCCCGACGCCCGAGGATCTGCTCGAAATGGCCGAGGACGCCCTCGCCGCCATCCCGGAGGCGCTGCGGGACATGGTCCGCGGCACGGCGATTCTGGTCGAGGAGGTGCCCGACGACGAGACCGTCGCGGCGATGGGCCTCGAGAGCCCCTGGGAGCTGACGGGCCTCTACCGCGGCGTGCCGCTCACGCAGAAGTCCGTCCACGACGTGATGCAGGAGCCCGACACGATCCTGCTCTACCGCGAGCCCATCCTGCTCGAATGGATCGAGACGGGGGAGGACCTGTTCCGCCTCGTCCGCAACGT
This sequence comes from Acetobacteraceae bacterium, assembly GCA_019750475.1. GTDB lineage: Bacteria > Pseudomonadota > Alphaproteobacteria > Acetobacterales > Acetobacteraceae > Roseococcus. The sequence continues at coordinate 5,301 of JAIEOO010000126.1, read as the reverse complement.
GCTGATCCACGAGATCGGCCACCATTTCGGCCTGTCCGACGCCGAGATCGAGCGGCTGGAGCGCGAGGAGTAGCGCGAGACCGACCGGGCCGGCCCCGGTCCGGGCGCGAAGCCTCCGCCCGGCACGAGCGGAGGCTTCGCGCCCGTCCCCCCGCGGCGACCCGCGCGCCTTGAAACCGCACTGTCACTCTGTCACGGTGGCGGTGGGGAACATGGTCGCGCCGCACGGAAGCTCTCATGGCCTTCGCCAACCCCACCGACCTCTCCAACCTCCTGCCAGGTGAAGGCACCCGCCTCTTCGGCGTGGATTTCGGGGACCGCACGGCCAGCGCCGTCGCTCCCATCGGCGACTTCAACGGCGACGGCCTCGCCGACCTCCTGATCGGCGCCTTCCGCGGCTCCCTGGGCGGCACGCGGCCCGGCGCGGCCTACGTCGTCCTCGGCACGGGGGGGCCGCTGCCCGATCTCGACCTCGCCGCGCCGGGCGCGGCGGCGCTGCGCATCACGGGCGCCGCGGATCGGGACGAGGCCGGCTTCAGCGTCACCGCCCTCGGCGACGTCAACGGCGACGGCCTCGCCGACCTCCTGGTCGGCGCGCCCTCGGCCTCGAACAACGGCCGCGACGTCAGCGGCAGCGCCTACCTGATCTTCGGCCGCGCGACGGGCCTCGCGGACATCGACCTCGCGGCGCTCGACCCGGCGCAGGGCGTTCGCTTCGACGGCGCGGCGGCGGACGACGAGACCGGCATCTCCGTCGCCGCCGCGGGCGACGTGAACGGCGACGGCCTGGCCGACATGCTGGTGGGCGCGTGGGAGGCCGGGACCAACGGCCGCCTCTCGAGCGGCAGCGCGTACCTGCTGTTCGGCCGGACGACCGGCTTCGCCGATCTCGACCTCGCGGCGCTCGATCCGGCCGACGGCGTCCGCTTCGACGGCGCGGAGGCGGGCGACGGCGCGGGGTGGGCCGTGGCGGGCGGGGCGGACGTGAACGGCGACGGCTTCGCCGACATCCTCGTCTCCGGCGACCAGGCGAGCACGCTCGGCCGCACCGCGAATGGCAGCGTCTCCCTCATCCTCGGCGGCGCCGCGCCGGCGGGCCTCGACCTCGCCACGCCCGGCGCCGCCGCCCTGACGATCCACGGCGCCGAGGATTTCGAGCAGATCGGCCTGGCGCTCGCCTTCGCCGGCGACGTGAACGGCGACGGCTTCGCCGACATGCTGATCGGCGCGCCGGACGGCGTCGCGGGCGACGGGCTCGCCTATGTCGTGTTCGGCGGTCCCACCCTGCCGGCGGAGATCGACCTCGCCGCCCTCAGCACCCAGGGCTTCGCCATCTTCGGCCCCCTGAGCGAGACGGCCGGCGTCGGCGCCGCCGTCGCCGCGGCCGGCGACGTGAACGCCGACGGCTACGCCGACCTGCTGGTCGGCGCCCCGGCGACGAGCCTGAACCTCCCCCTCGCCGGGGCGTCCTACCTCATCCTGGGCGGCGCCGGCCCCTTCGCCGACATCGACCTGGCTCCGCCGCCACCGGAGGTCGTGACCTTCGACGGCGGGACGACCTTCGCCTTCGCGGGACAGGCGGTGTCCGCCGCCGGCGACATGAACGGCGACGGCTTCGGGGACATCGTGATCGGCGCGCCCAACGCCGACGGCCCGGTGAATCCGGCGACCGGCGTGGCCACCCTCCTCTACAGCCAGGGCACCGGCCCCGCGACGCGGCGCGGCACGCCCCTCGCCGACAGCCTCGCGGGCGGCCGCGGGGAGGACAGCCTGTCCGGCTTCGGCCGCGACGACCGGCTGTCCGGCGCGGCCGGGAACGACACGCTCGACGGCGGCGCGGGGAATGACAGCCTCGATGGCGGGGCGGGGCGCGACGCCGCCATCTTCGCCGGCAACCGCGCCGACGCGACGCTGACCAAGAACGCGGGCGCCGGCTGGACCGTCCACGGGCCGCAGGGCACCGACACGCTCGGTTCCGTCGAGCGGCTGGTGTTCGACGACGGCACCCTCTCCATCGCCACCGCGCGGCCGGACGACCTCACCGGCCGCGGCTACGCCGACCTGCTGTGGCAGGATGGCGCGGGCGGCCTTTACCTCTGGCAGCTCGAGGGCGCGGTCAGCACCGCCCGCGGCGGCGGCTATGGCGGCGGCGGGGCCGGCTGGTCGCTCGCGGCGCGGGGCGACCTCGACGGCGACGGGCGCAGCGACCTGCTGTGGACGGAAGCGACGACGGGCACGCTGTTCGGCCAGCTTCTCGGCCCGGGCGGCGTGGCGAGCGAGGCCGCGATCGGCCTGCTGGAGCCGGGCCAGACCGTGGCGGGCCTCGGCGACGCCGATGGCGACGGCAAGGCCGACCTGGTGCTGCGCGGCGCGGACGGATCCTGGACGGTGCGACGGATGGACGGCCTGACGGCGCTCGGCAGCGCCGGCGGCACCCTCGCGGCCGACTGGCAGCTCATCGCCGTCGCCGACGTCGACGGCGACCTCAAGGCCGACCTCCTCTGGCGCAGCCGAACGAGCGGCGACGTGCATGTCTGGGCGATGGACGGGGGCGCCGTGCTGGCCAGCGCGGCGGCCGGCCGCGCCGGCGCCGGGTGGTCCTTCCTCGCCGCCGGCGATCTCGACGGCGATGGCCGGGCCGACCTGGTGTGGCGCAACGCGGCCACGGGGGAGCTGTGGGGCTGGCTGATGGTGGCCGGGACCGTCGCGGCGTCCGGCAGCCTCGGCCTGGGCGGGGCGGGCTGGACCGCGGCGCGCGTCGCCGACGCCACCGGCGACGACCGCGCCGACATCCTCTGGCTCAGCGATGCCGACCGGCATGTCGCGCTGTGGGAGATGGACGGGCTGACGCAGCGCGCGCAGCGCGAGGCCGGGACCGGCGGGGCCGACTGGACCCTGCTCTGACGGCGCGCCGTCGCGATTCCCATCGGCCGCCGATGCTGTAGCCTGCCCCCGGACACGGGAGGGAACAGCATGAACCGGCGGCGCCGCAGCATCATCCTGGCGGGGGCGGCGGGCCTCGCCGGCATCGGGCCGGCCGCCATCGGTCCGGCCCGCGCGCAGCCGCGCTGGCCGACGCGGCCCATCCGCATCGTCATCCCCTACGCCCCGGGCGGCCCGGTGGAGATCCCCGGCCGCTTCCTGGCCGAACACCTGGCGCAGCGCCTGGGCCAGCCCGTCATCGTCGAGACGCGGCCCGGCGCCGGCGGCGCGGTCGGCACCAAGCAGGTCATGGCGACGACCGACGGCCACAGCTTCATCATGGTCACCGGCGCGGTCTGCATCCAGCCGGCCGTCCAGCCCGATATCGGCTACGACCCGACGCTGGACCTCGCCCCCGTCTCCCTCATCTCGGAGAGCACAATGGGCTTCGCGGTGCGCGCGAACCACCGCTTCCGCGACATCCCGGGCCTGCTGGCGGCGGCGCGGGCCGAGCCGGGGCGCGTCACCTACGGCTCCTCCGGCAACGGCACGACGACGCACATGGCCGCCGCCCTCTTCGGGGTGCGCGCCGGCATCAACTGGCAGCACGTGCCTTATCGCGGCGGCGGGCAGCTCGTCTCCGCCTTCCTCGCCGGCGACGTGGACGTGATGAGCGCCGACCTCGCCACCATCCTGCCCCACACGCGGGAGGGGCGCGCCGTGCTGATCTCCGTCACCACGGCCGGGCGCGCGGCGGCCGTGCCGGACGTGCCCTCGATGGCGGAATTCGTCCCCGGCACGGGCATCGCCATCTGGTTCGCCATGATGGGCCCGCGTTCGACCCCGCGCGAGGTCGCGGACCGCCTCGTGGCGGAGATGGCGCCGCTGCGGCAGGGCTCGCCGCTCGGGGAGCGCATGGCCGCGGCCGGCGGGCGCCTGCTGCTGACCGGCCCCGACGAGCTGGACGCGCGCATCCGCCAGGAGCTGCCCACCTGGCGGCAGGTCGTCGCCGAGGCGAACATCCGGCCGGAGTGAAGCCCCGCGCATGACTCCGCTGCTCACCGGGCTGCGCGTCCTCGACCTGACGAGCGTGATCTACGGCCCGCTGATCGGCCAGATCCTCGGCGATCTCGGCGCCGACGTCGTGAAGGTGGAGCCGCCCGAGGGCGACATCGCCCGCGGCGTGCACCCCGTCGGGCCCGCCGGGATCGGCGCCATGTACGCCAACAACAACCGCAACAAGCGCTCCGTCCGGCTCGACCTCAAGACCGCGGCCGGGCGCGCGGCGCTCGCGCGCCTCGTCCCCTGGTGCGAGGTGCTGGTCCACAACATGCGGCCCGAGGCGATCGCGCGCCTCGGCTTCGACTTCGCCGCCTGTTCCGCGATGAACCCGCGCGTCATCTACCTCGCGGCGGTGGGCTTCGGGCGCGGCGGTCCGGAGGCGGGACGCCCCGCCTTCGACGACGTGATCCAGGCCGCCTCCGGCCTCGCGGGCCTGCCGCTCGCGCGCGGCGACGCGCCCGGCTACGTGAACGGCGTCATGGCGGACAAGGTGGCCGCGCTGACCGCGACCTACGGCGTCCTCGCCGCCGTCGCCGCCCGCGCCCGCGGCCGGGACGGGCCGATCGAGGTCGAGGCCGCGATGTTCGAGAGCGTCGCCGCCTTCGTCCTCAACGAGCACCTCGCCGCCTGCAGCTTCGGCGCCCCGCCGGAACAGGTCGGCTACCACCGCATGTTCGCGCCCGACCGCCGCCCCTTCCGCACGGCCGATGGCTGGATCGGGGCGCTGCCCTACACCGAGGCGCAGTGGCGCCGGCTGCTGCTCCATTTCGGCCGGGCCGACATCGCCGACAGCGGCTGGTTCCGCGACGCGACCGAGCGCAGCCGGCGCGTGGCGGAGCTCTACGCCTGGCTCGCGGAGGTGATGCCGCGGCACGCGACCGCCGAGTGGCTCGCGCTGCTCGGGCGGCTCGACATCCCCCATGCCCGGGTGAACGCCCTGCCCGACCTGCTGACCGACCCGCATCTCGCCGCCGTGGGGTTCTTCGACCCGAACGGGTTGGAGGCGGCGGGCCAGGCGCGCGCCATCCGCCAGCCGGTGCTGTTCCCGGGCCTCGACGCGCGGCCCGACCGCCCCGCCCCGGCGCTCGGCGCCGACACCGAGGCGGTGCTGCGCGAGGCCGGATGCTCGCCCGAGGAGATCGCCGCCGTCATCGGCGCCCCGTAACGGACGAGCCGCGACGGCGACGTCGCCCGGGCGCTGAGCCGTCCCGCCAACCACCGCCGACGCCCGATTCCGCGTGACCGCATCCCGCGCCGCCCGGCGCGGTCCGGCCGCGTCACCGCAGCGCCCAGGCGGGCACGGCCTGTCCGAGCGCC
>JAIEOO010000269.1 GCA_019750475.1 Acetobacteraceae bacterium | reverse complement strand
GCCACGCCGGGCCCCGTCGCGGCTCGCCGCGATGGGTGGTGGCCGACCCGGCGCGCGCGGTGCAAGCGGCCCCGGCACCGTCCGCGCCCCCCTGGCGGGCGCCTCTCCAGGGCCGTTCGTGTCAGCCCGTCGGGACGCGCGGGTCGGGCTGGCTGGCGCGCAGCGCGCGGCGCAGCTTGGCGATGCCGGTGCGGACGTGGCCGGTGGCGCAGAGGCGCTGGCCCTCCTGCGCCAGGTTCCGCGCGGCGAGCGTCAGTTCGGGCGCCGGCGGCAGCCGGCCGGCGAGATGGTCGCAATACTCGGCGCTCTCGGTCGTGACCCGGAGCGTGACATCGGATGGCTGCGCGGCGGCAGCCATCGCGACCATCATCGGCAATGCGAGGAGCCTCCGCATGCCCTGCCAATGCGCCCCGCGGCTTCAACCCGCGATGGGAGGGGTGTGAAGCCTCCGTCATCCGCCCGCGGCGGTGGCAGGCACGTGCAGCTCCACCAGCAGGCCGGGCGGCGTGTGCCCAGGCAGCGCGTCGCGCAGCACCACCTCGCCGCCATGCAGCTGGACCACGGCCCGCACCAGCGACAGGCCGAGCCCCGAGCCCGGCGTCCCCCGCGACTGGTCGGCGCGGAAGAAGCGATCCATCGCGCGGACCTTGTCCTCCTCCGACAGGCCGGGGCCGGAATCGGCGACGCCGATCGTCGCGCCGGCCTCGTCGGTGCGGGCGGTGAGGCGGACGACGCCGCCCTGGGGCGTGAACTTGATCGCGTTGTCGAGGAGGTTGGCGACGGCCTGGAGCAGCAGGTCCCGGTCGCCGACGAGGGGGATGTGCTCCGGCCAGTCGGTTTCGAGCCGCTGGTCGCGCGCCTCGGCCATGGCCTCGTAGAACTCGGCCACGTCGCGCAGCACCTCCGGCAGGTCGAGCGGGGCGAAGGCGGCGCGGCGGGCTCCGGCCTCGGCCTCGGCGATGCGGAGCAGCGCCTGGAAGATGCGGGTGATCCCGTCGAGGTCGGCGATCCCTTCCTCGAGCGCGGCGCGCAGCGCGGCCTCGTCCTCGGCCGTGGCGAGCGCTTCCTCGAGCTTGGTGCGCGCGCGCGCGATCGGCGTGCGGAGGTCGTGGGCGATCGCGTCCGACACGCTGCGCACCCCGGCCATCAGCGTGACGATGCGGTCGAGCATGGTGTTCATCGTCGCGGCCAGGCGGTCGAACTCGTCCTGCGCGCCGCTGAACGGGACGCGGCTCGTGAGGTCGCCGGCGGCGATGGCGAGGGCCGTGTCCACCGTGGGCTTCATCCGCTGCTGCAGGACGCGCCGCACGAGGGAGGCGCCCATGACGGCGAAGACGATCATCGCGCCGAGCGACCACACCACGCCCTCGGTCAGCAGCAGGCGGAGCTGCACGCGCTCGCTCTCGTCGCGCCCGACGAGGAGGCGCAGCCCCGGCAGGTCGTGGCGGTGGATCCTGGCCTCGGCCGTGGCGCCGTCATGCTGGATGGTGGTGCGCGCCCAGGCGCCGTCATCGCCCAGCGCGTCGGGCCAGCGCTCCAGGTTGCCGGCCAGCTTCCGGCCCTCGCGGTTGATCAGGAGGTAGATGGTCTCCGCCTCGGCATCGAGGGCGAGGCGTTCCTCGATGGCTTCGATCAGGGCCGCGGCGCCGCCGTCGCGGTAGCGTTCCTGGAGGGCGACGGTGTCGGCGCGGATGGCCGCGATGGTCTGGCGATCGAGCGCGCCCGCCGTCGCCCACCACAGGATGGCGATCAGGAAGCCCGCGGCGATGGAGAAGGTGCCGCCGAACAGCAGGGCGAAGCGGAAGCCCGCCGATTGCAGCAGGCGCGGCGGCCCCGGCGGCCCCGGCCGCGCCAAGCCTCCCGCGCCCGCCACCCGCCGCCCCGGCGGCGCCGTCACGTCCATCGCCTCGCGCCCATCCGACACCTAAGCCATCTGCGGCGGTCAGGCCCCTCCCCGCATTCGGTCGCAAAGGCCCCGAGCGCACCCGGCATCCAGGGCCCGCCCCGATGCCCCGAAGCGGCTCCGCCGCGAGGGCGGAGCCACTGTCCAGCATCAGCGCAGCCACCCCCGCCGACCGGGCGCGTCATACCCACCCGGCGCAACCCCCAACCGGGACCCCCACGACGGTTTTCGCCAAGCGCAGCGCCGGCGAAAACTGTCGTGGGGAATGCATTATGCCTCCGCCCGGATCATGTAGCCGGCGTTGCGGACGGTGTGGATCAGCGGCTTGTCGAAGCCCTTGTCGAGCTTCTGCCGCAGCCGCGAGACATGCACGTCGATGACGTTGGTCTGCGGGTCGAAGTGGTAGTCCCACACCTTCTCGAGCAGCATGGTGCGGGTGACGACCTGGCCGGCATGGCGCATCAGGTGCTCGAGCAGCCGGAACTCCCGCGGCTGCACGTCGATCTTCTTGCCGCCCCGCGTCACGGTGCGCGACAGCAGGTCGAGCTCCAGGTCAGCGACGCGCAGCTTCGTCACCGGCGCGTCGGAGGAGGGGCGGCGCCCCAGCGCCTCGACGCGCGCCAGCAGCTCGGCGAAGGCGAAGGGCTTCACCAGGTAGTCGTCGCCGCCGGCCTTGAGGCCCTTCACGCGCTCGTCCACGGCGGAGAGCGCCGAGAGGAAGAGGACGGGCGTGCGGTTGCCCTGGCCGCGCAGCGTCTCGACGAGGCGGACGCCGTCCACGCCGCCCGGCAGCATGCGGTCGAGCACGAGCATGTCGAAGCTCTCGCTCGCGGCCAGGAACAGGCCGTCGCGGCCGTTCGTCGCGTGCTCGACGGTGTGCCCGGCCTCCTGAAGGCCCTTCTTCACGAAGCGGGCGACCTCGGCGTCGTCCTCGACCAGCAGAATACGCATCATCGTCGTTCTTCCTTCCTTCCTCGTCCCGGCCGGTCGGCGCCGCCCGTCCTCACCCGGGTCCGGGCGGGCGGCGGCCGACGGTGATGGTCAGGTCCTGGTTGCGGTTGTCCCGCAGCACGCTCAGCCGGACCGCCTGGCCCGGCGCGACCGCGGCGATGGTGCGGACGAGGGCGCGCCCGGTCTCCATGCGTTCCCCGTTGATGGCCACGACGATGTCGCCGACGCGCAGCCCGCCGCGCGCCGCCGGCCCGTTGCGCACCAGGCCCGCGACCAGCACGGCGCGGCGGTTGGCGCGCGGATCCTCGGGCACGAGGTCCTGCACCTCGACGCCGAGCCAGCCGCGCTCCACGCGGCCGTCGCGGCGCAACGTCTCGATCACTGGCCGCGCGAGGTCGGACGGGGTGGCGAAGCCGATGCCGGCATTGGCGCCGGAAGGGGAGTAGATGGCGGTGTTGATGCCGATCACCTCGCCCGCCGTGTTGAACAGCGGCCCGCCGGAATTGCCGGGGTTGATGGCGGCGTCGGTCTGGATGAAGTCGTCGAAGGGCCCGGCGCCGATGTCGCGCCCGCGGGCCGAGACGATTCCCGAGGTGACGGAGCCGCCGAGGCCGAAGGGATTCCCGGCCGCGAGAACCCATTGCCCGATCCGCAGCGCCGAGGAGCTGCCCCAGCCGACCGCGGGCAGGGGGTTGCGCGCCTCGACCCGCAGGAGGGCGAGGTCGGTCAGCTCGTCGCCGCCGACCACGCGCGCCTGCAGCTCCTGACCGGATTGCAGGGAGACGGTGACGCGCTGCGCCTGGCCGACGACGTGGTTGTTGGTGACGATGAAGCCGGCCGGATCGATGACGAAGCCCGAGCCCGCGCCCTGGGTGCGTTCCCGGCGGCCGCGGAAGTAGCGCTCGAAGGGCGTGCCGCGGAACTCGGGCGGGGCCTGGATCTGGGCCTCGGAACTGACGGCGATGTTGACCACGGCCGGCAGCACGCGCTCCGCCAGGTCGGCGAAGTCGGGCAGGGCGCCGCGCTGGGCGGCGGCGGGCGTGGTGCTGGCCGCGCAGCCCGCCAGCATCGGCGGCAGCGCCAGACCACCCAGGATCAGGCGCCGGCGGGACATGTCTGCGCGGGAGGTCATGCGTCGCGGATGAAACCCTTTTGGCGGCCCGACTCGGCCGTCCAGTGCCTTCATGTTCACTGTAAGGACCGTATGGTTGCAAGCGTTGCCAAGAATGGTTGCTCCGGCGTTCGGTTACGCCGCCGACGGATCCTCCGGCCAGTCATGCTTGGGGTAGCGGCCGCGCATGTCCTTCCTCGCGTCGAGCCAACCGCCCTTCCAGAATCCCGCGAGGTCGGACGTCAGGGCGATCGGCCGCCCGGCGGGCGACAGAAGCGCGGCCTGAAGCGGGATCCGCCCGCCCGCGAGCTTCGGCAGGGCCGCCATGCCGTAGAAATGCTGCGCCCGCGCTTCGAGCGTGGGGATCCCGGCCGCGTAGTCCACGGCGGCGCTGCGGCCCTGCGGCAGGGCGATGCGCGCGGGCAACGCCTCGTCGAGGCGGCGGCGCAGATCCCAGGGCAGCATGACGGCGACGGGGTCCACCGTCTTCAGTTCGCTCAGCTTCGTCAGGCCGGCCAGGTGCGGCGCGAGGGTGTCGGCGGTCAGCGGGTGTTCCGGCCACGGATCGCCTTCGAGGGCGCGCATGCGGGCGATGCGGGCGCGCAACTGCTTCGCCGCATCGGTCCAGGCCAGGTCGGCAAAGTCGCGCTCGGCGGCGGCGCGGGCCAGGGCCTCGGCGATCACGGCGGGGTCGGCCGAGGGAAGCGGCGCTTCCTCCAGCACGAGGGGCCCGAACAGGACGCGGCGGCGGGCCAGCACGGCACCCGCGCGGGCGTCGAAGGCCGCGCCCTCCTCGGTGCGGAAGCGGTCGGGGAAGCGAGCCTCCAGCGCGGCGCGGTCGAGCGGCGCGGCCATGCGAATGCGCGCGTCCGTGCCCTTCAGCTCCAGGTCGGCGACCGCCAGCATGGTCCGCTTGGCGAGCGGGTCGGTTGCCGGCAGCCGGGCGCCCTGCCCGCCGGACAGGCGGAAGGCGCCGTCCATGGCCCCCCGCTTCAGCGCCACGCGATCGGGGAAGCCGGCGGCGAGGAGCGAGCCCGCATCGCCCTCGGGCGGCGTGTTGCCATGGATGCCGAGGCGCCGGCGGTGCATCGCGGCGGCGCGGCGGATGCGCTGGATGGCGCCGCGGTCGAACTCGCCCGAGGCGTGGCCGTGCAGCGCGTCCACGCGCCACAGGATGTCGGCGGGCGCTTTGTCTCCCCCCGGGCGCTCCCGCACCGGGTCGCGCTCCTCCAGCAGGGCGGCGAGGTCGGCGGCAAGCGCGGCCTCCCCCTCGTGCTCGGCGGCGACCATCATGCGGGCGAGGCGCGGATGGGTGCCGAGGCGGGCCATCCGCCGGCCGGTCGTGGTGATCCGGCCTTCGCCATCCATCGCGTCCAGGTCGCGCAGCAGGGCGCGGGCGGCGGCCAGCGCGCCCTCGGGCGGCGCGTCGAGGAAGGGCAGGTCGCGCGGCTCGGCACCCCAGGCGGCGCAGTCGAGCACGAGGCCAGAGAGCTCGCTCTCCAGGATCTCCGGCCGGTCCTGCAACGGCAGGCCGCGATGCAGCGGCTCGCTCCAGAGGCGGAGCGCCACGCCGGGCTCGGTGCGGCCGGCGCGGCCGGCGCGCTGCTCGGCCGCGGCGCGGGAGATGCGGGTGGTGACGAGGCGCGTCAGGCCGCTCGACGGGTCGAGCCGCGGGGCGCGGCGGAAGCCGCCATCCACCACGATCCGCACGCCGGGGACGGTGAGCGACGTCTCGGCGATGGAGGTGGAGAGGACGACGCGGCGCCGCGGACCGGGCGTGAGGGCGCGGTCCTGCTCGGCCGGCGGCAACTCGCCATGCAGCGGCAGCACGTCGGCGTCGAGGCCTGCCAGGCGCTCCTGGGTGCGGCGGATCTCGCCCCAGCCGGGCAGGAAGCAGAGGAGGTCGCCAGGCTCGCGCGCCATGACGTCGCGGATGGCCTTCGCCATGGCCTCGGGCAGGTCGCGCGGATCGGTCAGGTCGCGCTTCGCGTGCTCGACGCGGACGGGGAAGGCGCGGCCCAGGCTCTCCACCAGCGGCGCGTCGAGCAGGGCGGTGAAGCCCGCGGCATCGAGCGTGGCGGACATCGCCAGGATCCGCAGCTCCGGCCGCAAGCCACGCTGAAGGTCGAGGCAGAGGGCGAGGCCGAGATCGGTCTCGAGGTGGCGCTCATGCGCCTCGTCGAACAGCACCGCCGCCACGCCGTCGAGGCCGGGGTCGTTCTGCAGGCGACGCACCAGCAGCCCTTCGGTGATGACCTCGACGCGGGTGCGGTCGGACACGGCGCGGTCGAGCCGCGTCGCGAGGCCCACCGTGCCGCCCGGCGCGCCTTCCCCCAGCAGCTCCGCCATGCGGCGGGCGGCGGCGCGGGCGGCGACGCGGCGGGGCTCCAGCACCAGCAGCTTGCCGCCCTGCGCCCAGCCCTCCCCCATCAGCGCGAGCGGCGCGAGGGTGGTCTTGCCCGCGCCGGGCGGCGCGACGAGGACGGCGTTGGCGCGGGAGGCGAGGGCGGCGCGGAGGGCGGGCAGCGCCTCCTCGACCGGCAACCCAAGGCTGGGAACGGGCATTCGCGGCCGGTTATCCCGTCCCGCCCCGGCCGCGTCCAGCGGTCAGACCTGGTCGAGTTCCCGCCGCAGCTCGTTCATGGCGGCTTCCAGCTCGGCGGCGAGGACGGCGCGGTGGCGCATGTCGGCCACCACCTCGGCTGGCGGGCCGTGGCGACCATCTTCCAGGGCCGCGCGGATGCCGTAGCCGATCTCCTCCAGCTGGCAGGCGGCGTTGCGCCGCCCTTCCAGCGCGGAGCGCAGCGCGAGGGCGAAGGCGGAGCGGAGGGAGGAGCGGGCCTGCGTGTCCATGGAAGCCGAGCCTGCAACGCCGCCATGAACAGAACCTTGCACGGCCGGGGCTTGCGGCGCGGGTGTCCGACCCCCTCTATGTGGGCGTGATGACGCCCAGGGCCGGCGGGGAATGAGCCGCGGGCCGAACCTCCATCGTCGCGAGACGCCGCTGCCGCGCTTCGGCGCGCGGCGGCGCCTGCGTGCCCGGCGGGATCCGCCCCCGCTCGCGCGGCGGCAGC
>JAIEOO010000064.1 GCA_019750475.1 Acetobacteraceae bacterium | reverse complement strand
GCGCTCCAGCCCCGCGCGGTCGCGCAGGATGCCGGCGTCGTCCCACATGAGGTCGGCGAGGCGGTCGCGCAGCGGGGAGAGGGAGGCGGGCCTGGCGCGGAACGGCGCCTCCGCCGCGGCGATGGCGGCGTCGAGCGCGGCGGGGTCGGCCTCGGCCCATTCGCCGTGGCGCGGCACCCAGCGCGCCATGGCATCGCCCGCGATCCCGCCGAAGACGGTGGAGTTCGCCACGCCGTTGCCGCCGAGCCGGTTCGCGCCGTGCACGCCGCCCGTGTCCTCCCCCGCGGCGAAGAGGCCGGGCAGGGCGGTGCTGCCATCGGCGGCGAAGACCACGCCGCCCATCATGTAATGGGCGGTGGGCACGACGGGGACGCGCCCGCCCGCGAGGTCGAAGCCCATGTCGGCGCAGCGCTCGACCATGCCCTTGAACTGGCGGCGCACATTCTCGGGGCCGAGATGCCCCATCTCGATCCAGAGGCCGCCTTCGGCATTGGTGCGGCCGGCCAGGATTTCCCGCTGCATGGAGCGGCTGACGATGTCGCGCGTCGCGCGCTCGCCCCGCGGGTCGTAGGCGTGCATGAAGCGCTCGCCATCGCCGTTCAGCAGGTAGCCTCCGGCGCCGCGCAGCCCTTCCTCGATGATGGTGCCGGTCATCCGCGTGCCGGGGCCGGCCAGCACGCCGGTCGGGTGGAACTGCACCATCTCCATGTCCCGCAGCGCGAGACCGGCGCGCAGCGCCATCGCCATCCCGTCGCAGGACTTGTCGCCGGACGGGGTGTGGTACTTGTACATGGTCGGGCCGCCGCCGGTCGCGAGCAGCACGGCCTTCGCCTCCACCAGCACGTAAGCGCCGCGCCGGATGTCGAGCAGCAGCACGCCGGCGAGGCGCGAGCCGTCCCTCGAGGGCAGCAGGGCGAGCGCGCGATGCTCCTCCATCCGCTCGATGCCTGCGGCCCAGCTCTGTTCGGCCAGGCGGTTGATGATCTCGATGCCGGTGAGGTCGCCCTTGTGGACCGTGCGGTCGAAGGTCTGCCCGGCGAAGGCCTTCTGGTGGATCGTGCCGTCCGGGTTGCGGTCGAAGAAGCAGCCCCAGCGGTTCTCCAGCTCGCGGATGCGGGTCTGCGCCACGGTGACGAGCGTCCAGGCGAGGTCCTGGTCGTTGAGCCACTTGCCGCCGTCGAGCGTGTCCATGAAGTGGCGCTCGGCGCTGTCCTCGGCGGCGAGGGCCACGTTGTAGCCGCCCTGGACCATGCGGGTGCAGCCCGACTTGCCGAGCAGCCCCTTCACCGCGACGGTGACGGTGAGCGACGGGTTGCCCTGCCGGGCGTGCAGCGCGCCGAGGAGCCCGGCCCCGCCGGAGCCGAGGACCAGGATGTCGGTGCGGCGGCGCTCGATGGCGGTCATCGGCTGACCTCGATCAGGATGTCGGTGCGGTGGTGGCCCGCATGGGCGTGGAACAGCCGGCCCGCGGCGCGGAAGCGCTGCCCCTCGCGCAGGCGGCGCCGCTCGCCGGGCAGGACGAGCTGCACGCGCCTCACCTGGGCGACGGCGGGGCTGCCGACCGGGTCGCGCGGATCGGCCGCGACGCAGATGGGCTGCGCGAGTTCGAGGACGAAGATCGTCTCGGCGCGGTCGCCCTGGGTGAGGCTCTCGTAGTTGGGCGGGCCGGGGACGATGCGGCGGTGGATGCGCCCGTCGAGCTCCGCCGGGGCGTCGTAGCGCAGGCACTCGGCCGCGGCGGGCGTCGCCAGCAACGCCAGGGCGAGGGCGGCGCGGGCGATCATGCCGCCCCCAGCTTGGCCAGCACCGCGGCGCGGCGCGCTTCGACGTCGCGCTGGACGTCGCGGTAGAGGCTGCCGCCGTGGCTGTCCATGCCGACGATGAGCGGGCCGAAATCCTGGATCGCGAAGCGCCACAGGCTCTCCGGGTTGAGGTCGTCGAGATCCACGTCCTCGATCGCGGCGATCCAGGTGGTCTCGAGCGCGGCGGCGCCGCCGATGACGGCGAGGTAGCACCCGCCGAGTTCCTGGAAGGCCTTCGCGCTGTCCTCGCGCAGGCCGCCCTTGCCGATGATGATGCGCACGCCCTCGCGCTCCATCAGCGGGCGGGTGAAGCGCTCCATGCGGTCGGAGGTGGTGGTGCCGATGCAGACGGCCTCGTAGCCCGCCTGGTTCGTGCCCGAGCGCTCGACCTTGCGGACGTTGGGCGCGGTGTGGATCACCGCGTGGCCGCGCAGGTCGAAGCGGGTGCGGCGGCCGCGATCGAACATGTGGATCTGCGTCGCGTCGCGGATGCCGAACAGCGTGTCCTGCAGCGTCACCGTGTCGCCCGCGCGGAGCTTGCGGATGTCGGCTTCGGTGCAGGGCATGTGGAGGGTGTGGTGGGTCATGCGGCGGCTTCCGTGGCGAGGCGGTCGAGCAGGGCGCCTTCGAGGCGGTAGACATGGCGCGGCGCCGGCGCGATGCCGAGGGCCGCGTAGAAGTGCCGGGGCAAGGGTTCGTCCTCGCGCACGGCGTTTTCCACGCGCGTGTAGCCTTCCTCGCGTGCGAAGGCGCAGGCGGCGCGGAGCAGCGCGCGGCCCACACCTTTGGAGCGGTGCGACGCCGACACGAAGAGATCCGTCAGGGTCAGCCCCCAGGTGAAGCCGCGTGCCGGAAAATGTCCGACCAGCGCGGCGAAGCCGAGCAGCGCCGCGCCCTCGGGCGCCACCAGAACGACCGGGCCGGCCTTGCCCTTGCCCGCGAGCAGCGTGTCAGCCGCGGCCAGGGGATCGCTATCCTGCCCATGCTCGCGTGCCAGCTCGGCGAGCAGCATGGCGAGGGCGTGGCGGTCCTCCGCCGTCGCGCGGCGCGGCGTCATCAGAACCCGATCCGCACGCCCTCAGGCGTGAAGGTCGCGCTCGCGCGGCGGGCGGAGTGGCACTGCACGTTCACCGCGACGGGGTTCATGGTGATGTGCGTCGCCGCGACCTCGACATGGACGGCGAAGGCGGTGCTGTCGCCGCCCAGGCCCTGCGGCCCGATGCCGAGGCTGTTCACGGCCTCGGACAGCTCGGCCTCAAGCTGCGCGCCCTCGGCATCCTCGCAGCGGGAGCCGAGGGGGCGCGTCGCCGCGACCTTGGCGAGGTGCATGCACAGGTCGGAGGTGCCGCCGACGCCGACGCCCAGGATGGTGGGCGGGCAGACCTTGCCGCCGGCACGGATCGCGGCGTCCACGACGAAGCGCTTCACCGCCGCGAGGCCGTCCGCCGGAATGAGCATCTGCAGGAAGGACCCGTTCTCCGAGCCCGAGCCCTTCGGGATCATCTCGAGGGCGAGGACCCGTTCCTCCTCGACGAAGTCGATGTTGATGACGGGCACGTGCAGCCCGCAGGAGGTGTGCTCGTTCACGCGGGTGATGGGATGCACGACGGAGGAGCGCAGCGGGTGCTCCCGCGTGGCGCGCGCCGTCCCGCGGCGGATCGCCTGCTTGAGCGCCCAGCCATCCACCTCGACGTGGCGGCCGACGCGGACGTTGAAGATGGGGATGCCCGTGTCCTGGCAGAGCAGGTTGTCGGTGCGCTCGGCGACGCCGATGTTCTCGATCATCGTGGCGAGGATGGATTTCGCCGTGGCGTCGCTCTCGGTGGCATCGAGGCGGGCGAAGCCGGCCTTGATGTCGTCCGGCAGCACCTTGAGCGCGCGGATGTAGAGAAGCTTCGCCGCTTCCTCGATGGCGTCGGGGTCCACGCGGAGCGTGGCGGGCGGGGCGAGGACGGTCATGGCGATCTCCCTCAGGCGAGCAGCGACAGGCCGGACACGAGCAGCAGCACCAGCAGGACGAGGCGGAAGGCCTGCTGGGGCAGGCGCTGGAACACCATCAGGCCCAGGATCATGCCGCCCACCATCCCGGGCAGCGCGACCAGGGTGAGCCAGGCGGCCTCCCAGGTGAAGAAGCCGGCGACGGCGAGCATGGGCAGGGTGGCGAGCTGCATGGCGACGATGAAGGGCTGCAGCAGGCCGCGCGTCGCTTCCTTGGGCAGGCCCTGGGCGTCGGCCCACATGGCCGGCAGCGCGCCGACATAGCCGCCGATGCCGCCGAGCACGCCGCTCGCGAAGCCGACGGCGCTGTCGGCGCGGGGGCCGCCGCGGAAGCTCGGCGGCGCCATGCGCAGCCCGATCCGCGCCAGCATGTAGCCGGCATAGAGGGTGAGCAGCAGGCCGACGCCGGCCGTCATCGGCGCGGCCGGGACATGGGCGAGGAGCCAGACGCCGATCGGCACGCCCGGCAGCGCGAAGAGCAGGTAGCGGCGGAGCTGCGGCCAGTCGATGAAGCGCCACACGGCCCGGAGGGCGAGGGATTGCGCGACGAAGCTGCCCATCACGAGGACCGGCGCCGTGGTTGCCGGCGGCAGCCAGTGCAGCAGCAGCCCCGCGCCGACGAGGACGAAGGCGAAGCCCGCGACGCCGGCGCAGAAGGCCGCGACGAAGCAGGCGCCCGAGAGCAGCAGCGCGTCAGCCAGCATGGAACAGGAACAGCAGGCCGATGAGGAGGGCGAAGCCGGCGGACGCCGCGACGAGGTCCTTCTGGCGCGCGCGCCAGCCCAGGAACTCGAGCGCCATCACCCGCAGCCCGCCCGCGAGGTGCAGCGCCAGCAGGACGACGAGGCCCCATTCGGCGAACTTGAACAGCGCGTTGTCGGTCCAGCGCAGGAAGCCATCGAGCGCGGCCTCGCCCTGGATCGCCTGGCCGAGCGCCCAGAAATGCAGCGGCAGGAACAGCGCGAGACCGATCCCCGAGAGGCGGTGCAGCACGAAGCCCCAATAGGCCGGGTGGTTCCGCGCCCGGAGGTCGAGGCGGTGCGTGGCGTCAAGCGGCATAGAGCCCCCAGGCGGCGCGGATGCCGAAGAGCGCGGTCAGCAGCCCGACCCCGAGCCAGGCGAGATCGGCCCGCCGCCCGCGCAGCCCGAGCCATTCGGCGCCCACGTTGCGCAGCCCGATGGCGGCGTGCAGCCCGGCCGACAGGGCGAAGACGGCGTAGAACAGCAGCCAGGTCTCGCTGCCCGAGAGGCGGCCGATGATCTCCCCCGCCGTGAGGCCGCCCCGCACCGCGAGGAGGATCGTCACGAGGTGCACCAGCACCGCGACGGCGAGGAGGGCGGCGGTGACGCGCTGCGCCGCCCAGAGATGGACCTGGCCCCTCATCGGTCCCCTCCCGGTTCGAGGAAGCGCCAGAAGATCGAGCGCTTGAGCCCGGCGATGGCGGAGGAGGGGTCGAGGTTCTTGGGGCAGCGCTCGGTGCAGGACTGGGTCGAGTGGCAGGAATGGCAGCCGGCATCGCCCGCGACGGCGTCGAGCCGCCCGCGCCGCGCGCCGTCGCGCACGTCGTTCACCAGCGTCCAGGCGCGGTTCAGCGCCGCCGGGCCGAGATAGTCGGGGTTCCAGGCGACGATGTCGCAGGAGGCGTAGCAGACGCCGCAGCCGATGCACTCGATGCCGGCATCGGCCTCCTGCCGCTTCTTCGAGGCGGGGGGCACCACGGCGAAGTCCGCCGGCACCTCTCCGTCCTTCGCGTCCTTGGGCTGGAAGCGGCCGCCGGCCTTGGCCCATTTGTCGAAGAAGGGCGCCATGTCGGTGGCGAGGTCGCGGATGACCGGCAGGTTCGCCAGCGGCCGCAGCTCCAGCGTGCCGCCCTCGGTCACGACCTTGCTGGCATGGGTCCGGCAGGTCCAGCGGGCGCGGCCGTTCACCTCCATCGCGCAGGAGCCGCACATGCCGACGCGGCAGGCGAACCTGTAGGCAAGGCTCGGGTCCAGCTCGCGCTGGATGTGGGTGACGATGTCGAGGACCGTCTGGTTCGCCCGCGCGGGCACGGCGTATTCGGCGAAGCCGCCGCCCGCCGCGTCGCCGCGCCAGACCTTGACGGTCCAGGCGAGAGCCTTGTCCTCGGCCAGCTCGGTCTCGGCCATCCCGTTCCTCCCCAGTCGGACCAGAGTGCGACGGTCTTGAGTCTTATACAAGACCGGGCGACCATGATGCCCTCAGGAGAGGGAACGGTCATGCCCGACGGACAGCGCATCGAGAGCCGCACGCACCAGGGCCGCGCGAGGGGGGCGGACATCCTGTGGCGCGCGCTGGAAGCGGGGGGCGTGACCCGCGTCTTCTCCCTCTCCGGCAACCACATCATGCCGGTCTATGACGCGGCCCATGGCTCGCCGATCGAGATCGTGCATGTCCGGCACGAGGCCGCCGCCGTGCACATGGCCGATGCCTGGGCGCGGCTGACGGGCGAGGTGGGCGTCGCCCTCGTCACCGGCGGGCAGGGTCACACCAACGCCGTCGCCGCCCTGCCGACGGCGGCGGGGTCGGAGACGCCGATCCTCCTGCTCTCGGGCCACGCGCCGCTGAACGAGCTGGGCGACGGCGCCTTCCAGGAGACGCCGCAGGTCGAGATGGCGGCGCCGCTCTGCAAGGGCGCCTGGCTGGCGCGCCACACCGAGGATCTGGGCGAGGAGGTGGCGCGGGCCTTCCGCGTCGCCCGCGCCGGGCGGCCGGGGCCGGTGCATGTCTCGCTGCCGACCGACGTGGTCGAGGCCCTGGGCGAGGCGACGCCGCCGGCCCCGGATGCCTTCCACCCGCCCGCCGAGCCCGCGCCGGACATGGCGCCGCTCGCCGCGCTGCTCGCGTCGGCGGAGCGGCCGGTCATCGCGGCCGGGCCCTCGCTCAACACGCCGGCGGGGCGCGCGGCCCTCGCGGCGCTCGAAGCGGCGACGGGTCTGCCCGTCGCGCTGATGGAGAGCCCGCGCGGGCTGAACGATCCGTCCCTCGGGGATTTCGCCACGATGCTGGCGCAGGCCGATGCGGTGCTGCTGCTCGGCAAGCAGCTCGACTTCACGCTGCGCTTCGGCAAGACGACCAAGGCCCGTTTCGCCATCGCCGAGCCCGACACGGCGCTGCGCGTCCGCGCCCAGCGCCTGCTGGGCGAGCGGCTGGCGGCGGCGGTGGAGGCCGCGCCGCTCGCCGCCGTGGAGGCGCT
>JAIEOO010000229.1 GCA_019750475.1 Acetobacteraceae bacterium | reverse complement strand
GGGCGTCGCCCAGGGCCACCCGGTGCCCGCGGGCGGCGAGCCGGGCGGTGGCCCGGGGCGCCGCATCGCCCAGGATCAGGGTGAAGCCCGCCGGCGCGGGGAGGTCCTCCTCGCGCACGACCTCGGGCGGGGCCTGGCCGACGCGTTCGAGGAAGAGGGCGCCGCGGCGATTGTCCGTCGTGGCCCAGACGGTGACGCCGGCGGGCGCGGCGGCGGCCAGCGCCTCGCCCGTGGTGACGCCGATGACCGGCCGGGCCGCCGCCAGGCCGATGCCCTGCGCCAGGGCCAGGGCGGTGCGCAGGCCGGTGAAGCTGCCCGGCCCGACGATGGCGGCCACCGCCGAAAGCCCGCTGCCCGGGAGGCCGGCGTCGGCCAGAACCCGCGCCGCCAGCGCCGGAAGCCGCGCCGGCTGTCCCTGCGTGATGGCTTCGGAGGCTTCGGCCAGGATCGTGCCGTCCTCGGCGACGATGGCGGCCGAGCAGCGCGCGAGCGCGGCATCGAGGGCGAGGAGCGGCATCGCCCAGGGGATAGAGGTTTCGCCCGACGCGGGAAACGGCGCCCGGCGCCTGAACGGCCGACGGGCGCGGCGCCTGCGCGCCGCGCCCGTCCCACGTCACGCGGCGGGAGGGACGCGCCCTCCCCGCGGTTCAGCGACCGCCGCGGGAGTTCTCGCCGCCCTTGCGGCCGGCCTCGCTGGCGCGCTCGCGGTCCTGGGCGAAGTTGCCGCCGCCGCCGCGCTGGCCACCGCCACCGCCGCCGCCGCCCTGCTGGCCCTGGCCGCCGCCCTGGGCGCTCTGCTGGCCGCCATGGGAGGCCTGACCCCCCTTGCGGCCGGCTTCCGCCGCCAGCTCGTGATCCTTCGAGAAGCTCCGATCCTCGGGCGCGACCGACTGGCCACCCTTCGAGGCGATCTCACGCTGCTTGTCCGGGTCCATCGAGGCGAAGCCGCGATTGGAGGTCCCGCCACCTTGCTGAGCCATGGTCTGGTCGTCCTCTCTTGGTGATTGGAAGTGCGCCGCCGCTGCCGGCGACTGGTCCGAAAACGGCTTTGCAATCAGACGGTTATTGCTTAGCTCGAAAAATTCTGTGGTAAGGTTGTGCGCCCTCGCGCCGGCTGCCACATGATCCGCATGAAGCGTCGTTCCCTGCTGTCCGCCGCCGCCCTCGCGGCGCCTCCCCTCCTCGGTCGCGGCGCAGAGGCCCAGACGCCCGCCAACAGCGCGGCCGAGGTGGTCGGGCGCGTCGAGGCCTACTTCAACACGCTGACGACGCTGCGCGCCCGCTTCCTCCAGACCGCGCAGGGCGGCGGCAGCGCGCAGGGCACGGCCTACATCTGGCGCCCGTCGCGGATGCGCTTCGAATACGACCCGCCGGAGCAGACGCTGCTCATCGCCGCCGACGCCCAGTTCTTCCACTGGGACGGGGAGCTGCGGCAGGCGAGCGTCGTTCCCCTCTCCTCGACGCCGCTCGGCGTGCTGCTGCGCAGCCCGCTGCGCCTGACCGGGGACGTGACCGTGTCGAACGTCGAGCGCGCCGGCGGGCTGCTGCGCGTGACCGTCCACCGCACGAACAACGCCGGCGAGGGCCGCATCCAGCTCGTCCTGGAGGAGGAGCCGATGCAGCTCCGCCAATGGGTGGTGCAGGACGCGCAGGGGCGGATCACCCGCGTCACCCTGACGGAGCAGCGCGTCGGCGAGCGGTTCGACCCCTTCCTCTTCGCCTTCAACGACCCGCGTTTCCGCGAACGTCTGGAGCAGCAGCGCTGAACGCCTGCCCGTGCGCGGTGCGTTGCGGTGCCATCCTCAGGTCTGGGGCACGCAATCCTGCCTTGAATTGGCCACGGCCGCGCGGTTTGTTACGCCCATGCGACCGCTGATCGGCATCTCCTGCTGCGTGAAGGGCTTCGGCATCTTCAACACGCCCAACCACGCAGCGTCCGACAGCTACGTCCGGGTGGTGCTCGGGCCGGTCGGCGGCACGCCGGTGCTGCTGCCGGCGGCCGGGGAGGCGCTGGCGCCCGAGATCCTGCCGCGCCTCGACGGCCTGATCTTCACCGGCAGCCGCAGCAATGTCTGGCCCGGCCATTACGACGGCCCGGCCCATGCCGAAGGCACGCCCGAGGACCTCCAGCGCGACGCGACGACGCTGCCGCTCATCCGCGCCGCCATCCAGGGCGGCGTGCCGCTGCTGGCGATCTGCCGCGGCATGCAGGAGCTGAACGTGGCGCTCGGCGGCAGCCTGGACCAGCGGATCCAGGACCTGCCCGGTCGGATGGACCACTCGACGCCGAGCGACCAGCACATCCCCATGGTGCGCACCGGCAAGGCGCATCTCGTCCGCTTCGCCGAGGACAGCCGGCTGCGGGACTGGGCGGGGCGCGAGCGCGTGCCGGTGAACTCGCTGCACAACCAGGGCGTCCAGCAGCTCGCGCCGCGCCTCGTGGCCGAGGCCTGGGCGCCGGACGGAACGGTCGAGGCGGTGCGGGTGCGGGACGCGCGCGGCTTCGCCATGGGCGTGCAGTGGCACCCCGAATACGACTGGGAGCGCGACGCCTTCAGCCGGCGCATCTTCGAGATCTTCGGTCAGGCCTGCCTGAGCTGGGCCATGCGGCGCGAACAACGCCAAGCTGCGGAATAAACGCCGATTTGCTCTTGGCAAGGATCACCGAACGGCGCTAAGGTTGCGCCGTTGGCGAGACTTCGACGCCAGCCAGCGAGACGGTCTTCCCCTACCGGCTCGCCCGACCATGGTTCCGATCGGAAGTGATGGACTGCAATGGGCGCCCGACCACCCCCCTGGTCGGGCGCTTTTGTCTTATGAGCGCGCTTATCGGTCAATCCTCACATTTCACTTTAAGTGCGACCGGCGCGATCTCGCCTCCAGCCGTTGCATCCTTGCTACAGTCCAGCTCGCGGCTGGTTGCCGCCGAGCCGGCCCCCCGCTTCCACCCTGGCGCATCCCGGTCTAGGGCCACTGGCATTGCCAGGTTGAGGACCGTCCATGCCGCAATTCGTTATCGCACCGCCCGCGCAACCCTTCGTGCCGGTGAAGGGCGGGGGAGCCTTCCCGGTGCGCCGCATCTTCTGCGTCGGCCGCAACTACGCCGAGCACGCGATCGAGATGGGCAGCGACCCGACGCGCGAGCCGCCCTTCTACTTCGCGAAGCCCGCCGATGCGCTGCTGACCGGCGGGGCCGACATGCCCTATCCGCCGGCCTCGAAGTCGCTGCACCACGAGATGGAACTGGTCGTCGCCATCGGCGCCGGCGGCAAGAACATCTCCGTCGCCGACGCGCTGAACCATGTCTGGGGCTGGTGCGCCGGCCTCGACATGACCCGCCGCGACCTGCAGAACGAGGCGAAGAAGACCGGCCGCCCCTGGGACATGGGCAAGGGCTTCGACCTCTCGGCGCCGATGGGCGACCTGATCCCGAAGGGGTCCTATGACGGCTCCAAGGGCAAGATCGAGCTGCGGGTGAACGGCCAGGTCCGCCAGGTCAGCGACCTCTCCAAGCTCATCTGGTCGGTGCCCGAGGTGATCTCGAACCTCTCGGGCCTCGTGGAGCTCGCCCCCGGCGACCTCATCATGACCGGCACCCCGGAAGGTGTGGCGGCCGTCGAGCGCGGCGACGTGCTGGAAGGCTTCGTCGAGGGTGTCGGCGAGGTGCGGACCAGGATCGTCTGATCTGCCCCGGGGGCGGCGCTTCCCTTGGCAGCGCCGCCCCGGCACATGCAGCGGGCGCCACAGAGAGACCGAACGTGCCCCGCCGCCTCCGCATCGCCACCTGGAACATCAACTCCGTCCGCCTGCGCCTGCCCCTGCTGCGGGAGCTGGTGGCCGCGCTCGACCCCGACGTGCTCTGCCTGCAGGAAACGAAGTGCCCGGACGAGCTGTTCCCGGGCGAGGGCGTGACGGCGCTCGGCTTCGGGCACGTCGCGATGCGCGGGATGAAGGGCTACAACGGCGTCGCCGTTCTCTCCCGCCTGCCCTTCGCCGTCCGGCAGGACGATCCCGACTGGTGCGAGAAGAAGGACTGCCGCCACCTCGGCGTCACCCTCGACGCGCCGGGCGGGCCGGTCGAGCTGCACAATTTCTACGTTCCCGCCGGCGGCGACGTGCCGGATCGCGACGCCAACCCGAAATTCGCCCACAAGCTCGACTTCGTGGCGGAGGTCACCGCCTGGTCCGGGACGCGGGCCGGGGCGCCGCGTCGCGTGCTGGTGGGGGACCTCAACATCGCGCCGCTCGATTGCGACGTCTGGAGCCACACGCAGCTGCTCGACGTCGTCTCCCACACGCCGGTCGAAACCGAGGCGATGGCGCGCTGGATGGAGCGCGGCCAGTGGCGCGACGCCGTCCGCCACGTCGTCCCGCCGCCCGAGAAGCTCTATTCCTGGTGGAGCTACCGCGCGCGCGACTGGGCCGCCTCCGACCGCGGCCGGCGCCTCGACCATGTCTGGGTCAGCGACGACCTGCTCGGCCGCGTCGCCGGGCATCGGACCCACAAGCCGGCGCGGGACTGGCCGAAGGCCAGCGACCACGTGCCGGTGATGGTCGAGCTGGCGCTGTAGCCCGCCTTCAGCGGGAAGGCGGGTTCAGCCCCGGCGGCGGCAGGGCGCTGCCGCGCTGGCCCGGGAAGCTCTGGCCCGACGGCGTCCCCTGGCTCGCGCCCGGGATCTGCACGTTCTGGTAGCCCTCGGGCCGGCGGAACCGCGCCGGGTCCTGGCCGCCATACTCCACCCGCAGCGCCTCCAACGTGCCGCCATTGGCGCGCGGCCCGCCGCTCGAGCGCACCACGACGCCGTCATCGGTGACGCACATCCGCGCCTGCTCGCCCCGGTCCTCGACGCGCCAGTTGGTGCAGGAGACGTTGGCCACGCGGTCGCTGCCTTCGCGGGTGAAGCGCGCCGTCTGCGAGGCCGAGAGCCGTCGCGACGGGTCGGAGCCCGGCGGCAGCGCGAGGATGGCGCGCATCTGCTCCATCACCATGAAGCCGCCATTGTTGCGGGTGTCCACCAGCATCCAGCCCTGGCCGCCGGGCATGTCCATCCGCAGCAGGCCCTGGGCGGTCAGCCAGGACATGCGCATCTCCCCCGTCTCCGTCCTCCCGTCGGGCATGGTCCCGGTGACGCGGTAGACGACGGAGACGTCGCGCGTCGGCGTGACGGTCGGGCGTTCCTGCGCGAAGGCCCCACCCGGAAGAGAGGGCGTGGCGAGCAGGAGCAGGGCGGGAAGCAGGCGGCGCATCTTGGGGGGTGTCCTCGGGGGGAGAGCGGGCGAAGGCGTGGCTTCAACGCCCGAAACCGGCACCGGGCGGCGTGAAGGGGGGGTGATCAATCCTCGTCCTTCGTCCGCCGCACCAGCACCTCGCGCTTGCCGACATGGTTGGCGGCGCTGACGATGCCCTCCTTCTCCATCTGCTCGATCAGCTTGGCCGCGCGGTTGTAGCCGATGTTGAGGTGGCGCTGGATGAAGGAGGTGGACGCCTTCCCTTCCCGGGCCACCACCGCCACCGCCTGGTCGAACAGCGACTTGTCGGCATCCGACGCGGCCGCGATGCCCGAGAGGCCGAGCGCGTCGCCGCCCTCCTCCTCCTCGACCTCGGTGACCTCCTCGACATAGTCGGGCTCGCCCTGGGCGCGCAGCCAGTCGGCGATGCGCTCGACCTCGGCATCCGCCACGAAGGGCCCGTGCACGCGCGTCACGCGCCCGCCGCCCGCCATGAACAGCATGTCGCCCTGGCCGAGCAGCTGCTCGGCGCCCTGCTCGCCCAGGATGGTGCGGCTGTCGATCTTGGAGGTGACCTGGAAGGAGACGCGGGTCGGGAAGTTCGCCTTGATCGTGCCGGTGATGACGTCCACCGACGGGCGCTGCGTCGCCATGATGACGTGGATGCCCGCGGCGCGCGCCATCTGTGCCAGGCGCTGCACCGCCGCCTCGATCTCCTTGCCGGCGACGATCATCAGGTCGGCCATTTCATCAATGACCACGACGATCATCGGCAGCGGCTCGAGCGCGAGCGGCTGGTCCTCGAAGACGGGCTTGTTCGTCTCGGGGTCGAAGCCGGTCTGGACGCGGCGCGTCAGCACCTCGCCGCGGGCGCGGGCGGCCTGCACCTTCTCGTTGTAGCCGGCGATGTTGCGGACGCCGATGTGCGACATGGCGCGGTAGCGGCGCTCCATCTCCCGCACGGTCCATTTCAGCGCGCCGATCGCCTTGGGCGGCTCCGTCACGACGGGCGCCAGCAGATGCGGGATGCGGTCATAGACCGACAGCTCCAGCATCTTCGGGTCGATCATGATGAAGCGGCAATCCTGCGGCCCGTAGCGGTAGAGCAGCGACAGGATCATCGTGTTGATGCCCACCGACTTGCCCGAGCCCGTGGTGCCCGCGATCAGCAGATGCGGCATGCGCGCGAGGTCGGCCACGACCGGCGCGCCCCCGATGTCCTTGCCGAGGATCAGCGGGAGCCGCCCCCCCGCCTTCTCGTAGCCGTCGGACGCCAGCATCTCCGAGAGGAAGACCGTCTCCCGCTTCACGTTCGGCAGCTCGATGCCGATGACGTTGCGGCCCGGCACCGTCGCGATGCGGACCGCCATCACCGACATGCTGCGCGCCACGTCGTCGGCGAGGCCGATCACGCGGGAGGATTTGGTGCCCGGCGCGGGCTCCAGCTCGTAGAGGGTGACGACGGGGCCGGGGCGGATCTCGGTGATGCTGCCGTTCACGCCGTAATCGGCCAGCACCTGCTCCAGCTGCCGGGCATTGGCCTGCAGCGCCTCGGCCGAGGGGCCGGAGGATTGGCGCGCCGGCGGCGGGGCCAGCAGGTCGAGCGGCGGGCGGTTCCAGCCCTCGACCGGCAGGTCGAGCGTCGCCTGCCGCGCCGCCGCGGGCTCGGGCTTCTTCCCGGGGCTGACGCGGGCGGTGCTGCGCGGCTGGGGCTTCGCCTCGGGCTCGCGCTTCAGGCGCGGCACGGC
>JAIEOO010000038.1 GCA_019750475.1 Acetobacteraceae bacterium | reverse complement strand
GGGCGCCGCATCCGGGCGTCGCCGCGGCGCGCCGGGCGGCCGCGATGACCGAGGGCGCCCCGGCCGCGACCCTGCTCGGGCTCGGGCGGCGGAGCGACGTGGCGACCGCCGCCCTCGTCAACGCCATCGCGTCCCATGTCCAGGATTTCGACGACACGCATGAGGGCACGCTCATCCATCCGAGTGCCCCGGTCCTGCCGGCCGTGCTCGCGCTGGGCGAGGCTCGCGGCGCGGCCGGCGCGGAGGTGCTGACGGCCTTCCTGCTCGGCGTGGAGGTGGCGTGCCGCGTGGGCATGGCGGTCTCGCCCGCGCATTACGACGCCGGTTGGCACATCACCGGCACGGCGGGGGCCATCGGCGCCGCGGCCGGGGCCGCGCGCCTCCTCGGCCTCGATGCGGAGCGCGCCGCCTGGGCCATCGGCATCGCCGCCGCCATGCCGGTGGGTCTGCGCGTGCATTTCGGCGCCATGGCGAAGAGCCTGCATCCGGGGCGCGCCGCGCAGAACGGTCTGCTCGCCGCGGCGCTGGCGGAGCAGGGATTCGATGCCGCGCCCGACGCGCTGGAGGGGCGGCGCGGCTTCGCCGAGGTGCTCGGCCACGCCTGGGACGAGGTCCGCATCACCGCGGACCTCGGCCGGCGTTGGGAGATCGAGCTCAACACCTACAAGCCCTTCGCCTGCGGCCTCGTCGTCCACCCGACCATCGACCTCTGCCGCGGGCTGCGCGGCGAGCCCGGCTTCGACCCGGCGGCGATCGAGCGCGTCGTGCTGCGCGTCCATCCGCTCGTGATGGACCTGACCGGGAAGCGGGAGCCGCGCACGGGTCTCGAAGGCAAGTTCTCCGTCTTCCACGCGGCTGCCATCGGGCTGCTGCGCGGCGCGGCCGGAGAGGCCGAGTTCACCGACGAATGCGTCAACGATCCGCCGATCGTGGCGCTGCGCGCGCGGGTCGAGGCGGTGGTGGACCCCGGGCTCGGGCGCACCGAGACCGAGGTCACGGTGCACCTGGCGGACGGCCGGACGCGCGTGGCGCACACCGCGGCACCGATCGGGAGCCTCGCGAACCCGATGAGCGACGCCATGCTGAGCGAGAAGTTCCTGGCTAACGCCGGGCCGGTGCTGGGCGAGGCGCGGGCCGCCGCGCTCCTCGCCGCGGCGTGGCGGATCGAGGGCCAGCCCGGCCTCGGCTGGCTCGATCCCGAGGGGGCCGCGTGAGGGCGCCGGCGAGCTATCGCTGCGCCCGGTCCTGGCGGCCCTGCTCGCGGATGCGGGCGCGGGCGGCCTCCCACTCGGCGTCGCCCCAGGCGAAGTAGTCCTTGTAGTTGCCCGCGCCGTTCGCGAGCCAGTTGCCGCCATCGAGCGCGATGGTCTGGCCGCTGATCCAGCCCGCCATGGGCGAGAGCAGGAAGGCCGCGAGGTTGCCGATGTCCTCGGGCGTGCCGACGCGGCCGAGGGGGTTCGCCGCCGCCGCCCTGGCCGAGGGGTCGGTGTCGCCGGGGCGCAGCCGGGCCAGCATGCCCTCGGTCGGGATCAGGCCGGGCGCGATGCCGTTGAGCCGGATGCCGTAGCGGCCCCACTCGACGGCGAGCGACTTCGTCATGGCGTCGAGCCCGGCCTTCGACATGGCCGAGGGCACCACGAAGGGCGAGCCGGTCCAGATCCAGGTCACGAGGATGGAGACGATGGCACCGCCCGTGCCGTCCTGGATCCAGCGGCGCCCGATGCTGTGGGTGACGTGGAAGCTGCCATGGAAGACGATGTCGGCGATGGCGCGGAAGCCCTTCACCGAGAGGTCCTCGGTGCGGGAGATGAAGTTGCCCGCCGCGTTGTTCACCAGATGGGTGTAGGGCCTGCCTTCGGCCCAGGCGGCGGCGACGGCGCCCTCCACCGCGTCGGCGTCGCGGATGTCCACCGCGCGCCAGGCGGCCCCTATGGCGGGCGCCACCTCCTCCAGCAGCCTGGCGCGGCGTCCCCACACCTCGACCTCGGCGCCGAGGGCGATGAAGCGCTCGGCCATCATGCGCCCGAGGCCGGAGCCGCCGCCGGTGACGAGGATGCGGCTTCCCTTCAGCAGGTCGGCGCGGAACATCAGCCGCGCAGCCCGAGGCGGTTGACCCGCGCCTCCTCCTCGTCGGCGGTGCGCTGGATGAAGGCCGCGTAGTCGTCGGAGTTCAGGTATTCCAGCGGCATGTCGAGGCGGGCGAGCGTCGACACATGGGCCGGGTCGTGCAGCGCGGCGCGGAAGCCGTCATGCAGGGTCCGGACCACCGCCGGCTCCATCCCGAGCGGCCCCACGATCCCGTAGGGCGAGGTCACCACCATGTCGTGGCCGAGTTCGCGCAGCGTCGGCACGTCGGGCAGCTTCGGGCTGCGCTCGCGCGACCAGACGTTGAGCGGGCGCAGCCGGTTCTGCTGGATCAGCTCGATCACGCCCGAACCGGTGCCCGAGGCCTCGATGTGACCGCCCATGAGGGAGGGGACCGCGTCGGCCTCGCCGCGGAAGGGGACGTGGACCACGTCGATCCGCTCGCGCTCGGCGAGGTCGATCAGCGTCAGGTGCGGGGTGCCGTTGGCGCCGGTGTTGCCGATGCGCAGCTGGCCGGGCCGCGCGCGCGCATCGGCGACGAGGTCGGCCCAGGTGCGGTACGGGCTCTCGGCGCGGACGCAGGTCATGAACAGGTAGCCGGTGACGTGGATGACCGGCGTGAAGTCGGTGCGCGGGTTGAAGGCCATGCGCTGCATGAAGGGCAGGCGGATGGCAGGCAGGGCGAACTGCGCCAGGGTGTAGCCGTCGGGCCGCGCGTTCTTGATGTTCGCCGCCGGCAGCGTGCCGCCGGCGCCCGGCCGGTTGTCGATGATCACCTGCTGGTTGAAGGCACGCGTCGCCGCCTCGGCCAGCGAGCGCATCTGCACATCCGTGGCGCCGCCGGCCGGGAAGCTGATCTGGATGGTGATCGGGCGGTTGGGGAAGGCGCCCTGCGCCCGCGCGACGAGCGGCGCGGCGAGGAGGGGGGCCGCGAGCGCGGCCCGGCGTGAGAGGTTCATGGGTTTCCTCCGTTCTGGTTCTCGAGGCGCGTCGCGCCGCGCTCGCGCCCGGCGCTCGCGGGCATCACAAGCTCCTCGCGATGATCTCGCGCATCACCTCGCTCGATCCGCCATAGATCCGGCCCACCCGCGCGTCGGCCCAGGCGCGGGCGACCGGGAAGTCCGTCATGTAGCCGTAGCCGCCATGCATCTGCAGGAAGTCGTCGAGCAGCCGGTTCTGCATCTCGGTGCCGAGCAGCTTCACGGCGGCCGCCTCTTCGGCCGAGAGCTCGCCGCGCAGGTGCCGCGCGATGCAGTCGTCGAGATAGACGCGGAACATCTGGATCTGCGCCCGCGCATCCGCGAGCTTGAAGCGGTGCGTCTGGAAGTCGAACACGGTCTGGCCGAAGACCTGGCGGCCCCGGGTGTAGGCCAGCGTTTCCTCCAGCATCGCCTCCATGCTCATGCCGGCGCGGATGGCGATGATCAGCCGCTCCTGCGGGAGCTGGTGCATGAGCATCCGGAAGCCCGCATTCTCCTCGCCGAGCAGATGGGCGGCGGGGACGCGCACATCCTCGAAGAACAGCTCCGACGTGTCCTGCGCGTGCAGGCCGATCTTCTCGAGGTTGCGCCCGCGCGAGAAGCCCGGCGTGCCCTCCTCGACGCAGATGAGCGAGATGCCGCGCCGCCCGCCCTCGGGGTCGGTCCTGCAGACGACGATGACGAGCCCGGCATTCTGCCCGTTCGAGATGAAGGTCTTCTGGCCGTTGATCACCCACCGGTCGCCGTCGCGCACGGCCCGGGTGCGGACCGCCTTGAGGTCGCTGCCCATGCCGGGCTCGGTCATGGCGATGGCGCCGATCATCTCGCCGGCGGCCATCTTCGGGAGCCACTCGCGCCGCTTCTCCTCGGTCGCGTAGGCGAGGATGTAGGGGACGACGATGTCGGAATGGAGCTGGAAGGCGGGCCCCGAGGCGTTCACCCGCGCCAGCTCCTCGATCACGATGGCGGCGTGGCCGAAATCCCCGCCGCCGCCGCCATACTCCGGGTCGAGCGCGGTGCAGAGCAGCCCGGCCGCGCCGGCCTTGCGCCACAGCCCGCGCGGGACGATGCCGGCGCGCTCCCAGTCGCGGTGGTGGGGAACGATCTCGCGCTCGACGAAGCGGCGCACCTGGTCGCGGAAGAGCTCGTGCTCGGAACCGAAGAGGCGTCGCGGCGCGAAGGCCGGCGGCCGCGCGGGCTGCGTGTCCATGAGCGTTTCCCCGATGTCGTTGCGCGCGATGTTACCCGCCGCGCGCGCCGGGTGCGAGCGCGGAAATCTCCTCCGGCGTGAGGCCCCATTCGGCCAGCGCCTCGGCCGTGTGCTCGCCGCGCAGCGGGGCGGGGGACCGGAGGCTGGCCGGGGTGGCGGAGAAGCGCGGCGCCGGGGCGGGTTGCAGCACGCCCGCCGCCTCGGCGAAGGCGCCGCGCGCCGCGTTGTGCGGGTGAAGCGGAGCCTCGGCCATGGTGAGGACCGGGGTGACGCAGGCGTCGGAGCCCTCGAAGATCGCGGCCCATGCGTCGCGGCTGCGCGATGCGAAGACGCCGGCGAGGCGGGCGCGCAGCGCCGGCCAGCGGGAGGGCTCGTCGCGGCCGGCGAAGTCGCCCTCCGGCAACTCCATGCGCCGCAGCATCTCGGCGAAGAATTGCGGCTCGATCGGCCCGACGGCGAGCCAGCCGCCGCAGGAACACGCGTAGGTGCCGTAGAAGGGGGCGGCGCCGTCCAGCAGGTTGGCGCCGCGCTCGTCCCGCCACTGGCCGCGCGCGAGGCGCGAGTAGAAGGGCGCCATCAGCAGCGCCGCGCCGTCCACCATGGCCGCGTCCACCACTTGGCCCTGACCCGAGGCGCGCGCCGAGAGGATGCCCGCGAGCAAGCCCAGCGCCAGGAGCATCGCCCCGCCGCCGTAATCGCCCACGAGGTTCAGCGGCGGCACCGGCGGGCCGCCGGCCGGCCCGATGGCATGCAGCGCGCCCGTGAGGCCGATGTAGTTGATGTCGTGCCCGGCCGTGGGCGCGAGCGGCCCGTCCTGCCCCCAGCCCGTCATGCGCCCGTAGACGAGGCGCGGATTGGCGCGCAGCGCCTCGTCCGGCCCCAGCCCCAGCCGCTCCATCACGCCCGGCCGAAAGCCTTCGATCAGCGCGTCGGCGCGCGCGCAGAGGCGCAGCACGGCGCGCTTCGCCTCCGGCCGCTTGAGGTCGAGCGCGACGGAGCGGCGGTTGCGCAGCACCACGTCGCCGCGGCTGCCGGGCGGGCCGTCCGGACGATCCACCCGCAGCACGTCGGCCCCCATGTCGGCGAGCCACATGGCGCAGAACGGGCCGGGGCCGATCCCCGCCATCTCGATGACGCGAACGCCGCTCAGCGGACCCATGAGAATCTCCAGATGGCGAGGAGGGAGAGGAGCGCCAGCGCCGCCATGATCTCGATGGCGAAGGCCGGCCCGAAGGCGTCGGCCAGGGCGCCGATGGCCAGCACGCCGAAGGGGGAGGCGCCGATGCAGGTGGTGACGAGGCCGAGCACGCGGGACCGCGCCTCGGGCGGCGCCTGGGTGATCACGAGCCCGGTCTGCAAGGCGCCGAACAGCGCCGAGCCGAGGCCGCCGGTGACCAGCAGCAGCAGCGCCAGCAGGTACACGGGCGAGAGGGCGGCCAGCATCAGCCCCAGGCAGAAAAAGGCGGAGCCCGCGAGCATCCAGCCCGGGCCCAGCACGCCGCCCCGCCGGAAGGCGAGGATGACGCCGCCGACCAGCGCCCCCGCCGGCTCGGCCGCCGCCAGCAGGCCGACGCCCACCGCGCCCACCCCGAACACCTCCCCGCCATAGGCCGGCAGCACGGCGCCGAAGGCGAAGCCGAAGACGTTCATGGCGAGCGTCGTCAGGATCACGACGCGGAGCGCCGGGTGGGCCATGGCGATGCGCGCCCCCTCGGCCACGCCCGCCAGGATGGGGCCGCGCACCATGGCGCGCGGCTGCGTCAGGCGCACGCCCGCCACCAGCGCGAAGGCCGTGGCGTAGAACGCGGCCGTCAGCAGGAAGGCGGGCCCGAGGCCGAGGAACTGCAGCAGCACGCCGCCCAGGATCGGCCCCAGCATGCGCGTGGTGGCGCCCGTCGTGGTGTCGAGCGCGACGGCCCGCACCGCGAGATCCGGCCCCGCGGCCTCGGCCATCATGCGGCGCCGCGCCGCGAGGTCCACGGTCCAGGCGAGGCCGCCCAGGAAGATCACGAGTGCCAGGTGCCACACCCGCAGCGCGCCCGCCGCCGCCAGGCCCGCCATCAGCAGCGCGAGCGTGCCGCAGCCCGCATAGGCGGCGAGCAGCAGGCGCCGGCGGTCCAGCACCTCCGCGATGGCGCCCGCGACCGCGCCGCCCAGGAACATCGGCACGGAGCGCGAGACGAGGACGAGCGAGACGACGAAGGCGGATTGCGTCGCCTCCCAGGCGAAGACGCCGGCCACCAGCACTTCGATCCAGCGCATCGCGTTGGCCGAGGCGCCGGCGAGCCACAACCGGCGCAGATCCGCCGAGGCGAGCAGGTTTCCTCCCATGTGGGGCGCAGCCTGCCCCGCGCGGGGGAGGGGATCAACGCCCCTCGCCGGGCCTTTCGTCGGCGGGCAGCTCGGCCAGGATGGTGCGGATGCGCTGGGCGAGTGCGGCGTCGCCCGCGCGGCGCGCGGCCGCCTCGGCCAGCGGCAGGATCCGCCGGGCCTCGCGCTGCGCCTCGCGCGCGGCGGCGCCCTGGCCGGCGCGGAACAGGTAGTCGGCCTCGCCGACGGCGTCGCCCTGCAGGCGCGCGCCCTCGGCGGCCGCGAGCAGGGCCCGGGTGATGCCGCGCAGATCCTGGGCGTCGCGCCGCAGCGGGATCGCCGCCTC
>JAIEOO010000093.1 GCA_019750475.1 Acetobacteraceae bacterium | reverse complement strand
GAGGGCCTGCGCTTCGCCATCCGCGAGGGCGGCCGCACCGTCGGCGCCGGCGTCGTCGCCGCCATCACGAAGTAAGCGACTGCCGCGGCGCGCCCCTCACGGGCGCGCCGCTTTCCGCTTGTCGCGACGGGCGGCGGAAGCGTTCTTTCGCCGTCCCATGGACGGCCCCGTCGCCCCTCCACCGCTGCCCGCCGGGCCCCCGCGTCGTCCGATCAATGTGGACGGCGATCACGCGCTCGCCGCCTCGGGCCATCCGCGGGCGGGCGAGCGCGGCGAGCTGCCGGAGGGGCAGATCATCCGCGCGACCCCCGGGGGTGACCGCCACATCGGCTGCGTCATGCGCTGGCGCACCTCCTCATCGCGGCCGTGGGCTCGGGTCTCCGTGCGGATGGCGGTTCGCCTCGACAGCCTGAACGCGCCGGAACTTGACCTCGCGCTGGTCCGCCCGCGCGCGGATGGCCACCGCAGCGGCGGCCCGCCCCGTGTCGGGGATGTCCTGCTGCTGATCGAGGCGGCGAACCGCTCCCTGCGGGAAGATTGCGAGGTGAAGTCCCGGATCCAGGCGCGGCACGTCGTGCCGGAGCTCCGGGTCGTGGACCTTCCCGGCGCCCGGATCCTCGTCCATGCGGCGCCCGGCCCGGGAGGCCACGGGATGGTCCGCGCCGTGCGCGCCGGCGACAGCCTGGCCCCGCGCTGCCGCCCGATGCCATGCTCGCGGCTTCGGACATCCTGGGCTGGCCGCCCGCCCCTGGACGGGCCGCGCGACGCATAGTATTCCGCCGGTCCGCCTGCAGGGGCGTAGCTCAATTGGCTAGAGCGCCGGTCTCCAAAACCGGAGGTTGGGGGTTCGAGACCCTCCGCCCCTGCCAGCGTGGACGTGAGCCAGCCTCGGTGGCTTGGATGGACGGCGGCCCTTTCCATGGGGCCGCCGCCATGCTTTCAGGGGCGCCGCGCCGGCCTTCCATGACGGCACGGCTTCATTTCGGGAACAGGAACGTGGCGAAACTCGACCCCGCGCAGTATGTCCGCGAGGTGCGGCAGGAAGTGGCGAAGGTCACCTGGCCGACGCGCAAGGAGACGCTGGTGACCACCGGCCTCGTCCTCGCGCTCTCGGCGCTCGCCGCGCTGTTCTTCCTCATCGTGGACCAGATCATTCAGCTCGCGATGGGCTGGGTGTTCGGGGTCTGAGTTCGAAAGGTCGGGGCCGATGGCCGGGAAGAAGTGGTACGTCGTTCACGTCTATTCGGGCTTCGAGAAGAAGATCGCCGAGCAGATCCGCGCCCAGGCGGCCAAATCCGGCCTCGCGGACCGGATCGAGGACATCCTCGTCCCCACCGAGCAGGTGACGGAGGTCCGCCGCGGGCAGAAGGTGGACACCGAGCGCAAGTTCTTCCCGGGCTACGTGCTCGTGAAGATGGATATGGACGACGAGACCTGGCACCTCGTGCGCGACACGCCGAAGGTGACGGGCTTCCTCGGCGCCCGCAACAAGCCGCAGCCGATCACCGAGGCCGAGGCGATGCGCATCGTCAACGCCGTGGTCGAGGGCGCCGACAAGCCGCGCCGCCCGGCCGTCGTGTTCGAGGTGGGCGAGCAGGTGCGCGTGGCCGACGGCCCCTTCACCAGCTTCAACGGCACGATCGAGGAAGTCGACGAGGAGAAGGGCCGCGTGAAGGTCAGCGTCTCCATCTTCGGCCGCTCCACCCCGGTCGAGCTGGAATACGGGCAGGTCGAGAAGCTCTGACCCGGCGGATCCGGCCGGCGGCGCCCCGGGGACCAGTGACCTCGCTCCGTTGGTCCCAGAGGCTGACGGCAGCGTTGAGCGGAGCGGGAGGCGTGCAGCGCCGGGCCCCTGGAGGCGCATGGCGCTCCGGAGAACCAGCCGGCCCCCTCCCGTCGGAGGAGGCCGTCTTGGCTCAGGCGAAGAGGATATCTGCGCTGGTCAGGGTCACATTGCCCTGGAGCCGAATCACGGACGCTCCGTTGATCCAGACATTCGTGAAGTCGGTCGCGGCGTCGTACTGAATGTTCGGCTGCAACTGGGCGAAGCTCGAGAAGCCCGTCGCGATGAGAACCAGCCGGTCACCACCGGCGCCGAACTCCCCGTCGGTGACCGTATCGATACCCCAGCCCGTGGTGAAAGCGAACTGGTCAGCGCCGGCTCCGCCTGACAACCGATCATTGCCGGTGTCGCCACGCAGCACGTCGTTGCCGGCCCCACCGAACAGCAGATCATCGTCGGACCCGCCATCAAGCTGGTCATCGCCGTCCTCGCCCCAGACGACGTCGTTGCCCTGCTCGCCGAAGACGAAATCGTTGCCGGCGCCGCCACCAAGCTGGTCGTTCCCGAGCCAGCCGGCCAGCAGGTCGTCGCCGATGCCGCCATTGGCGGTGTCGTTGCCCTCCTCGCCGAAGATGCGATCGTTTCCTTCGTCGCCTGTCGCCACGTCGTCGCTCGTGCCACCGCGCAACTCATCGTTGCCGGACCAGCCGAACAGGATGTCGGCGCCGCCGCGGCCGAACAGCAGGTCATTGCCGCCGCCGCCGATCAGCGCATTCGGAAGCGAATTGCCCTCCATCCAGTCGTCGCCGCCGCCCGCGATCGCGTTCTCGATGATCGCGCGGTTGTCTCCGTTGAAGAGCAGGGAGTTGAACACGTTGCCGCGTGCGAGGACCGGCGCGCCGCTGCTCGTGCCGATCTGCGCCAACTGCACGTTGGACAGGACCGAGGCCGCGCCGGGCTCGAGGCTGACGCTGACGCCGGTGCTGTAGTTCGACAGGTCGAAGGTGTCCGTGCCGCCGCCGTCCCAGATCGTCAGCAGGATGCGGTTTGTTCCTGGTGCGCCTTGCCCCACCCCATTCACGCTCATTTCGCCGGTGGTCGGGCTCCAACTGTAGCGCGTGTCCTCGGCGTTGGTCCTGTAGTTCGGTCCGTAGAGGTGCTGCAGAGCCTGAATGTCGAGCACCATCGGCGTCTGGGGGAAGCCCCATGTTTCGCTCGTGTAGCCCGGCGCTGCGCCTGCGACGCTGCGTAGGCTCATCACGGTGAACTCGAGGCTGTCGAAGTTTGCCGGCAGCACGGCCGCGTTGCCGGACACGGCGTCGTTCGGGTGCTTTAGCCCAAGAGCATGGAGCGTGTTGTGAAGATGCACGAGCCAAGCCCCGTTACCGGGCGTGGGGGCGGCCACGTTGGCCGCGAAGTTGAACCAGACATCGCCGCCTCCGGAGCGGTCGCGGTAGAACCCATCGGCCGTGGTGCTGGCAGCGGTGATGTTGAATCGAATGTCGGGAAGCGCGAACTGCGCCTCGTCGATCGCGATGGCAGCAAGGCTCTCGACCTCGCCGTAGGACAGGAAGCCCGCGCTGCCAAACGGGGAATCGCCTTCGAGGATGTGGCGAATCGCCTGCTGCTGAACCTGCCCTACGGGAACGAACTGACTGCTCAGGAAAAGCGAGTCGGCACTGTAACGGAACTCCTCGAGCGGGCGAATCGGAAACCCGTAGGTCAGCGGTGTGGTGGGGGTCGAAACCCAGCGGGTGCCGGACAGAAGCGCATTGACCAAGGTGTTGCCGGATAGGGGCGCGCTCGACAGGAAGGCCATGCTCTACCTCCGCGGTATGAACGTCCGACGACCTGTGGAATTCTCCCAGGTCCTCAAGTCGTTCGAAGAACGCGCGCGCGGGGCTTGTGTTGCGCCGGCCGACCTTCAGCCAAAGGCCACGTCGTCAGGCCAGAGTACCACGCTGCCTGGGAAGCGGATCACCGACGTCGGATTGATCCAGAGGTTTGTGACGTTGTTCGACGCGTCATACTGCGTGCGCTGGGCGACCTCGGCCGCGGTGCGCAATCCGGTCCCCCAGAGCAGCAGCACGTCGCCGGCGCCTGGCCCCGCCTCAAAGCCGAAGACCGTGTCCACACCCCAGCCGGGACCGAAGACGACGATATCGGCGCCCACTCCCGCCTCGAGTCGGTCCGCGCCCTGGTCGCCGCGCAGGATGTCGGCGCCCGCGCCGCCGAAGAGAAGATCGTCGCCGGCGCCGCCGTCGAGCTGGTCGGAGCCGTCCTCGCCCCAGAGAACGTCGTTGCCGCCTTCGCCGAAGAGAATGTCGTTGCCGGTGCCCCCGCCGAGCTGATCCCCGCCGGTCCAGCCGGCCAAAAGGTCGTTGCCCACGCCGCCATTCGCGACGTCGTCGCCGTCTTCGCCGAAGATCCGGTCGTTCCCCTCGTCACCCGTCAACGTGTCGCGGTCCGCGCCGCCGCGAAGCTCGTCGTCCCCGGACCAGCCCTGTAGGAAGTCCGAGCCGCCCCAGCCGAATTGCAGATCGTTGCCGGGGCCGCCGATCAGCACGTTGGCGATGCCGTTGCCGTTGAGCTGGTCGTTGCCGGACCCGCCGATGGCATTCTCGATCATCGAACGCGTATCACCCCCGAAAACCAGGGCATTGTAGATGTTGCCCTTCGCGAACTCCGTTCTCAGAAAGCTCCGACCGAGGTTGGCCAGCTGGGCCTGTGACGCGATGGAGGCCGCGCCGGGCTCCAGCGTCACAGTGACCGGCGTCGCGTAGTTTGAGAAGTCGTAAGTATCAAAGCCGCCGCCGTCCCAGATGGTCAGGAAGATGCGGTTGGCGCCGGGCGCTCCCTGACCAACGCCATTGACCGACATCTCTCCCGTGTTCGCGTTCCAGCTGTACCGGGTGTCCCCCGCGTTGGTGGCGTAGTTTGGACCATAGATGTACTGGAGCGCGAGAATGTCGAGCATCATCGGCGTTTGCGGGTACCCGAATTCCTCGTTCGAATAGCCGCTGAGATCGTCGCCCACGAAGCTCCGGTAGCTCATCACCGTGAACTCGAGCGCGTCGAACGCGAATGGCATGAGGGTGAAGTTGGTGCCGACAACGTCATGCGGATGCTTGAGCCCAAGCGCATGCCCGGCCTCGTGTATGTGCGTCAACCAAGCATAGTCGCCGGGTCGCGGAGCACCGAAATTGCGGCTGGCGTTGAACCAGATATCGCCGCCCGATCCGGCCGGGCTCGGGAAGTAGCCATGCGCGATGCTGCTGGCGCTCGTCGCGGCGACCCTGATGTCGGCAACCCCGAAACCCGCATAGGCGAAACGCAGCCCCGCGGCGATGTCGTCCAGGCTCCCGTAGCGCAGCATGCCCGTGCTGCCGAAGGGAGAAGAGCCTTCGAAGATGTGGTGGTACGCTTGTTGCTGCGTGAAGGTGATTTGCTGGAACCGCGAGGCGAAGGGCTCAGACAGCTGGCTGTATCGGCTCTCATAGTCGAACGGGCTGTCGGGAAAGCTGTAGGTGATCGTCCCCGACCACCCGGTGCCCACCAGAAGCCCGTCAATCACCTGCGTGCCCGATCTCGGCACCGTGAAGGAGGTGGCCATGCGTTGAGTCCGAGGTCCTTAGCTGTCCTTAAGCTCTAGCATAAGATTAACATTTCTGCAAGTTCCGGCATCGGTTGCCGACGCTTACCGCCGCCGCGCCTGGCTCCACCCGATCGACAGCCCGGCCGCCACGATGATGGCGGCGCCGATCCAGGTGAAGGCATCCGGCAACTCGCTGAACAGCAGGTAGCCCACCGCCACCGAGCCGAGCAGCTGGAAGTACTGGAAGGGCGAGAGGATGTTGGCTGGACCGTAGCCGAAGGCCTGGGCCACGCAGTAGTGGCCGAGCGCGCCCAGCATGCCGACGCCGATGAACAGCCCGAAATCGAGCCAGGACGCCGGCATCTCGCCGACGAAGGGCAGGGCGCCCAGCATGACGATCCCGCCCACCCCGGCGGCGTAGAGCGCCGAGGTCTCGGCGCTGTCCACCCCGGCCAGGCGCCGCGTGAGGATCTGGTACAGGCCATAGGCCGTGGCACTCATCAGCACGAAGAGGCTGGCCCAGTGGAACAGCGCCGTTCCCGGGCGGATGACCACGAGCACGCCCACGAAACCCACCACCAGCGCGACGACGCGCGCCTTCGTCGTGCGCTCCCCCAGCATCGGCCAGGCGAGAAGTGCCACGATCAGCGGCGCTGCCAGCGAGATGGCCGCGGCCTTCGCCAGCGGGATGAAGGTGATGGCGAAGAAGAAGCACAGGTTCGAGGTGAACAGGCAGCAGGACCGGAAGAACTGCAGCGCGGGCCGCCGCGTGCGCAGCACCGCGACGCCGTGTCGCGGCAGGAACAGCGCGAGCAGGAACAGGATATGGACGAAGGCCCGCGCCCAGGAGATTTGCAGCGAATTGTAGTTCTGCCCGAGCAGCTTGGCGAAGCCGCCCATCACCGGGAAGAGCAGCCCGGCTGTCAGCATGAAGGCGATGCCGAGGAGGATTCGCTGCGGGGGCGCTGTCACGGTCCCGCCAGCATGGGACCGCCGTCGCGGGGCCGCAACCTCGCGGCGGCCCGGCGCGGCGGCCCGGCGCGGCGGCGCAGGGTGCCGTTAACCTCTGTCCCGCTACCGGTGACGTCCTTCCAGCGAGGACCGCGATGCGCCGGCGTCACCTGCTGCTCGGTTCCCTGTCGTGCCCCGGATCGGCCGGCTTCGCCGCGCAGGGCGCGGCGCCGTTCGAACTCCTCGTGCCCGACGATCCGCCCTACGCGGTTCCGGCCGTGGGCGGCGGGCCCGTGCCCGCCCTGGTCGAGGCCATGTTCCGGCTGCTCGGCCATCGGCTCCGGATGGTGTTCGTTCCGGCCGGGATTCCGGAAGACCCCCTGTGGCCGTCCGGCGCGCTGGTGGCGCCGCTCCGGCCGGGCGTCGCTCCGCGGCGCCTGACGCCGATGATCGAGCTGCTGGCCGTGCCGCGTGCCTTCGCCACCCTGTTCCACGGCGCGCCGCGCGGCCTGGCGGAGGCCGCCCGGCTGGGACCGACCGGCGTGCGCGCCGGCAGCGCGTGCGAGG
>JAIEOO010000056.1 GCA_019750475.1 Acetobacteraceae bacterium | reverse complement strand
TGGAGCGCCTGGCACGCCGCCCATGGCGAGGCGGTGCGCGCCATCGCCGAGGCGCACCGGCGGGAGGCGCCGCTCGACCTCTCGCTGAAGCCCGGCGCGACGGCGCCCGAGGGCGCCGAGGTTCTGCCGACCGGCACGGCGCGCATGCCGGCGGGCACCCGCATCACCGAGCTGCCGGGCTTCGCCGAGGGCGCGCTCTGGGCGCAGGACGCGGCCGCCGCGCTGCCGGCCCGGCTGCTGGCCGCGCGTCCGGGGGAGCGCGTGGCGGATCTCTGCGCCGCCCCGGGCGGCAAGACCGCGCAACTCGCCGCCGCCGGGGCCGAGGTGGTCGCCGTCGAGCACAACCCGCGCCGCGCCGCCCGCCTGCGGGAGAACCTGGCGCGGCTGCGCCTGCCGGCCGAGGTGGTGGTGGCCGATGCCGCCGCCTGGCGCCCGGAGGCGCGCTTCGACGCCGTGCTGCTCGACGCGCCTTGCACCGCGACCGGCACGATCCGCCGCCACCCGGACGTGCCGCATCTGAAGCGCCAGGCCGATGTCGCGCCGCTCGCGGAGCT
This sequence comes from Acetobacteraceae bacterium, assembly GCA_019750475.1. Lineage (GTDB taxonomy): Bacteria > Pseudomonadota > Alphaproteobacteria > Acetobacterales > Acetobacteraceae > Roseococcus. The sequence continues at coordinate 6,229 of JAIEOO010000056.1, read as the reverse complement.
GCAGCGGCGGCTGCTGGCGGCGGCGGCCGGGGTGCTGAAGCCGGGCGGGCGCCTCGTCTTCGCCACCTGCTCCCTCCAGGCCGAGGAGGGGGAGGCGCATCTGGCGGCGTCGCTGCCGGGCCTCGAGCCCGATCCGGTCCGGCCGGAGGAGGTGCCGGGCCTGGAGGCCGCGATCACCCGCGGCGGCGGCCTGCGCACGCGGCCGGACCTCTGGGCCGAGCGAGGTGGGATGGACGGGTTCTTCGTCGCGCGGTGGCGCGCGCGGGGATAGCGAACGCCTCACGAAACCGCTTCGCCGTCTCGCGGGGACGCCGTTCGGCGCCCGGGTGGCGCTGGCGCGGGCGGGCTCGGCTCTGCGCTGGCCGCGCCGTGGCGCTCCGCCCGCTCGCGCCGCCCTTCACGTCACCCTATCGAGTTCCTTGTCGTCGAGGCTGCCGGGGACGATCGTCATGGGCGCGCGCAGCCGGCCGCCGGCCTTGCCCGCCAGCGCCGTGATCAGCGGACCCGGCCCGCCCGAGCCCGTGGCGCTGGCCAGCACCAGAATGGAGATGCGCGGATCCTCCTCGAGCAGGGCCAGCACCTCCTCCACCGGCTTGCCTTCCCGCACGATCAGGATAGGCAGGCCGCCCGTCGTGGCCTGCACCTGCGCCGCGAGGCCGGAGAGCAGCGCCTCGGCCTCCTCGCGGCGTTCCTCGGCCATCATGGCGCCGATGCCGGCCCATTCGACCTGCTCGACGGGCTCGACCACGCGCAGCAGCGCCACGCGGCCCCCCGATTTCTTCACGCGGAGGGCCGCGTATTTCAGCGCGACCTCGCGCTCGGCGCTGTCATCCACCACGACGAGGAAGACGCGGTCGCGGCGGGCGCGGTCGGACGCTTCGGGCAAGGTCAGCTCCTCCGGAACAGGACGCTGCCGAGCCAGCCCGCGAGGCCGGCCAGCAGGATGCAGATCAGCGCGTAGAGCACCGGCTGGTGACGCGCGACGTCGGCGATGTCCGCCGCGGTGCCCACGCGTTCGATCTGGAAGCGCAGCTCCTCCGTCGCGACGATCCGCCGCGAGCGCACGAGATGGACCGAGATGCGGTATTCGCCCGGCTGCACGGTCGCCGGCAGGGGCAGCCGGACCGAGAAGAGGCGCGAGCCCGAGACGCTGACGTCCGCCGCGTCTTCGATCCAGAGGCCGGCCCGCTTCTTGAGGTCGAGCAGGGCGGCGCGGAAGTTCGGGCTGCGCGCGCCCGTCTGCACGAGCGGCAGGGCGTCGAGGCCGAGGCCGGCCTGCATCCGCGCATCCTCCGGCAGGATGCGCCAGGCGGGGCGGGTGCCCGTGACGGCGTAGTAGGTCGGGATGGCGTCGAACCGGGCCGAGGGCCCGTTGAACCACATCCCCAGCACCTCGACCTTGCGGCGGACGACGAAGGGCCCGGCGGGCCCCCGCGCCACGACGACGACCTCGTCCCCGCCGGGGCCGAGCGGTTCCTCGGTGCTGCCGAAGACGAAGATGGAGCCGCCGGTGAAGGCGGTGGTGATGGCGAGCCGGTCGTTCGACAGCCGCGCCACCAGCTCCGGCCCCTGCGCCCGCGCCGCGCCGATCAGCGGCCCGAGCAGCAGAAGCAGCGCCGCCAGCCACACCCGGGCGAGGCCACGAAGCGCATTCGGGCCCGCGGGCGCCGAGAGCGACCGTGATGCAGGTCCCGCCACCGGGGTCCCCACGCAGCCCGCTGCGAGGGGTGGCTTGGTGTCCCGAAGCGGCTCCGCCGCGAGGGCGGCACCACCGCCCAGAACAAGACCCTTACCGCGTTCGGTCGCGCCGAGACGGCAAGCCCCCTCAATCCAGGGCCCGCCGCCGGGGTCCCCGCGCAGCTCGCTGCGTGGGGTGGCTTGGTGCCCCGAAGCGGCTCCGCCGCGAGGGCGGAGCCATCCCCCGGAACCCGCGTGGCCAGCTTCGCGAGCCAGGGCCGCCCCCACCCCGTGCGCCCTTGAACCGGAGGCCCCGGACGGGTGTCCGCGCGGCGCAGCGCAGCGGAGCGGAGCGGAAACTCGGCCGGGGATCACGTGCCGGGTCCGACCGAGAAGAGCTGTTCCGGCACGGACAGCAGGTCCCACAGCAGGGAGCCGGCGACGGCGAGCACGAGCAGCCCGAGCAGCACCCGCGTCTCCTCGCCGCGCAGCCGCCCGCCCATGGCGGCGCCGAACTGCGCGCCGGCGACGCCGCCGACCAGGAGGAGCAGCGTCAGCACGATGTCCACGCCGCCGACCTGGATCGCCTGCAGCATCGTCACCGAGGCCGTCACGCACACCACCTGGAAGAGCGAGGTGCCGATGACCACGGCCGTCGGCATGCCGAGGAGGTAGATCATCGCGGGGACCAGCATGAAGCCGCCGCCCACGCCCATGATCGCCGACAGCAGGCCGATGCCGAAGCCGATGCCGAGGGGCGGCAGGGCGCTCATGTAGAGGCGGCTCTTCCGGAAGCGCAGCTTCAGCGGCAGGCCATGGGCCCAGCTGTGCTGGTGGAGGCGCCGCGCCGCCCGGCCGCCGCGCCGGCGGAAGATGGCGCGGACGCTCTCCATCACCATCAGCGTGCCGACGACGCCGAGGACGACGACGTAGAAGAGCGAGACGGCGGTATCCACCTGGCCGAGGCGCTTCAGCCAGGCGAAGAGCTGGACGCCGACGACGGTGCCGAGCGCGCCGCCCACCACCAGCACCGCGCCCATCAGCCAGTCCACATTGTCGCGCCGCGCCTGGGCGATGAGGCCGGAGACACTGGCCCCCATGGTCTGGTTCGCCCCCGAGGCCACGGCGACGTGGGACGGAACGCCGATGAGGATGAGCAGCGGCGTCAGCAGGAAGCCGCCGCCCACGCCGAACAGGCCCGACAGCCAGCCCACGCCGAAGCCGATGCCCACCAGCAGGAAGGCATTCACGCTCATCTCGGCGATGGGAAGGTAGATCTCCACGGGATCGGCGGCCCCGGCTGCGTTGCGGGCAGGTTCCACCCGCCGCGCCGGCCTGGCAAGCCGCGCGGCCGTCACGCAGATGTGCTTGCGCGGCGTATCGCCGCACCGCACGCTCGGCCCATGCTGCACCGCCGCCACCTGCCGCTGCTGGCCCCGTCGGCACTGGGTCTCCCGGCGCTGCGCCCCGCCCGCGCGGAGACGGCGGCGCGCATCGCCCTGCTGCACCTCAACGATTTCCACTCCCGGCACGAGCCGATCGCGGCGACCACCGCCGCCTGCCGCCCGGCGGAGGCCTGCTTCGGCGGGTCGGCCCGCATCGCCGGCGCGCTGCGCGCAGCGCGGGAGGAGGCGGCGGCAGAGGGCCGCGCGACGCTGACGCTGGAGGCCGGGGATGCATTCCTCGGCAGCCTGTTCTTCACCCATCACCGCGGCCTGGCGGAGGCGGCGGCGCAGCGGGGTTGGGGGACGCAGGCCTTCGCCCTGGGAAACCACGAATTCGACCTCGGCCCCGGGGTGCTCGCGGCCTACGCCGCGGCGGTGGATTTCCCGATCCTCGCCGCCAACCTGGCCACGGCGGCCGAGCCCGATCTCGCGCGCCGGATCCGCCCCTGGGCGGAGTTCCGGCTCGGCGGGGCGCGCGTCGCGGTGCTGGGCCTCGTCACCACGGACACGCCCGGCATCTCCTCGCCCGGGCCCAACCTGCGCTTCACCGACCCGGCCGAGGCGACGGCGCGCGCCATCCGCGAGGCGCGGCGGGACGGGCCGGCGACGGTGGTGGTGCTGTCGCATCTCGGCATCGGGGCGGACCGGCGCCTCGCCGCGGAGGTGCCGGGGGTGGACGTCATCGTGGGCGGACACTCGCACACGCTGCTGGCGGGACCGGCGCATCCGACGGTGCTGGAGGGGCGCGACCGCCCGGTGCGGATGGTGCAGGCGGGCGCCTTCGGGCGCTGGGCGGGGCGGCTCGATCTCGATCTCCGCGCCGATGGCGCCGTCAACGCCCATGGCGGCGCGATCCGGGAGCTGGGCGCCGACACGCCCGAGGACCCGGCGATGCGGGAGGTCGTCGCCCGCCTCGCCGCCCCCTTGCAGGCGCTGCGGCGCCAGGCGGTGGGGCATTTGCCGGCGGCGCTGCCCAACCTGTCCTGCGGGGCGGGGCCCTGCGAGCTCGGCCGGCTGGTGGCCGAGGCGATGCGCCAGGCCGCGGGGGCCGAGATCGGCTGGCAGAATGGCGGCGGGCTGCGGGCGGGGCTGCCCGGCGGCGTCGTCACGCTCGAGGACGTGCTGACCACGCTGCCCTTCGCCAACACGCTGGCGCGGATCACGCTGCGCGGCGGCGACCTGCTGGCGGCGCTGGAGAACGGGGTCTCCCGCCTGCCGCAGCCCTCGGGGCGCTTCCCGCAGACGGCGGGGCTGCGCTTCGCGGTGGAGGCCGCGCGCCCGGCCGGGCAGCGCGTGACGAGCGCGGAGGTGGAGGAGGCGCCGGGCGACTGGCGGCCGCTCGATCCGGCGCGGGCCTACAGCATCGCCACCAACAGCTTCCTCCGCCGCGGCGGCGACGGCTACGCGGCCTTCGCCCAGCGGGTGCTGGAATCGCGGGACGACGGCCCGCTGATCGAGGACGCGCTGATCGCCTGGCTGCGGCGGTAGGGCGACTCAGCGCGGCAGCTCGCGCTGCCCGAGCACCCAGCCCTCCCAGCGCCGCACCCAGGGGTCGTCCGGCACGAAATCGGCGCGCGCGCCGTCCAGCACGGCGATGAGCGCGAGCAAGCCCAGCACGCAGTCCAGCCGGTCCTCCCCGGCCGCATCGGCGCCGAAGCCCGCCTGCGCCGCGTCGCGCAGCGCGCCGTCGGGGCGCACGCCGAGCCCGTCCATCGCCGCGAGCAGCGCCGGGGCGAGCCGGCGCCGCGCCTCGGCGTCGCGCTTGCTGCCCCCCATGCGCAGGCCGAGCTGCCGCAACGCCTCGGCCGGATAGACCTCGGCGATGGCGAGGCGCCCCGGCTCGAGCAACCCGGCCAGCTTCCCGGCGAAGGGCCAGAGCGCGTAGGGCGCGCCCGCGGCCAGCGCCGGGGCCAGCCAGTCCCGCCAGGCGGCGATGGCGGCCTTGCCGGACTGGTTGGCGCCGAGCGTCCAGAACACCGGCGCCCCGGCGGGGCGCGTCGCGGTCGCGCGGTCGCACCAGCGGTTCAGCCCGCCCGCGCCCTCGAGGCCGAGCGCCGCGGCGTGGGCCGCGCGCGTCATGCCCTTGGCCGGCCGCGCCGGGTAGAAGGGCCGGGCCGCGCAGACCGTCTCGAGGCCGGGATTCACCGCGAAGAAGCCGGCATCCGTCGCGCGCGCGGCGAGGAAGGCCGGGAAATCCGCCTCCGCCCGCCCGGCCGCGTAGCCGCGGGGCAGGCCGAGGGGCAGGTCGAGCCCGAGGGCGGCCGGCCCCCCTTCCGCCAGCAGCGAGGCGGCGAAACCGGCGGGGTCGCCCACCGGGCGCGGCGCCGTCGCGCGCCAGCCCGTCGCGTCCCGGCGGGCGACGCAGGCCCAGCGCTTGCGCGGATCCACGGACCAGTCGGCATGGGCGGCGATCATTCCGCCGCGTCTGTTTCACATCGGCGAGGGGCTCTCCAGCCCCGAATCCGTCCTATGTTCGGGTCCTGGGCGTGGGAGAGGCTGCATGACGGGCTATTCCGCCACCGCGAAGTGGTTCCACTGGGTCACCGTCGGGCTGATGGCCATCGCCATCCCGGCCGGCTTCGTGATCAGCAACATCAAGGACAGCGACAAGTTCGTCTTCTACCAGATCCATGAATCGGCGGGGCTGACGCTGTTCTTCGTCGCCATCGCGCGGCTCGCCTGGCGGCTGCGCTTCCCGCCGCCGCCCAACCCCGCCATCACGCCCGCCATGCGCCGCGCGGCGGAGGCGGTGCACCACGCGCTCTACGCGGCGCTGATCCTGCAGCCGCTGCTCGGCTTCATGGCGAGCAACGCCTACGGCTTCCCGCTGCAAGGCCAGCTCGCCTATCTCGGCTTCATCGACCTGCCGAAATTCATGGAGGCCAATGTGCCGCTCGCCGAGTGGCTGCAGCAGATCCACATCTGGTTCGGCTGGCTGATCACGGCGCTCGTGCTGCTGCACATCGCGGCCGTCGTCTTCCACCAGGCGATCCGGCGCGACGGCACGCTGCTGCGGATGGTGTAGGGGGGCAGGGGGGGGGGGGGGGGGGGGGGGGGGGGGGGGGGGGGGGGGGGGCGCGCCGCCGCCGCCCCCCCCCGGCGCCAGC
>JAIEOO010000001.1 GCA_019750475.1 Acetobacteraceae bacterium | reverse complement strand
CGGCGACGCCGCCGCGGCGGCCGGCCTCGCGCGGCACGCGGACCGGCTGGCGCGCGCCCTCGCGGCGGTCATCAACCTGCTCGACCCCGACGTCATCGTGCTCGGCGGCGGGGTTTCCAACATGGCGCATTGCACCGAGATCGTGCCGGGCCTGCTGCCGCGCTGGGTGTTCAGCGACGTCGTCCGCACCCGCATCCGGCGCGCCGCGCATGGCGACAGCAGCGGCGTGCTGGGCGCCGCCCGGCTGTGGGACTGACACCGGGCCTCTGCCGCGACTGCTTCGCGCCCGATCCGGGCGAGCCCTGCGGCGCGTGCGGCTCCCGCCGGATCGTCCGCCACGCGGAGCTGTTCGGCCTCACCGTCGCGCATGTGGACTGCGACGCCTTCTTCGCGAGCGTCGAGAAGCGGGACCGGCCGGAACTGGCCGCCAAGCCGGTCATCGTCGGCGGCGGGCGGCGCGGGGTCGTCGCCGCCTGCTGCTACATCGCCCGCATCCAGGGCGTGCGCAGCGCCATGCCGATGTTCAAGGCGCTCGCCCTCTGCCCCGATGCCGTCGTGATCAAGCCCGACCACGCGAAGTACGCGCGGGAGGGGCGCCGCATCCGGGCCATGATGGAGCACCTGACGCCGCTGGTGCAGCCGCTCTCCATCGACGAGGCGGTGATGGACCTCTCCGGCACCGAGGCGCTGCACAAGGCGCCGCCCGCGGCGGTCCTCGCGCGCTTCGCCCGCGCCGTCGAGGAGGAGGTGGGGGTGACCGTCTCCATCGGCCTCGCGGCCAACCGGCTCATGGCGAAGCTCGCGGCCGAGCGCGACAAGCCGCGCGGCTTCGCCGTCATCGGTGCGGGGGAGGCGGCCGGCTGGCTCGCGCCGCAGCCGGTCTCGGTGCTGCCGGGGGTGGGGCCGGCCGCGGTGAAGCGCCTGGCGGCGGCCGGCATCACCCGGCTCGGCCAGCTCGCGGCGCTGCCGCGGGCGACGCTGCTCGCCAGGCTGGGCGAGGACGGTCCGGCCCTCGCCGCCCGTGCCCGCGGGGAGGATGACCGGCCCGTCCGCCCGGACCGCGAGACCAAGAGCATCTCGGCCGAAACCACCTTCGACACCGACCTGACGACCCCGGCCGAGCTCGAGCCCATCCTCTGGCGCCTCTGCGAGAAGCTGGCGCGGCGCCTCGCCGAGAAGGGCCACGCGGCCGGCGGCGTCGTGCTCAAGCTCAAGACGTCACGCTTCGAGACGCGGACGCGGCACGCGCGGCTGCCCGGCCCGACGGGTCTTCCGGAGACGCTGTTCGCCGCGGCCCGGCCGCTGCTGGCGCGCGAGGCCGACGGCACGGCCTTCCGCCTGGTCGGGATCGGCGCCCAGCCGCTCGCCGACGCGGCCGAGGCCGACCGCGGCGACCTGGCCGACCCCGAGGCGCCGCGGCGGGCGGCGAAATGGGCCGCCGTCACCGCGCTGCGGGCGAAGTTCGGTGAGGCCGCCATCGCCACCGGACGCGGTCGCAAGGGTTGAGGGTACAGAGTCCGTTCATCGGCGCGGGGCACAAGGCCGGCATGCCCCGCGCGGAACCCGCTTGCCCGCACGGCCACGAAGGCGCATTTGCGAAACCGAGCCGAATCCGACCCGCCCAAGCCCTTGCCGACCCAGCCCACGCTCCGCATCGCTTCCTGGAATGTCCACAAATGCGTGGGCACGGACGGACGATTCGACCCCGGCCGCATCGCCGAGGTCATCGCGGAAATCGGCCCCGACCTGATCGCCCTGCAGGAGGTGGACCGGCGCTTCGGCCGCCGCATCGGCCTGCTGGACCTCGGCCAGATGGAGCGCCGGACGGGGCTCACCTTGCTGCCCGCCTCGCCGCTCGCCGACGGGCATGGCTGGCACGGCAACGCCATCCTGGTCCGGCGCGGGCTGGCGCGGACGCTCGCCCTGCGGCGCCTCGAACTCCCGGGCGCGGAGCCGCGCGGCGCCCTCGTCACCGACTTGGCGGTCGCGGGCGCGGGACGGCTGCGGGTGGTGGCGGCGCATCTCGGCCTGCTCCGCCGCTCGCGGGAGAAGCAGGTCCGCACCATCCTCGACGCCATCCTGGATGGCGGCGCCGCCCCGCCCACGCTCCTGCTCGGCGACTTCAACGAGTGGCGGATGCAGTCGCGCGGCCGCTGCTCGCTCGTCGGGCTCGAGAGCATCTTCGGGCGCGCGCCGAAGATGCCGGACAGCTTCCCCTCGCGCCTGCCGCTGCTGGCGCTGGACCGCATCCTGGGCTTCCCGCGGGGCCTGGTCGGGCCGGTGACCACGCACCATTCGGCGCTCGCCCGCGTGGCCTCGGACCACCTGCCGCTCGTCGCGGTGCTGCGCCTCGCGGCAACGATGGACCCACCCCAGGGTTTGAACGTCGCGGCCTGAGGCGGGGCAGGGGCCTCGCCCGGGCATGTGTGACCGGCGGGGACACGACCGAGGGACATGAGCGAGGCGGGAGCACGCATCGGCGAAACGGCGCAGCTGGCGGAAGCACGGGTGCGCCTGCTGCCGGACAATGCCGAGGCCTTCGCCATCCGGGCCCTGTCCGCGCGCGAGGCGACGGAGCGGCTCGACCTCCTCTATTACGCCTGGCTCGGCGACGCGACGGGGCGGCGCCTGGCCAGCGAGGTGCTGGAAGCGGCGGAGCGCGGGGTCCGCGTCCGCCTCCTCCTCGATGACCTGCACGTGCTGGAAGCCGAGTTCGGGCTCGGCCGGCTCGATGCCCATCCCAATGTCGAGGTGCGGCTCTACAACCCCTTTCCGCTGCGGCGCCTCGGCTCGGCCGGCGCGCTGCTGACCATGCTGGTCGCCAAGCGGCGCCTGAACCACCGCATGCACAACAAGTGCTGGATCATGGACGGGCGCCTCGTCATCGCCGGCGGGCGCAACATCGGCGACGAGTATTTCGGGGCGGCGAGCCAGTTCAACTTCCGCGACCTCGACCTCGTGATCGAGGGGGAAGAACCGGCGCGGGCGGCGACCGCGATCTTCGAGGCGTATTGGAGCAGCGCGCGGGCCCAGCCGCTCGGCGCCGTGTTCCAGCCGCCGCTGGCCCCCCCGCCGGCGCTGGACGGCGCGCCGGAGGTCACCGGACGCCTCGCCGACCGCCTCGCCGACGGCGCCGCGCTCCGCGTCGCGCCGGAGCGCGTGCGGATCATCGCCGACCCGCCGCGCAAGCGCCTCGGGCGGCGCCGGGCGAACGACGTGCTGTCCGGGCTGCGCCGCCTGATCGGGGCGGCGGAGCGCGAGGTGCTGCTGGTCTCGCCCTATTTCGTGCCCGGCGGCCGGGGATCGCGCCTGCTGGCCGGGCTCGCGCGCAGCGGCGTGACGGTGCGGGTCGTCACCAACTCCCTCGCCGCGACCGACGTGCTCGCGGTCCATGGCGGCTACGCCCGCTACCGGCGGCGGCTGCTCCGCGCCGGCGTCGCCCTGCACGAGCTGAAGCGGGGCGGGCAGGAGGGGAGCAGCATCTTCGGCTCCTCGGGCGAGGCGAGCCTGCACACCAAGGCGCTCTGCGTGGACGGGCGCCTCGCCTTCGTCGGTTCCTTCAACTTCGACCCGCGCTCGGCCCATCTCAACACCGAGATGGGCGTCCTTGTGGAGGATCAGCGCCTCGCGGCGCAGCTGCGGGAGGAGGTGGAGCGCCTCGCCGACCCTGCCCATTCCTGGCGCGTCCGCCTCGACGGGCTGGTGCTGCGCTGGGACGACCGCGCGCCCGACGGCCGCACCCGCGTCTGGGAGGACGAGCCCGAGGCGCGGCTCGGGCGGCGCCTGCTCGCGCGCCTCGTCGGCTACCTGCCGATCGAGCCGCATCTGTAGCGCAGGGTTCACGCCCTGACCGGCATCGGTCAGGGCGTCACCGCCGGGGCGGGGTCCGCTCTCCGGGCTCGCGCAGCAGCTCCGCCACCAGCGGGTTCGGGAAGCGTCGCGGGCGGGTGATGGCGTAGAAGCCTTCGCGCAGCCCGGGCACGGCCGCACGCTCCTCCAGCACGCCCGACCGGAGCTCGTCCCGGACGACGATGGGCGGCACGAGGGTCAGCGTCCCGCTCTCCCGCGCCAGCAGGCGGAGCAGCGCCATGTCGTCCACCTCCGCCAGGATGCGGGGCCGCACCCCCGCCTGGTCGAGGCGCACGTCGAAGGCCTGGCGCAGGCTGCTCTCCCGCCCCGGCAGCAGCAGCTCGACCCCGTCGAGATCCCGCGGGAAGCGCAGCGGACCGGCGCCGGGCCGCCCGACGAGGCTGACGTTCTGGTCCGCCAGCAGCGTGCTCACCCGCTCCGTCTCCGGGTCGTGCGCCACCGGGTTGTTCGACAGCACGGCGTCGAGCGCCAGCGCGTCGAGCTGCGCCAGCAGCTCGCGCAGGGTGCCCGAGCGCAGCACCAGCTCGACGTCCTCGCGCGCGAGGAACGGGCGCAGCCGCTCCAGCACGAAGTTGCGCGACAGGGTGGCGACGGCGCCGACGCGGAAGATGCGCCGCTGCCCCGGACCGCTGCCGGTGAGCGTCGCCACCAGCTCTCCCCCGGTGCGGAAAATGGTCTCCGCGTGATCCAGCGCGATGCGGCCCGCCTCGGTCAGTTCGAGGCGGCGGCCGCGGCGCTCGAACAGGGGCTGGCCCAGCTCCGCCTCGAGCGCGCGCAGCTGCGTGGACAGCGCCGATTGCGCGACGTTGAGCCGCTCGGCCGCCCGGGTCAGGCCGCCCTCCCGGGCGATGGTCCAGAAGTGACGGAGGTGGTGGTAGTTCAGGCTGGGCACGGCATCCTTCTGCCAAAGCGAACGAAAACCCGCAATCTTTGTATTTTACGTAACAATACGTGGCCGTTAGGGACGCCCCACACCGCGCTTCCGGAGTCCCCGCGCATGGAGTTCCTGCTGCCCTGGCTGGCCGCCCTCGGCCCGGCCATCCTGCTCGCCACCAGCCTCGTTCCGGCCGCGACGGCCGACCGCGACCCGGGGCGGATGCGGCGCGTCGCCACGGGCGGCGCGCTGATCGGCGGCGGCGTCGGCATCCTGGCCGCCGTCACCATGCTCTGGACCGGCCGCGCCCTGCCGGGCGCGCTCATTCACCTCGACGCCGTCTCGGCCACCATGCTGCTGCTGGTGGGCGGCATCGGGGCGGTGGTGGTGGACTATTCCCGCCGCTACCTCGACGGCGACCCGCATCAGGGCCGCTTCATGAAGTGGATCGCGCTGACCCTGGGCGCCGTCCTCGTCCTCGTCGTCGCGGGCAACCTGATCCTGCTGGCGCTGGCCTGGATCGGGACGGGCCTCGGCCTGCAGAAGCTGCTGCTCTTCTACGGGGAACGGAAGGCGGCGCAGGTCGCGGCGCGGAAGAACCTGCTCACCTCGCGCGTGGCCGATGCCGGCGTGCTGCTCGCCGTCCTGGTCATCTGGGCGAGCCTCGGCGAACTCTCGATCGCCGGCATCCAGCACGCGGCGCGGGACGCGGCGGCGGCCGGGACGATCGGCTGGGGCGTGCACCTCGCGGCCGTGCTGCTGGCGGTCGCGGCGCTGATCAAGTCGGCCCAGTTCCCCTTCCATGTCTGGCTGCCCGAGGTGATGGAGACGCCGACCCCGGTCTCCGCCCTGCTGCACGCGGGCATCATCAACGCCGGCGGCTTCCTGCTGGTGCGCCTCGCCGACGTCGTCGCCGTCTCGGCCGGCGCGCTCGACCTGCTGCTGATGCTCGGCGCCTTCACCGCGATGCTGGGCGCCGCGGTCATGCTCACCCAGACCAGCGTGAAGGTGAACCTCGCCTGGTCCACCGTCGCGCAGATGGGCTTCATGATGATGCAGGTGGGCCTCGGCGCCTTCGCGGCCGCGCTGCTGCACATCTTCGCCCACGGCCTCTACAAGGCGCACGCCTTCCTCTCGGCGGGCTCGGTCGTCGCCGACCGCCGGCCGGAGAAGCTGCCGCCGCTCCCCTTCCGCGTGCTGCTGCCGGCGCTCGCGGGCGCCGTGGGCCTCGTGCTGCTGGTCGGCTGGGCGCTCGGCATGCCCGCCTCGACCGATCCCGGCCCGGCGGTCCTCGGCGCCGTGCTGGTGATGGCGTTGGTGCCGACGCTGGCGACGGGCGCGGCCGCGCGCGACAACCGCGCCTTCCTGTTGCGGGCCCTCGGCGTCGCCGGCCTCGTCGCCGTGCTGTATTTCGGGCTGCAGCTCGCCGCCGCCGCGCTGATGGCCGCCGCGCTGCCGCCCGCCGTCACCGAGCGCACGGCGCTGGCCCCGGCGCTCTCCATCCTGGCGGTGCTCTCCTTCGCGGCGCTGCTGGTGCTGAACGTCGCGCGCCGCGCCCCCGTGCCCGGCCGCGTCGTGGAGGCGCTCTACGTGCACCTCGTGAACGGCCTCTACGTCAACGCGGCGGCCAACCGCCTCCTGTCCAGGTTCAAGCCCGCCGCGAAGGGGAGCAACTGAGATGCCCGACATGACCCTCGCGGCTCCGGCCGTCGCCCTCGAGGACCGGCTGCGGCGCGCCTGCGCCCGCGTCGCGCCGCTCTGGCCGCTGCGCGACTTCGTCGCGGTGAACCCCTTCCTGGGCCTCGCCGAGCAGCGCTTCGACCAGGCGGCGGCCACGCTCCGCCGCGTCGCCGGGCGGGACCTGATGCCGCCCCGCCGGTTCGCCGCCGAGGCGCTGGCGGGCGGTGCCGTGACGGACGCGGATCTCCGCGCCGCCGGGGCGGATCCCGCGCTGATCCGGGCGCCG
>JAIEOO010000353.1 GCA_019750475.1 Acetobacteraceae bacterium | reverse complement strand
GCCCCGCCGACGACCTCGGCGACGTGGCGCGCCGCGCGCCGGCCGAGACCCGCGCCGAGCCGCCCCTCGTCAGCGTCTGCATCGGCACGCACAACCGCGCCGAGCCGCTGGCGCGCGCCGTCGCCTCCATCGAGGCGCAGAGCTGGCCGCGGATCGAGCTCATCGTCGCCGACGACGCCAGCACCGCGCCCGAGGCGCGCGCGTTCCTCGACGCGCTCGAGCCTCGCCTCGCGCGGCGCGGCGGACGGCTGCTGCGCAACGCGACGAACCTCTACAACGGGGGCAACCGCAACCGCGCCGTGGCCGAGGCGCGCGGCGAGTTCGTCCTGCTGATGGATGACGACAACGCCGCCTTTCCGGAGGAGGTGGAGAGCTTCGTCACCGCCGCCCTCCACTCCGGCGCCGACGTGCTGACCTGCCAGCAGCAGGTCTTCGCAGGGCCCGGGGCGCCGCCGGAGGCGCGGATGCGCCGCCCGGTGGGCTTCACGCCCATCGGCCCGAACATCCCGCAGGGCGTGTTCGAGAACTGCCTGGGCGACGCCAACATGTTCGTCCGGCGCGACGCCTATCTCGGGATCGGCGGCACGGACACCGCGCGCGCCGGCTTCGAGGACTGGGAGTTCCTGCTGCGCGCGGCGCTGCGGGGCCTCAAGGTCGAGTGCCTGCCCGTGATCCTGTTCCGCTACCGCGTCTGGGACAGCGGCCAGATCCTCGGCTTCGACCATGACGCGCTGGTGCGCAGCCACCGCCGCGTCCTGGAGACCGCCCTGCGGGAGGTGCCGGAGGCGCTGCGCCCGGCGCTGCGCCTCGCCGCCGAAACCCGCCTGCATCGCATGGCCGACCGCGGCGAGGGCCACTGGGGCCGCGTCGGCCCCGTCAGCACGGAGTAGCCCATGCCCGCCGTCCTGCGCGAAGCCTGGTCCCTCGCCGCCCCCTATTGGCGGAGCGATGAGCGCTGGCGGGCGCGGCTGCTGCTCGCCGTCGTGGTCGCGCTCAATCTCGCCCTCGTCTTCATGAGCGTGCTGCTCTCCTACTGGAACCGCGAGTTCTTCAACGCGCTCGAGGCGCGGGACCAGGGGCTGTTCACCGCGCTGCTGTTCACCGCGGCCGATACCGAGAGCGGCTGGATGCCCGGCTTCGCCTGGATCGCGGCGGCCTACATCGTCATCGCGGTCTACGCGCTGTATCTCCGGCAGGCGCTGCAGATCCGCTGGCGGGCCTGGATCACCGAGAAGCTGCTGGCCCAGTGGCTGGAGCGCCGGGCCTATTACCGCCTCTCGCTGGAGAGCCTCGGCACCGACAACCCCGACCAGCGCCTCGCCGAGGACGCCAAGCTCTTCGTGGACGACACGCTGACGCTCGGCCTCGGCCTGATGCGGAGCGTGGTGACGCTGTTCAGCTTCCTCTTCGTGCTGTGGTCGCTCTCGGGCCCCGCCACGCTCTTCGGCGTCGAGATCCCGGGCTACATGGTCTGGGTCGCGATCCTCTACGCCGTCCTCGGCACCTGGCTCGCGCATCTGATCGGCCGGCGGCTCATCCCGCTGAACTTCAACCAGCAGCGCGTCGAGGCCGATTTCCGCTACGCCCTGGTCCGCTTCCGCGACAGCGCCGAAGGGGTCGCGCTGCATCGCGGCGAGGCGGAGGAGCGCGCAGGGCTCACCGCCCGGTTCCGGGCGCTGATGGACAATTGGTGGCAGCTCATGGTCGCGACGAAGCGGCTGACCTTCTTCACCGCGGGCTACTCGCAGGTGGCGATCGTCTTCCCCTTCGTCGTCGCCGCCCCCGCCTTCTTCGCCGGGCGCATCCCCCTCGGCGGCCTCACCCAGACCGCGACGGCCTTCGCCGAGGTGCAGGGCGCGCTCTCCTGGATCGTGGACAACTACGCGCGCCTCACCGAATGGCGGGCCACCGTCGCGCGGCTGACGGGCTTCCGCGACGCGCTGGAAGCCGCCGCCACGGCCGATGCGGGCGTCGTCGCGACGCCGGGGCCGCCGGGCGCGCTGACGCTCGACGGCGTGACGCTCGCCTTGCCGGGCGGCCGCGTGCTGATCGAGGGCGCGCGGGCCGAGATCCGCGCCGGCGACCGGGTGCTGGTCACCGGCGCCTCGGGCAGCGGCAAGTCCACCCTGTTCCGCGCCATCGCGGGCATCTGGCCCTTCGGCACCGGGGCCGTGCGGTTGCCGGACGGCGCGCGGGCGCTGTTCCTGCCGCAGCGGCCCTACCTGCCGCTCGGCACGCTGCGCCGTGCCCTGTGCTACCCGGCGGCGCCCGAGGCCTTCCCGGACGACGCGATCCGCTCGGCCCTGGCCGATGCGGGGCTGTCGCACCTCGCCCCGCGCCTCGACGAGGAGGATGCCTGGGCGGCGCGGCTCTCGGGCGGGGAGCAGCAGCGCCTGGCGCTCGCCCGCGCGCTGCTGAACGCGCCCGACTGGCTGTTCCTCGACGAGGCCACGGCCAGCCTGGACGAGGACGCGGAGCGCCGCTTCTACGAGACGCTGCGCGAGCGCCTGCCCGGCATGACCGTCGTCAGCATCGCCCATCGCCCGGCGGTGGCGCGGTTCCACGACCGGCGGCTGCGGGTGGAAGGCGGGCGGCTGATCGAGGCGTGACCCCGGGTCACGCCGCGCGGGCGATCACCTCCAGCACGGCCTCGCCATAGCGTTCGAGCTTGCTCTCGCCGACGCCGGGCACCTCCCGCAGCTCGCGCAGGTCGCGCGGGCGGCGCGCCGCGATCTCGGCCAGCACGGCGTCGTGGAAGATGACATAGGCCGGCAGCCCCTGCTCCTTCGCCTCGTCGCGCCGCCACTGCCGCAGCGCGTCGAAGAGCGGGTCGTCGGAGGGCGCCTGGAAGCGCTCCCGCCGCGCCGGCGCCGCGCCACCGCCCTTGCCGCCGGTCAGCACGTCCTGCCGCAGCATCACCTTCTCCTCCCCGCGGAGGATGGGCCGCGCGGCCTCGGTCGGGATCAGCTCGCCGTGGTTCTCGACCGCGACGTCGAGCGCGCCGCGGGCGACGAGCTGCCGCGCCACGCCGCGCCAGGCGGGGTCCGCCAGGTCCTTGCCGACGCCGAAGGTGGGAAGTCGGTCATGGCCGAACTGCGCCACCTTGTCCGTCATCCGCCCGCGCAGCACGTCCACCAGGTGCCCGAGCCCGAAGCGCCGCCCGGTGCGGATCGCGGCCGAGAGCAGCTTCTGCGCGGCGACCGTGCCGTCGAACAGCCGCGGCGGGCGGGCGCAGACGTCGCAGGCGCCGCAATCCTCGGGCAGGTCCTCCCCGAAGCAGCGCAGCAGGACCCGGCGGCGGCAGGTGGCGGCTTCCGCGATCGCGATCATGGCGTCGAGGCGGGCGCGCTCGATCCGCTTCTGGTCGTCGGCGGCGGGGCTCTCCTCGATCCGGTGGCGGGCGATCGCCATGTCGCCGGCGCCGTAGAGCAGCAGCGCGCGCGCGGGCAGCCCGTCGCGCCCCGCGCGGCCGATCTCCTGGTACCAGCCCTCCGGGCCCTGCGGCAGCGCGAGATGGGCGACGAAGCGCACATCCGGCCGGTCGATGCCCATGCCGAAGGCGATGGTCGCGCACATCACGACGGCGTCGCCCCGGGCGAAGCGCCGATGGGCCTCGCGCTTGTCGGCGGCTTCCATCCCGGCGTGGAAGGCCAGCGCCTCATGGCCATCCTCGCGCAGCCATTTCGCCGTCTGCTCGGTCCGCGCGCGGCTGCCGCAATAGACGATGCCCGCGCCGCGGCCATCGGACGCCTCGCGCAGGAAGGCGCGGAGCTGCGCGCGCTCCTGCTCGCGCGGCTCGGCCGCGAGGAAGATGTTCCGTCGGTCGAAGGAGGACTGGAAGACCGGCGCGTCCTCGAGGCCGAGCTGCGCCCGGATGTCGGAGGCGGTGCGCGGATCGGCCGTCGCGGTGAGGGCGAGGCGCGGCACGCCCTCGAAGCGCCGCGAGATGCTGGACAGGGCGCGGTATTCGGGGCGGAAGTGATGGCCCCACTGGCTGATGCAATGCGCCTCGTCCACGGCGAAGAGGGCGAGGTCCGTGCGGGACAGCGCCTCCTGCATCCCGTCGGTGCCGAGGCGCTCCGGGCTGACGTAGAGCAGCTTGAGCCGGCCCGACTGCATGTCGCGCCAGATCTCCCGCCGCTCCGTCTCCTCGATCTCGGAATGCAGCGCGGCGGCGGCGACGCCCTGCTGGCGCAGCGCCGCGACCTGGTCCTCCATCAGCGCGATCAGCGGGGACACCACCACGGCGAGGCCGTCCCGGCAGAGCGCGGGCACCTGGTAGCAGAGCGACTTGCCGCCCCCGGTCGGCATGAGGACGAGGCCCGAGCCGCCGCCGAGGACGTGGCGGACGATCTCCTCCTGGCGGCCGCGGAAGCCCGGATGGCCGAAGACGTCCCGCAGGACATGGGCGGGGTCGCGCAAGAACACTCCCTGGCGGTCTGGGCAGGCCGCCTCCGAGTCGGGGCCGCCCGCGTGGTCTAGCACTTCTCCGCCGCCGGGAACCCCGTCAGGGGACGAGGTGGATCTCGACCCGGCGGCTCTCGACCGGCGCGGCCTCGAAGGGCACGGCCGGCCGGGCTCCGACCGTGATGCGGCCGTCGGGCACGCCGGCCGCGATCAGCGCGGCGCGCACGGCCTGGGCGCGGTTGGCCGCGACCGTCACCTGGTCCTGCGGCGTGCCGGCCGGCCCCGAGAAGCCGAGCACGCGGACCGACTCACCGGTCCGACGGGCCGTGTCGGCGGCGTTCCGCACCACGGCGAGCGCCGCCTCATCGAGAGTGGCGCTGTCGGGCGTGAAGAAGACCACGCGCACGGGCTCGGGCCCGCCGAGGCCGAGGCGCTGCTGCAGCCCCTCGCAGGCCGCGAGGGCGAGCGGCAGGGTGGCGAGGATGGCAAGCTGGCGGCGTCGCATGCGGGTTTGTCTCCGGTTCGTTCTCGTCGGGCAGCCGCCGCCCCGCGTCAAGCGTCAGCGCGAGCAGGCAGCGCCACCCAGAACGCAGAACTTGGCGCAATGCGGATGGTTGAGCCTGACCGCGGATTTTGCCTCGCCCAAGGTCGAACCCAGCTCGAAGGCGGGCTCGTAGGGGAGCAGGGTGCAGGCGATCCAGGCCGGGCGCGCGGCCCCCTTGCGCTTCACCAGCATGCGCGACGTCGCGCACATCACGCTCTCGGGCGCCTTGCCGAGGATGCCCCAGCAGGCGGTGGTGATCTCGGGCACGTCCACGCGCTCGTCCATCTCGGGGAAGAGCATCAGGTCCACCGGGTCCAGGGCATCCACCGGGATGCCGTGGCGGGTGAAGAGCCCGGCGAAGCCCGCCCGGGTCTCCGCCTCGCTCTCGCCGAAGCCGGCGCGGCCCGCGACGTCGAGGGCGAAGCCGGCCCGCGCCAGCCAGACGAGGCCGTCGAGGGCGATGGCGAAGCTGCCCTCCCCACGCTCCAGATCGTGCCGCTCGGGCGCGAAGTGGTCGAGGCTGACCCGCAGCTTGAGGCGATCCCCGAAGCGGGCCTTGAGCGCGAGCAGCTCGGCCTCGTGGTGGCGCATGGGCTTCATGGCGTTGGTGAGCACGAGCGCCGGCAGGCCGCGCGAGAGCACCTCCTCCAGCATCGCGGGCAGCTCGCGGTTGAGGAAGGGCTCACCGCCGGTGAAGCCCACCTCCGCCAGCGGTTCCTCCGCCGCCTCGTCGAGCGCCGCCCGAAGCTCGGCGGCGCTCAGATAGACGAGGCGGTCGTTGCGCGGGCTGCTCTCGATGTAGCAGCCGGCGCAGGTGATGTTGCAGAGCGTGCCGGTGTTGACCCAGAGGGTGCGCAGGCCCTGGAAGCCGACGCTGGCGCGCTCCTCCCCCTTCGCGGTGACGAGAGGGTCGCGGAACTTCTCCGGGGCGAGCGGCCTGGGCGGCGGGCGCAGATGGGTCATGGCGCCAACATAGGGCTCAGGACGCCGCGGTCACGAGCCTTCCGTTCACCAGGCGATACACGCGGTCCAGCTCCTCGACGCCCGTCAGGCGATGCGTCACGAGCAGGAGCGAGCGCCCCTCGGCGGCCTGCGCCAGGGTCGCGAGGAAGGCGCGCTCCGTCTCCTCGTCGAGGCCGGTCGTCGGCTCGTCCAGCACGAGGATGCGGGCGGGCGGCAGCAGGGCGCGGGCGAGCGCCAGTCGCCGGGCCTGGCCGCCGGAGAACTTCGCCCCCCCTTCGCCGCAGAGCGTCGCGAGCCCGTCCGGCAGGGCCCGCACCGTCTCCGCCATGCCGGCCTTGGCCAGCACGCGCCACAGCGCGGCGTCGGGCGCCCCGGGCGCCGCGACGCGGAGATTGTCGGCGATCGAGGCGTCGAACAGCCGGGCGTTCTGCGACAGAACGGCGACGCGGGTGCGCACATCCTCGGCGGCGAGCGTCGAGAGGTCGGCCCCGCCCAGGGTGATCCGGCCCGCCTGCGGCGCGGCGAGGCGCAGCAGCAGCGCCGTCAGGCTCGACTTGCCCGCTCCGGAGGGGCCGAGGATGGCGGCGCGCTCGCCCTCGCGCAGCTCGAGGTCGAGCCCGTCGAGAACCGGCGGGCCGCCCGCCGTCCACGCGAAGCGCACCGCTTCGAGGCGGAGGTCCGATCCGGCGGGGAGCGCGGCGGGACTCGCGGGGTCGGTCACCGGGGCGGGCGTGTCGGCGGCGGCGAAGAGGCGGCGCGCCCCGGCCCCGGCCGCCGCCAGCGCCCCGCCCGCG
>JAIEOO010000223.1 GCA_019750475.1 Acetobacteraceae bacterium | reverse complement strand
CGAGGCCGGAGACCCGCGCAGGGCATCCCGCCGCGGAGCGCGCCGGCCCGGCCGCCGCGCGGCCAGTGGTCAGACCGCGGCGGAGTGGCGCCCCACGCCCTGCGCCAGCCGCGCGTCGAAGCAGGACGCGGCGTGGCGCATGAAGGACCGGGCCTCCTCCGGGATCAGCACCCAGCCGCCCGAGAGCCGCACCAGCCCGTCATCGGCGAGGTCCTGCAAGCCAGGCAGGGCGGTCCGCAGGACATCGGCCGGCACGCTGTCGAGGTCGAGCGCCAGGTCGCACATCAGCCGCTCGATCGCCGCGCGGCGGGCGACATCCTCCTCGGTCAGCGGCAGGCCACGGGCGACCGGGAGCTGCCCGGCCTCCACCGCCTCGCACCATGGCTTCTCGGCCGGGATGTTCTGCGCGTAGCCGCGCGGCGTCGCCCCGATCGAGGAGGCGCCGAGGCCGAGCAGCACCGGCGCCGTGTCGGTGGTGTA
Source organism: Acetobacteraceae bacterium (assembly GCA_019750475.1). Taxonomy (GTDB): domain Bacteria; phylum Pseudomonadota; class Alphaproteobacteria; order Acetobacterales; family Acetobacteraceae; genus Roseococcus. Next base: position 6,202 of record JAIEOO010000223.1, on the reverse strand, counting down.
GCCCTGGAAGTTGCGCTTCAGCCGACCGGACGCCGCCGCCTTCGCCATGCCATCCGAGGGCCGCGCGTAGTGATCGAGGCCGATGGCGACGAAGCCCGCGCGCGTCAGCGTCTCGGCCGCCGCCTCGGCCTGGCGCAGCCGCGCCCGCGCGCCGGGCAGGGCGCCGGCGTCGATGGCGTTCTGGGCCGGCTTCATCCAGGGCACATGGGCGTAGCCGAAGGCGGCGACGCGGTCGGCGCCGAGCTCGGCCGCGAGGCGCGCCGTCGCCGCCACATGCGCCTCGTCCTGGCCCGGCAGCCCGTACATCATGTCGAGGTTGACGGCGCGGATGCCGGCCGCGCGCAACCGCTCCACCGCGGCGCGCACCATCTCCGCCGGCTGGATGCGGCCCATCGCCTCCTGCACGGCCGGGTCGGCGTCCTGCAGGCCGAGGGAGGCGCGGGTGAAGCCGGCCTCCGCCAGCGCCTCGACCACGTCCTCGGTCAGGGTGCGGGGGTCGAGCTCGACGGCGAGTTCGGCGTCGCGCGCGAAGGGGAACTCGGCCTTGAGGCGCGCGACGAAGCTCGCCAGCCGCGCCGCCCCCAGGGCAGAAGGCGTCCCGCCGCCGAGATGCAGGTGCCCGACGAGCCCCGTCTCCGGCAGGGCGTCGCGCAGCAGCAGGGCCTCGCGCTCGAGGTTGCCGGCGTAGCGCGCGATGCGCGCGTCGCTGCGCGTCACGGCGGTGTGGCAGCCGCAATACCAGCAGAGCTCGTGGCAGAAGGGGATGTGCGCGTAGAGGGACACCCCGTCGCGCGGCCCCACCTGCGCGAGCCAGTCGCGATAGGTCGCCTCGTCGAGCGGCCTGAAGTGCGGCGCCGTCGGATAGCTCGTGTAGCGCGGCAGGTTCGCCGTCGCGTAGGCATCCATGCGGGAGGGGGTGAGGCGCATCATGGCAGCGCGACCCTGACACGGCGACGGGTGGCGCGTCCTTGCGCGCGATCAACCTTGCGCGCCGCTCGGGGATGGCGTGAAGCTGCGCCGCGCAAGGAGGGAAGGCACCGGCATGAGCGACATCGAAACCGCGATCCGCGGCGGCACCATCGTGACGGCGGAAGGCGCCGTGCGCGCCGACCTCGGCATCGCAAACGGGCGGATTGTCGCGGTTGCGGAACGCATCACCGGTGCGTCACGGGACGTTGATGCGGGCGGTCTGCTCGTCATGCCGGGCGGCGTGGACAGCCACTGCCACATCGAGGAACCGGCCCGCGGCGGGTACGTCTCGCCGGGCGCCGGGCAGGAGCCCGCGATCACGGTGAATGAAGAGTCGTTCATCAGCGCGAGCCGGTCGGCGCTGGCGGGCGGCACGACGAGCGTCGTGTGCTTCGTGCCGCAGTGGAAAGGGGAGGGGCTGCTGCCGCGATTGGCCGACTACGAGGCTCGGGCGAAGCACGCCATGGTGGACCACGCCTTCCACCAGATCATCACCGACCCGACCGATCAGGTGCTCCATCGCGACATCCCGGAGATCGTTGGGCGCGGCATCCGCAGCCTCAAGGTCTTCCTCACCTACGAGCCGCTGCACGTCAGCGACGCCGACTACCTGAAGGTGCTCGTCGCGGCGCGGAAGCATGGCTGCCTCGTCACCGTCCATTGCGAGAATTACGACGCGATCAACTGGCGCATCCAGGAGCTGCTGAAGGCTGGGCTCACGGGCCCGAAATACCACGCCTGGGCGCGCCCGCCCGTCGTCGAGCGCGAGGCGACGCATCGCGCCATCGCCCTCGCCGAACTCGTGGACCAGCCGATCCAGATCTTCCACGTGAGCTGCGCCGAGGCGGCGGAGGAGATCGCGCGGGCCCAGGCCCGCGGCCTCAAGGTCTGGGGCGAGACCTGCCCGCAATACGTCACGCTCACCGCGGACGACATGGCGCGTCCCGGCTTCGAGGGCGCGAAGTTCATGTGCAGCCCCGCCCCGCGCACGACGGAGGAGCACGCGCGCATCTGGGAGATGATCCGCCGCGGCGTGCTCGACGTCGTCTCCTCCGACCATTGCGCCTTCAGCTACGAAGGGCCGCGCGGCAAGCGGCAGAACGGCGCCGATGCCAGCTTCGACATGATCCCGAACGGCATCCCGGGCTTCGCCGCGCGCCTGCCCATCATCTTCAGCGAGGGCGTCTCGAAGGGGCGCATCAGCCCGGAGACCTTCGTGAGGCTGACCAGCACGAACCCGGCACGCCTCATGGGCCTCTGGCCGCGCAAGGGCGGGCTGCATGTCGGCGCCGACGCCGACGTGACGCTGTGGGATCCGGGCGCGAAGCGGGTGCTGACCAACGCGGCGATGCAGCACGCCATCGACTACACGCCCTATGAGGGGCTGGAGGTCACTGGCTGGCCGGTGCGCGTCTTCCGCCGCGGCGAAGAGGCGATGCGCGACGGCGAGGTGACGGCGCCCCCGGGCTCCGGCCGCTACCTGCCGCGCGGTCCCTACGACCTCGTGAAGCCGCGCGGCATCACGCCGAACGGCTTCCTGGCGTAGGGGTCATCCGCGGAGGATCCGCGCGGCGCGCAGCCGCGCGACCTCCTCGGCGCCGAGCAGCGGCTCGAGCACGGCGGCGTTGTGCTCGCCGAGGCGCGGGGCAGGGCGCGCCAGGATGTTCGGCGTGCGGGAGAGGCGCGGCGCCTCGCCCGCCATGGGCAGCATGCCCCCCGGCATGTCGGCGTCCGGCACCTCGACCAGCGCCTCCCGCTCGGCGAGGTAGGCGTCCTGCTCCAGCCGCTCGGCGTCCATGATCGGGCCGATGGTGACGCCCGCCTCGTCGAAGAAGGCGCAGGTCTCGGCCAGCGTCCGCTCGGCGACGAAGGCGCCGATGACGGCGTCCAGCTCCTCGGCGCGCTTCACGCGCTCGGGGTTGGTGGCGTAGCGCGGATCGGCGATGAGGTCGGGCCGGCCGATGGCGCGGAACAGCTTCTCCGTCATCCCCTGCGTCGAGGCGGAGAGGCAGACCCAGCCCCCATCCCGGGTGCGATAGGCGTTGCGCGGCGCGGTGTTGGTCGAGCGGCTGCCGGTCCGGGGCTTGAGGCGCCGGGTCAGGCGCCAATTCGCCATCTGCGGCTCCAGCACGCCGAAGATCGGCTCGAACAGCGAGAGGTCCACCACCTGGCCCTCGCCCGTCGCTTCCGCGTGGCGCAGGGCGATCATGGCCGAGGCCGCGCCTTGCAGGCCCGCATAGGTGTCGCCCATGAACATGGGCGGCAGCACGGGCTCGCGGTCGGCGAAGCCGTTGATGGCAGCGAAGCCCGAATAGCCTTCGACCAGCGTCCCGAAGCCCGGCTTGTGCCGGTAGGGCCCGGTCTGCCCCCAGCCCGAGATGCGCAGCACGACGAGGCGCGGGTTCGATTCCAGCAGCGCCTCGGGCGCGAGGCCCATCGCCTCCAGCACGCCGGGGCGGAAGGATTCGACGAGGATGGCGGCCGTCCCGGCGAGGCGGCGGACCACGCGGATCGCCTCCGGGTCGCGCAGGTTCAGGCAGACGGACAGCTTGTTGCGGCAGATCGTCTTCCACGAGGTCTCGACGCCCTGCACGCGCCAGGCGCGCAGCGTGTCGCCTTCGGGCGGCTCGATCTTGATGACTTCGGCGCCGGCATCGGCCAGCACCTTGGTCAGCGTGTTGCCGGCGACGAGGCGGGAGAGGTCCACGACGCGGACGCCGTGCAGCGGGCCGCGGGCGGCAGGGTCGAAGGCTTTGCGGGGCAGGGCGGTCATGTCGCGGCCGAGGCTAGAGCACGATCCGCGAAGGCGGAATCGCCGGAGCGGCAATTCGTTCTCTCAGAAGCGGCGGAAGCCGGATCCCGTGTCAGAGGATCACGCTGCACGGCCATGTGCCGGACCCTGCGCGAGACGGCGTCGGCGCGCGTCGGCGACGCGGCCGCGCAGGACGATCCGCCCGTTCCCGATCCGCACGCCCTCGATCACCTCGGGCACGCCGCGGAGATCGCGCGCGCGGGGCAGGGCCACGATGCGCGGGCCGTCCCGGACGACGGCGCCGAAGGTGGCGGTCCAGTGTCGCCACCGCCGCAGCCCTCGACCCGGCAGCCGGCGACGGTCACCACCGGGGACTCGCCCGCGGCCGCCCCGGGGGTGAAGCGCGCCAGGTCCCATGGGGCGCGCCGCGCGTTCGAGATGGGCGCGGCCCTCCTGCGCCGCGGCGAGCCCGGGCGGCAGGATCGGCAGCCCGGCGGCAACATGTCGCGCGCGGGAAGGCCGCCGCCGACCCTGGCCCGCCGCGAGCTATTCCGGCCGGATGTTGGCCGCCTGCGCCACCTCCCGGAAGCGGACGATCTCCGCCCGCAGCGCCTCGGCGAACTCGGCGGGCGTGCTCGGGGCCGGGCGCGCGCCCTCGCCCTCGTAGATGCGGGCGATGTCGGGCTCGGCCAGCGCCGCGGAGGTCGCGGCGTTCAGCGCGCGCGAGACCTCCGGCGGCAGGCCGCGCGGCGCGAACAGCGTCCACCAGATCGCCGCCTCGTAGTCGAGGCCCGTGACGTCGCGGATGACCGGCACGCCCGCCGGGCCGCCCGGCGCGGTGGCGGCGATGGTCCGCACCCGGTTCTCCCGCATGGGGCCCGAGGCGCTGGCGACGGTCGTGATCAGCACCTGGATGTGCCCGGCGACGAGATCCGTCACGGCGGGCGGCATGCCGCGGTAGGGCACGTGGTTCATCCGGAGGCCGGCGCGGAGCGCGAAGAACTCCGTCACGAAATGGTTGATGCCGCCGGGGCCGGAGGAGCCGTAGTCCACGCGCCCGGGATTGGCGCGCGCGAAGGCGATGAGGGATTGGATGTCGCGCGGGCCGAAGCCGGGATTCGTCAGCACCACGAAGGGCGCGGTGGCGAGGCGCGAGATCGGTTCGAAGCTCTGCTCGGCGTCGTAGGGCGTGCGCTGCACCACGGCCGAGGCCGCGAAGGAACTGCTCGTCACCATCAGCGTGTGCCCGTCGGGCGCCGCCTGGGCGACCTGCGCGGCGCCGATCGCCCCGCCGGCGCCGGGGCGGTTCTCGATCACCACCGGCTGCCCGAGACGAAGCTGCAGCTTCTCGGCCAACGGGCGGGCGATCACGTCGTTGGAACCGCCAGGAGGGAAGGGAACGACGATGCGGATCGGACGATCGGGCCGCCAGCCGCCGCTCCCGGCGGGCTGGGCGGACGCGATGGCGGGGCTGGCGAGAAGCGCGGCGAGCGCGGTGCGGCGACGCATGGAACGGTTCCTCCTTCTTGTCCCCGCATATGGCCCGGCCGCGCCCGGCCCGGAAGCGGGCGCCCGGGAGGCGCGCGCGACAAGGCCGGCGGTCGCCCGCCGCGGCCTCCTCGGCGCGGCGGCGCTCAGCGGGTGGTCTTCCCGCGTGGCGGCCCAGAGCGTTCCCGGGCTGACGCGCGGCCGGCTCGAGCAGCTGGTCGCGCCCGTCGCGCTCTATCCCGACCGGCTGCTCGCCCCGGTGCTGATGGCGGCGACCCAGCCGCTCGACATCCTTCGCGCCGAACGCTGGCTGGCCCGCGGCGGCAACGCCACGCTGCGCGGCGACGAGCTGGCGGCCGCCATCGAAGGCGAGCCCTGGGATCCGGCGGTGAAGGCCCTCGTTCCGTTTCCCGACGTGCTGCGGATGATGAGCCGCAACCTCGATTGGACCGAGGCGCTGGGCGACGCCGTCGCCGAGCGCGAAGCCGACGTGATGCACGCCGTGCAGGCGCTGCGGCGGCGCGCCCGCGCCGGCGGCTTCCTCCGCAGCGGCGAGGAGTGGGAGGTCTCGACGGCGCCCTGGGACGCGCCGCCGCCCGAGCGCCCCTGGATCGTCGAGCCGCCGGCCGAGGCCATCCTCATCGAGCCGCGGCGGCGCGAGGATGTGCGCGTGCCGGTCTACGACCCGCGCGTGGTTTATGGCGGGTGGGACTGGGCGGAGCATCCGCCGCCCTACCAGCCGCCGCCGGTGAGCTACGGCCTCGCCCCGGCCCTCGGCGCCAGCATCGCCTTCCTCGGCGGTGTCGCGGTGGCGAGCGCCCTCTGGGGCTGGGCCCGACCGGCCTGGGGGCGGGGGATCCTGGTGGATGCGCCGCGGTGGCAGCGGCTCGCGCCGGGGCGGCCCCGCTTCGCGGGCGAATACTGGCGCCCGGTGCCGCGCGGCCACGCCGTCGGGCGGCATCGCGCGTGGAGCGGGCAGTTCCGCGCCCCGGG
>JAIEOO010000017.1 GCA_019750475.1 Acetobacteraceae bacterium | reverse complement strand
ACAAAGGACCCGGAGGTCCAGGAACCTGAGGTTCCTGGCGGGGAGGGTTTGGGAGGGGCAGCGCCCCTCCCAACGGCGCGGGCGCACCCTCATGCCCGCCTCCGCCGCACGTCTGTTGGCGTGGCACCTGCCACGTCCAGCCGGCCCAGGGCGGCGTCCCAGCGCATCGCCCATTGGCCGGGGCGGCCGCCGCGGCTGCGGAGCAGGCTGACTTGCCATTCGGGGTCGCCCAGGTGGTGGGGGGTGGTGTCGGCGGGCAGGGCGGTGAGGCGCCAGCGGGTGAGGGCGGCGGTCGGGCCGGCGTCGTCGGAGTCGGCGCGGAGCAGCAGGCCGAGGCCGCCGCCGGTTTCGGCGGCGAGTTGCAGGCGGCGGGCGGCGGTGAGGTCGGGGTTGGGGCCGATCAGCAGGGTGGCGGCGACGGCGGGGCAGCGGAGGGCTTCCTCGGCGGCCCAGAGGGCGTCGGCGGGTTTGGTGGCGCGCAGCAGGATGAGGCTGCTGGCCGAGAGGCCGAGGCGGGCGAGGCCTGGGGGGTAGGCGTCCGGGTCGGGGGCGATCCAGAGGATGGCGCGGCCGGGCATGGCGGCTTCGGCGCGGGCGAGGAGGAGGGCGGCAAAGCCGAAGGCGGCGCCGGGTTCGGCGGCCAGCACCTCGTGCAGGGCGGCGAGTGGCAGGCCGCCCCAGGGCAGGTGGGCGTCGAGGGGTGGGGCGAGGGGGAGTGTTCGGGCGTCGTCGCACAGGCGTCCCGAGCCGCGCTCGAGGCGTGCGATGCGGGCGCGCAGCCCGGCCAGGAGGGCGGCGCGGTCGAGGGTGGTGGTGTGGGGGGGTGGTGCTTCGGGCAAGGGAAGGTGCCGCAAAATGTTCTTGTTATGTTCAAGTCGCGCCGGCCGATTCGTCAAGGGAATTCGCCCTCACCCGGAACGATTCTCCACAGGATTACGCAAGCGTATCTTCACCTTGCGGGGATCGGAATCGTGCTCTCCTTCGCTCACGAGGAAGGCTCTCCCCCGTGCGTTTCAACCCTCTGCCGCTGTTCGCCCTGCTGTGGCTGGCCGCCTGTGGCGCGGTTCCGGCCGAGCAGGCGCGCGGCACGCCGGCCGGTGCCGTCGCGCCGAGCATGGCCAGCCTGCGCGCCCATGGCGTGACGCTCGGCGCCGCGGTCGCGGTGGATGGGCGGCACCTCGTCACCAATGCCCATGTGCTGCGCCGGGTTGGGGATGACCTCGTGCTGCGCAGCGCCGACGGGTTGCGCGACGCCCCGGCGGAGATCGTGGCGATCAGCCCGCGGATGGACCTCGCCGTGCTGCGCATGCCGGAGGGCTTTTTGGCGCCAGCGGCCGCCGCGCCCGGCGCGCCCGTCCGGGGTTCCCCGATCTGGGCGCTCGGGCCGGAGGGCTTGGGCCGCGCCGTCGTCGCCGGCCGCGTGGAGGAGCCGGAGGCGCGGATGCGCCGCTTCGGCCCGGGCTTCATCGCCCGACTCGGCGTGCTGATGGGTTTCTCGGGCGGCCCGGTCGTGGACGCGGAGGGGCGGGTGCTCGGCCTGACCACCGCCCTGCCGGAACCGGGCGCCACGCCGGTGCTCGCGGCGCTCACGGGGGTGGATGTGGTGGGCCTCACCGCCGGAGATCGGCGCCGCGTCTTCGTCCTCGGCATGGGGGAGGCGCTGGCCGAGGCGCGACGTCTCACCCAGGGGCCGCAACTCGCGGCGCGGTGAGCCGGTTCAGTCCCGCAACTCGACCCAGACGGGGGCGTGGTCGGAGGGGCTTTCCTCGGCGCGCGACGTCAGGTCCACGCCGCAGCCCACCAGCCGCTCGGCCAGCTCGGGCGAGAGCAGCGCGTGGTCGATGCGCAGCCCGCGGTTCAGTTCGAAGGCGGGGCCGTAATCCCAGTAGGTGAAGGGCGCGTCCGTCGGGTGCAGCGTCCGCAGCGCGTCGGTGAAGCCCTGGTGCAGCAGCGCGCGGAAGCGCGCCCGGCTTTCGGGATGGACGAGCGCGTCGCCCGGCGGCAGCGCTCCTTTCGCGAGGTCCGCCTCGGTCGGGCAGACATTGAAGTCGCCGAGCAGGGCGACGGGCCTGAAGGCGTCGAGATGCGCCTGCGCCCAGTCCCGCAGCCGGTCCTGGAAGCGCCATTTGTAGGCGATGCCCTCGTCCCCGCCGGAATTGCCGTTGGGCAGGTAGATGCCGGCGAGCTCGATCCCCGCGATGCGCGCCGCGACGAAGCGCGCCTGCACGTCCTCGGCCTCGCCGGGCAGGGCGGTTTCCGTCACCTCGAAGGGCAGGCGGGAGAGCAGGGCGACGCCGTTGCGCCCGCCGGTCTGGCCGATGACATGGGCCGTGTAGCCGCTGCCCTGGAGTTCCATCAGCGGGAACTCCTCCGTCCGGCATTTCAGTTCCTGGAGGACGAGCACGTCGGGCGAGAGGCGCTGGAGCACGCGCAGCACGTGGCCGATGCGCCGCCGCGCCGAGTTCACGTTGAAGGTGGCGAGCTTCAAGAGATCGGGCGCTTCAGGATCAGGCGACGGCGAAGGAGGTTCCGCAGCCGCAGCCCGAAACCGCCTGCGGGTTGGACACGATGAAATGCGCGCCGATCAGCGCCTCGTGCCAGTCGAGCCGCGACCCGGCGAGGAATTCGAGGGAGGTGCTGTCCACGAAGACGCGCACGCCGCCCTCCTCGATCACCAGGTCGTCCTCGGCGGCCGCGTCTTCCAGGGCGAAGCCGTATTGCAGGCCCGAGCAGCCGCCGGCCGAGACGGTCACGCGGAGCCCGGCTCCGGCGCGGCCCTCGCGCGCGGCGATGGCGGCGATCTCCTCCGCGGCGCGGGGGGTCACCGCGAAGGTCTCCCCAGTCATGACCGACATCCCGAATCTCCTTCGAGTGCTTATGTAGCGATGATGGCAGCCCAATTCCAAGGCGCGCCCCGGTCACTGGCGCCATACGCCGTGCGCACGACCCGCGGCCGCCTGCACCCGGAGCCCGAGGATCCCACGCGCTCCCCCTGGCAGCGCGACCGGGACCGCATCATCCATTCCCGCGCCTTCCGGCGCCTCCAGTACAAGACGCAGGTCTTCGTCTATCACGAGGGCGACCATTTCCGGACGCGGCTGACCCATTCGATCGAGGTCGCGCAGATCGCCCGGAGCCTGGCCCGGGCGCTGGCCCTGGACGAGGACCTGGCCGAGGCCCTGGCGCTGGCCCACGACCTCGGCCACCCGCCCTTCGGTCATGCGGGGGAGGACGCGCTGAACGCCGCCATGCGCCCCCATGGCGGCTTCGACCACAACGCCCAGTCGCTCAAGCACGTGACCCTGCTGGAGCGCCGCTACGCCGGCTTCGACGGGCTGAACCTGAGCTGGGAGACGTTGGAGGGGCTGGCCAAGCACAACGGCCCGGTGCGGCGCCCCGCGCCCTACATCGCCGAGTACGATTCGCGGCACCCGCTCGACCTCGGCACCCATGCGAGCGCGGAGGCCCAGGCGGCGGCGATCGCCGACGACATCGCCTACAACAACCACGACCTCGAGGACGGGCTGCGCGCCGGCCTCTTCACCATCGAGGAGGTGGGGCGCCTGCCCCTGCCGAGCGAGGCGCTGGCACGCCTCAAGGCCGACCATCCAGAGGCGGCGGGGCGGCGCCTGCCGCCCGAGATGGTCCGCCGCGTCATCTCGCTGATGGTGAACGACGTGGTGGAGGAGGCGCGGCGCCGCCTGTCACGCCTCCAGCCGGCTTCGGCCGACGAGATCCGCGCGGCGCGGCAGCCGGTCGTCTGCTTCTCGGACGCCATGCGCGCCGCGAACCAGGAGGTGCGGGAGTTCCTGCATGAGCGCATGTACCGCCACTTCCGGGTCAACCGGGCCATGCAGAAGTCGAAACGGGCGCTGCAGGTGCTGTTCCAGCTGCTGCATGGCGGGCCGCAGATGCTGCCTGACGAGTGGCGCGCCCAGGCCGGCGAGGCGGGGACGCGCCAATGCGCCCTGACGGTGTGCGACTACATCGCCGGCATGACGGACCGCTTCGCGCTGGAGGAACACCGGCGCCTCACCGACCCGCTGGTGGGCGGCTGAGGGGTTCGCCCCGTTCCGCGCGGCGCGGGATCCGGCCTGCGCTCACGGAGATTCGGGCGCTTGTCCGCCCATGAGCGACAGGACGACGACCGCCACGCCGCTGATGATGCCGAAGGCCGCGGTGACGAGCAGGGCGAAGCGGGTCCACCCCGGTCCGGACGCCTCTCGTTGCTGTTGGCTCGTCCCCACGACGCTGCCCCCTCGTCGCCTTGCGTGATGTGTCTCTGAAATTTGGACCACTTTCAATGGCTATTGCAAAGCTGACGCTGGGTTTCCGGCTTTGCTTTCTAGGGCATGAATTTCCCCCCGCGGCACGGGCAGGACCGCCGCATCCCGGCCCTCGGCGGCGCGAGCCTGGCCGGTCGTGCGGATGGCGGGCCCGCGGCAGGACTTGCGCCGGTCTGCCCCGCGCCACACAAGCCCGGCCATGGATATCTTCGCCCATCTCCGCGCCCGCTGCGTCGAGGCGCTGGCCGCCCTGTTGCCCGACCTGCCGGCCGAGAGCTTCGCCCGCGTGACCGTCGAGCCGCCGCGCGACGCGTCCCACGGCGACATGGCGACCAACGCGGCGATGGTGGTCGCGAAGGCGGCGAAGCTGCCGCCGCCCAAGCTGGCCGCCGACCTCGCCGCCCGGCTGCGCGCCCTGCCCGAGGTGCAGGAGGCGGCGCCCGCCGGCCCCGGCTTCGTCAACATCCGCCTGAAGGATGAATTCGTCCGCGCCCAGCTCGCGACCATCCTCCGCGCCGGCGAGGCGTACGGCACGGGCGCGGCGAAGCCCGGCACCGTCAATGTCGAGTATGTGAGCGCCAACCCGACGGGGCCGATGCATGTCGGCCATTGCCGCGGCGCGGTGGTGGGCGACGCCCTCGCCAACCTGCTGGCCAAGGCCGGGCACGCCGTCACCAAGGAATACTACATCAACGACGCCGGCGCGCAGGTGCAGGCGCTCGCCTGGGCCGCCTACTGGCGGTACCTCCAGGCCCTCGGCACCACCATGACCGAGGAGGAATACGCCCAGCTCGTGCCGGGCGGGCTGCAATACCGCGGCGAATACCTCGTTCCGGTGGGTGAGGCGCTGAAGCGCCACCATGGCGATGCGTTGGCGGAGAAGAACGGGCTTCACGTCTACGGCCTCGCCGGTCCCGACCGTTGGCTCCGGACGGTCCGTGAATTCACCGTCGCCGCCATGATGGACGAGATCCGCGACGACCTCGCCGCCCTCGGCGTGCGGCAGGACGTGTTCATCTCCGAGGCGGAGCGCGTCGCCGCCGGCGACCTCGACCGGGCCGAGAAGCTGCTTTCGGACAAGGGCCTGATCTATCGCGGCGTGCTCGAGCCGCCCAAGGGCAAGCTCCCCGACGATTGGGAGGAGCGGGAGCAGACGCTGTTCCGCGCGACGCAGTTCGGCGACGACACCGACCGCCCGCTGCGCAAGAGCGACGGCAGCGGCACCTACTTCGCCAACGACATCGCCAACCACCTGCACAAGCTCGACCGCGGATTTTCCGAGCTGATCCATGTCTGGGGCGCGGACCATGGCGGCTACGTCAAGCGCATGAAGGCGGCCGTCGCGGCGCTCAGCGACAACCAGGTGCCGCTCGACGTCGTGCTGACGCAGATCGTGCACGTCATCAAGGACGGCGCGCCCTACCGCATGTCGAAGCGGGCCGGCACCTATGTCACGCTGCGCGACCTGATCGAGGCCGTCGGCAAGGATGCGGTGCGCTTCACTATGCTGACGCGCAAATCCGACGCGCAGATGGAGTTCGACCTCGACCTCGTCGTGCAGCAATCGCGCGACAACCCGGTCTTCTACGTGCAGTACGCCCATGCGCGCTGCTTTTCCGTCCTGCGCGGCGCGGAGGCGCTGCTCGGCGCGGCCGCGACCGGGGAGAGCTTCGCGCGCATCGCGGCCGACCTCGCCGCCGCGCCGCTCGAAGCGTTGGACGACCCGGCGGAGCTCGCGCTGATTCGCCGCCTCGCCGCCTGGCCGCGGGTGGTGGAGGCTGCCGCCGCCGCGCGTGAGCCTCACCGTATCGCGTTCTTCCTCAACGACTTGGCCGGCGACTTTCATCTCTTGTGGAACAAGGGCAGGGAGGATGCTACCCTGCGCTTCATCCAGGAGGACGATCCGGCCGGGACTCGCGCCCGCCTCGCGCTCGTCGCGGCCACGGCGGCCGTCCTCCGATCGGGTTTCGGCGTGATGGGGGTCGCGCCGGTCGAGGAGTTGCGCTGAGCGGGGGCCCATCGCCCCGCCGAGGGTCCGGGGGGACCGAGTGGGGGACCGATGAGTGACATGACGATGCCCTCCTGGCGGGTGCGCCCGCCGGAGAAGGCCCGGGCGGGATTGGGGATTCCGCCGCGCATGGCCCTGATGATCGCGGGCGGCCTGACCGCCTCCCTCTTCATCGCCATGGGCATCTGGTGGGGCGTCTCGAAGATCGGCCCGCGCGGCGTGCCGGTGGTGCAGCCCGATGAGCGCCCCTGGCGCGTCCGCCCGGACGACCGCGGCGGGCTGCAGGTCCCGAACCAGGGCAGCGAGGTGTTCGAGCGCGGGGCCGCGGCCGCGCGCCCGGCGGCCGATGCGCGCCT
>JAIEOO010000104.1 GCA_019750475.1 Acetobacteraceae bacterium | reverse complement strand
ACGGCCATGTCTGGGAGTGGCAGATGGACGGCATGTCCATCGCCGCAGGCGTCGCCGCCTCCTCCGCCTGGATCGGCGCGTAACGCCGCGGCGGGCGGCGGAAACGGGGCTGGAGAAGCACGCCGCGTGCGTCGCACTCACGGCCCCGTGGGCGACCTCGATGGCGATGCGAAGGCCGGCAACCCGTGGCGCAACACGGGCAACGGGCCGCGCGGCGGTCGCGCGGGGCCGCGCCGCGACGTCCCACGCGGCGTGGGGTGTCGCGGCCTTCGCCGACCTGTCGGGGCACGGGCGCGCCGACACGCTGCTGCGCGAGGCGAGCCAGGGCTGGCTCCGGGGTTTCGCGACGGCGGGCAGCGGGCTGGCCCGCGCGGATAAGGGTTGGGTCGGCGCCGAGGGCGGTGCCTGGAACTGGCCCGCGCCGCCGATCCTTCGGGCGACGGCCGCGCGGCCCCGTTCGTCACCAACGCGGAGGCCGGCTTCGCCGGCCCGTCTCCGCAGCCTCGGCGCTCCGACGGTCGCGGCGGAAGGCCCGTCGGCCCTTCCGGTGCCGTCGGCAGCCCGCACGCGACAGGGGCTGCGCCGCGTCGTCGCGTGGGGACGGGCGCGCGTCGGCGCGACGCCGACGCGGTGGCATCGCGTCGCGCCTCCGGTTCCGGCGCCGTGCGGGCCGTCAGGCCCCTGCCAGCCGCTTCAGGCCGCCTGGAAGCGCACCGTCTCCGCGCCTGGCGCGCCGACGATGTGCCACACCGTTGCCGGGACGACCCCGTCATTGCGGAACCAGTGGCGCCGACCGGCCGGGTTCATCACCAGGTCGCGCGGACCGAGGACGGCTTCCGCGGTGCGCCCATCCTCTTCCCAGCCCACCGTCAGCTCCCCTTCGAGGACCATGAAGGCGTCCTCGACCTCGCGCTCATAGGGGCGCACGGCGCAGCCGGCGGGGATGGCCAGCATCTCCTTGCGGCAGGTGTCGGAGGCGACGCCCCGCCCCGGGCCACCCTCCGCGCTGACATAGACGCGCCGCACGAAACCCGCCGGATCCCGCTCGGGCCTGAGGTCCGTGTGGCGCGCGACATGGCCGGCCATCAGCTTCTGCAGCGGATGCTCGCCGGCCGGGTCGAAGGGGATGGTCTTGCCGGGTGCCGCGCCGAAGCTGCGCGCCAGCGCCGGATCGGTGCCGAGCTTCGGGTGATAGAGGTAGCGCGGCGGCAGCGGCTTGCCGACATCCACGCTGATGGACATGAGCACGGGTTCCACGCCGTCGTTGCGGAAGCCGTGGCCGATGTCGCGGGCGTTGAGGATCATGTCCTTGGGACCGAGCCGCACCTCGACCACCTCGCCCTCCTGCTCCCAGCCCACGGTCAGCACGCCCTGGAGGATGAGGAAGCTCTCCTCGATCTCATGCGCGTGGCAGGCGGCGTAGTTGCCGACCGGCTTGTGGATGAGGCTGACGGTGAAGTGTTCGGGCTTCAGGGTGCTGGTGTCGCCCACCTTGGGCGAACCGCCGGCGCCGATGTAGCGCATCTGCGCCCGGGCGAGGTCGGGGAAGCCGCGGTTGGAGGGGAAGGCGTCCCAGTCGAAGACCTTGTTCACGTGGCGGCCGACATGGGCGTTGAGCGCCGCCTGCAGCGCGGGCGTCTCGGGGCGGGCGATGACGTTCATGGCGTCCTCCTCCTGGGTGCGATCCTGGAGGGAACCGGTATCCGGGCCGGGTTTTGCCGGCTACGATGTGTTTCATGGGCAAAACGGTTCCAGAGACCCAGGAGGACGACCGCTACCTCGTCCCCGGCCTGATCCGCGGCATCGAGGTGCTGCAGGCCTTCACGCCCGAACGCCGGCACATGACGCTGTCCGAGGTCGCCTCCGCCATCGGCATCACCCGCGCCGCCGCCTTCCGCGTGGTCTACACGCTCGAACGCCTCGGGTTGCTGGTGCAGAACCGCGCCAGCCGTGCCTACGCGTTGGGGCCGCAGGTGCTGCGCCTCGGCTATGGCTACCTCGCCTCCCGCGACCTGGTGGAGGTCGCGGTGCCGCAGCTTGAGGCGCTGCGCGACCGGACGGGGTGGTCGGCGCATCTCGGCCTGCTCGAGGGGCGGGAGGTGGTGTACCTCGCGCGCTGCCCGACGCGCGGATCGCTCGCCAGCGTGGTGCAGGTGGGCAGCCGCCTGCCGGCCCACGCGACCTCCATGGGGCGGGTGCTGCTCTCCGCCTTGGACGAGACGGCGGTGCGCGCCCTCTACCCGGAACGTCGCTTGCCGCCGGGGGGCGGCGGACGCGCGGCGACGACGCTGTCGGCACTGCTGGCGCAGCTGCGCGCCGACCGCGCCCGCGGCTTCGTCGCCCACATCGCCGGCTACGAGGCCGGGGTGGCGAGCGTGGCGGCGCCCTTGCGGGACGTGAGCGGGCAGGTGGTGGCGGCGATCAATCTCGCCGCCGTCGCCCTCCTGACCCGCGAGGGCGAGTTGGAAGGCCCCATCGCGCGGGAGGTCGTGGCGACGGCGCAGGGCATTTCCCGCGCGCTGGGCTGGGCGGGATAGGCGTCCTCGTTTTCCTTGACACCCGGCCGGGGTGGGGACTACCCAATCGCTAAATCACGAACATCAGGTTCATATCCGAACATCTGCGACGGATAGGCCCTGGTGCTGAGGGCGCCGCATGACCCCCGATTGTTGCCGCGAGGCTCGTCCGTGACGACCGACGCCCCCGCCCTGCTATCCGGCCGCACCATCCTCGTCACCGGCGCGGCGCGTGGCGTCGGGCGTGCGATCGCCGAGGCCTGCGCCGCCGCCGGCGCCCGCCTGATCCTCGCCGACGTGATGGAGGAAGCCGGCCGCGCCGCGGCGCAGGCGGTCGGTGCCGAATTCCTGCCGGTGGACCTCGCCGAGCCCGACAGCGTCGCCGCCCTCGGCTCCGCCATCGCCGCGCGGCACGGCGCGATCCACGGCCTCGTGAACAACGCGGCCATCGCCACCGGCATCGGCGGCCCGGAATTCGACCAGCTCACCATCGAGACCTGGGACCGGGTGATGCGGGTCAATGTCCGCGGCACCTGGCTCGTCACGCGCGCGCTGGTGCCCTTGCTGCAAGCGTCTGGCAGCGGGCGGATCGTCAACATCGCCTCCGACACCGCGCTCTGGGGCGCGCCGCGGCTGCTCGCCTACACCTCCTCCAAGGGAGCGGTGATCTCCATGACGCGGTCGCTGGCGCGGGAACTCGGGCCGCGTGGCGTCGGTGTCACCTGCGTCGCACCCGGCATCATGCGCTGCGAGGCGACGGAATACGTGCCGGAGGAGCGTCACCGCCTCTACGAGACCGGCCGCGCCGTGCCCGGCCCCCAGCTGCCCGGGGACATCACCGCGACCATCGCCTTCCTCCTCACGCCCGGGGCCATCGCGCTGACCGGCCAGGTGCTGCCGGTGAATGCCGGCTTCGTCTTCACATGAGCCTCGACCGCGTCACCGCCGCCGGCTGCGCCCTGCTGCGGCGGGGCGGCACGGGCACGCCGCTCGTGCTGCTGCACGGCATCGGCAGCGATGCCGAGAGCTGGGGCCCGCTCATCGCGGCGCTCGACCCGGCGCGGCCGGTGCTGGCCTGGGACGCGCCGGGCTATGGCGCCTCCGCGCCGCTGACGCCCGAGGCGCCGTCACCCGCCGACTACGCCGCGCGGCTTCTCGCCGTGTTCGACGCGCTCGGCATCGGGCGGGCCGTGGTGGTCGGGCATTCGCTGGGCTGCCTGTTCACGGGTGCCTTCGCGGCCGCGCATCCGGATCGCGTCGCCGCCGCGGCCTTCCTGTCGCCGGCGCTCGGCTACGCCGTGCCGGCGGGCGCGCCGCTGCCGCCCGCCGTGCAGGCGCGCATCGACGACCTCGCGGCGCTCGGCCCTGCCGCCTTCGCCGAGAAGCGCGCGTCTCGGCTGGTGTTCGAGCCCGAGCGCAAGCCCCAGGTGCTGGCCGGCGTGCGCCGCGCCATGTCGGCCGTGAACCTGCCGGGTTACGCCCAGGCGGTGCGGGCGCTCGGCGCGGGGCGCCTGCTGGACGATGCGCGCCGGGTCATGGCGCCCGCCCTCGTCGCCATCGGCGCGGAGGATGTGGTGACGCCGCCGGCCAACGCGCACCGCCTGCACCCGCTGCTGCCCGATCCCGCGGGGCCGGTGCGCATCATCCCCGGCTGCGGCCACGCCCTGCCGCAGGAGGCGCCGGCCGAGGTCGCGGCCCTGCTGGAGGCGCTGCATGTCGGCTGAGGAGGACAGCGCCTATCTCTCGCCGCCGGTGCAACGCGCCGCCCGGCTGCTGCGCCACATCGCCGCCGGCGACCCGGTGACGAACATGGCGCAGACGGCGCGCAAGCTCGGCATCAACCGCACGACCCTGCTGCGCCTGCTCCACACGCTCGAGGCCGAGGGCTTCATCGAGCCGCGCGGCGACAAGGCGGGCTGGCGCGTCGGCCTCGGCCTCTTCGCCATGGTGGCCGGCGCCTTCTCCTCCGACGACCTGGTGCAGGTGGCGACGCCCATCCTGGCCCACCTGGCGGAGGACCTCGGCCTCTCCACCCATCTCGGCGTGCTCGACGGGCTGGAGGTCGTGTACCTCATCCGCCGCACGCCCAACCTCTCCTTCGCCAGCAACATCCGCGTCGGAAGCCGCCTGCCGGCCCATGCGGCCAATATGGGCCGCATCATCCTGGCCAACCTGCCGCCCGAACGGGTCGCGCGCCTCTACGCCGGCGCGAAGCTTCAGCCCGTCACGGCGCACACGCCGACGACGCTCGCGCAGCTCCGCGCCCGGCTCGACGCCGACCTCGCCGCCGGCCTCGCCTGGAGCGACGGGCATTTCGAGGACGGCATCGCCTCCGTCGCCGCCGCCGTCTTCGACGCGACCGGCGCGCCCATCGCGGCCATCAATGTCAGCGGCGGCTCGGCGGCCTTCGGCGGCGAGGCCGGTCGCGCCCGCATCGGCGAGGCGCTGGCGGCGGCAGCCGACGACATCTCCCGCCGTCTCGGCTGGACGGGCACCACGAAGGGACGCGAGGCGGCATGAGCTTCCTGGGCTATGAAGGCCGCGCCGCGGTCGTCACCGGCGGCACCTCGGGCATCGGCCTCGCCACGGCGCGGCTGCTGCTGGCGGAAGGCGCGCGCGTCGCCATCTGCGGCCGCGACGAAGCCCGCCTCGCCGCGGCGCGCGCGCAACTCGCGCCGCTCGGCGAGGTGCTGGCGCGGTGCTGCGACGTGCTCGATGCCGCGCAGGTGACCGCCTTCGCGGACGACGTGCGCGCCTGGGCCGGCGGCCGCCTCGACCTCCTGGTGAACAATGCCGGCCAGGGCCGCGTCTCCACGTTCAGCGAAACGACGGACGACGCCTGGCGCGAGGAGCTGGAGCTGAAATTCTTCAGCCAGATCCACGCCATCCGCGCCTTCCGCCCGCTCCTCGAAGCGTCCGACGCGCCTTCCATCGTCGGCGTGAACTCGCTGCTTGCGTTGCAGCCCGAGCCGCACATGGTCTGCACCTCGGCGGCGCGGGCGGGGGTGCAGAGCCTGCTGAAATCCCTCGCCGTCGAGTTCGCGCCGCGCATCCGCGTGAACTCCATCCTGCTCGGCCTGGTGGACAGCGGGCAGTGGCAGCGCCGCTTCGAGGCGCGGGCCGACAAGGCCCAGACGCGGGCGGAGTGGTTCGCCGATCTCGCGCGCAAGAAGGGCATTCCGCTCGGGCGCCTGGGCCATCCGGACGAGCCGGCGAAGGCCATCCTGTTCCTGGGCTCCCCGGCGGCGAGCTACGTCACCGGTTCCAGCCTCGAAGTCTCGGGCGGCGTGTCCCGCCACATCTGAAAGCACCGACCATGGACGCCGCCGCCCACGCCGCCACCATCGAGGAACCCGTCGGCGACCTCATCGCCACGGCGCTGGCCGAGCTGGGCGTGACCACCTGCTTCGGCGTGATCTCCATCCACAACATGCCGATCCTCGACGCCATCGCGCGGCAGGGGCGGATCCGCTTCGTCCCCGCGCGCGGGGAAGCCGGGGCGCTGAACATGGCCGACGCCTATGCCCGCGTCTCGGGCGGCCTCGGCGTCTGCTTCACCTCGACCGGAACGGCCGCGGGCAACGCGGCGGGCGCGCAGGTGGAGGCGCTGACGGCGGGATCGCCCGTGCTGCACATCACGACCCAGGTGGACCGCCCCTTCATGGACCGCGACCGCGCCGCGATCCACGACGTGCCGCGCCAGCCGGACATGCTGAAGGCGATCAGCAAGCACTATGTCCGCGCCTGGGAACCCGCCTCGGCGGTGGACGCGCTGCTGGCCGCTTCGCGCATCGCCCTCGCCGCGCCCTGCGGCCCAGTCTCCTACGAGATCCCGGTGGATGTGCAGCGCGCCAAGGCGCGGCGCCCGGCCTTCCCGGCGCGCGCCGCCCGCACCGCCACGGCGCCCGACCCGGCGGCGCTCGACGCCCTGGCCGAGATG
>JAIEOO010000054.1 GCA_019750475.1 Acetobacteraceae bacterium | reverse complement strand
CGTGGCTGCTGCTGCTGCCGGCGCTCGCGGCCGCGGGGCTGGGGATCTTGCTCGCCGATCCCGACCGCGCCGCGCAGCTCGCCACGCTGGAGCGGCTGCTGCGCGGCACGGGGGACCTGCCCAGCGCGCGCGAGGTGCTGTGGGCCGAGGCCTGGCGGCTGGGGGATGGCTGGGGCCTCGGGCCGGGGGGATACCCGCCGGCGGCGGGCTTCGGGCAGGACCGCGGCATGCACCCGCACAACCACGCGGTCGAGGCGCTGGTGGAGGGCGGGGTCCTGGGCCTCGCGCTGTGGGGCGGCGCCTTCGGCGGCGGGGCGCTGCTCGTGCTGGCGCGGATCGGGCGCGTGGCGCCGGCCCGCGCGGCCGAGGTGGTGGCGCTGACGCTGCCGCTCGCGGTCACGGCGATGGTCTCGACGGATCTCGGCAACCGCATGGCATGGCTGTCGCTCGGGCTCGCGCTCTCCCTCGCGGTGGAGGCGCGCGATGCGTGAGGGGGCCTATGCGCGCTGGGGCAAGCGCGTGTGCGATCGTCTCGGCGTCCTGCTGCTGCTGCCGCTCGCGCTGCCGCTGCTCGCCATGGCCGCGCTGCTCGTCCGTCTGGCCCTGGGGCGCGGCGTCATCTTCCGGCAGGAGCGCGCGGGGCGGGGCGGCGCTCCCTTCACCGTGCTCAAGCTGCGGACGATGGCCCACGGCGCGGGCGACGACGCGGCGCGGCTGACGCGGGTGGGCCGCTGGCTGCGGGCGAGCGCCCTCGATGAGCTGCCGCAGCTGCTGAATGTCTGGCGCGGCGAGATGAGCCTGGTCGGGCCGCGGCCGCTGCCGCTCGACTACCTGCCGCTCTACACGCCGCGCCAGGCGGCGCGGCTGCGCGTGCGGCCGGGCCTGTGCGGGCTGGCGCAGGCCGAGGGGCGCAACGCTGTGCCGTGGGAGGCGCGGCTGGAATGGGATGCGCGCTACGCCGCGCGCGTCACGCTGTCGGGCGACGCGCGGATCGCGCTGCGCTGCGCCTGGGTGCTGCTGCGCGGGCGGGGCGTGGCGGCGCCGGGACACGCGACGATGCCGCGCTTCGGTGGCGACGCTGGGGCCTGAGGGCCGCGCGGAGCCTGGGAGAAGGCCTGGGGTGGTGGCGTCGGGCCGGCCGGCCCGGGTTGGGCTCAGGCCCCCTTCATCCACGGGCTGCGACGCGGGCGGGCGTGATTCTGGCCGGGGCGGAGATGCCACCATGTCCGTCCCGTTCCTGCCGCTACGCCAGAACGCTCCGCCACCAGCGCCGCCGCATCGAGATCGCCTTCGGCCGCCTCGAGGACTGGCGCCGCATCGCCACCCGCCACGACGGCTGCGCCACCCCCTTCTTCGGCGCCATCGCACTCGCCGTCATCGTCATCGTCTGGCTCGGACAACGAGCCCTGAACCTGGCGCCGGATCGCCCTGGCGACGGTCAGGACGAAGCCGCTGTCGGCCTCGCTGCGGGTTGTGCGGGACAGGGTGACTCGCGGCCACGCTGGGCGTCGCCGCCCGCGCTGTCCCGCGGAGTGCGATATTCGATCTCGGCCGAGACGGAATAGACGGAACTTTAACGTGTTTGGTGAAAATCGTCACGCGGCGCAGGAATGGCGTCCACCGGGGCGGTCCCGCAGACCCCGTATTACTGAATTTTTGGTAATAATATGCAGATTCCCGGGATCGTTCAGATGCGCGGCTTGATCCCGGGGCAGTGTGGGCGATGTTCGAACCCAAGCTTGAGCTTGACACTGTCAGGGAGAACCCATGTCGTTCGCCAACCCGTTGGATCTCAATGCACTCACGGCCGCGCAGGGCTTTCGCCTTGACGGCGCGACAGCCGTCGACGAGGTCGGCTACTCGGTCGCCTCGGCGGGCGACGTGAACGGTGACGGCTTCGCCGACTTCATCGTCGGGGCGCGGACCACGGACAACAACGCACGCGGCAACAGCGGCTCGGCCTATGTGGTGTTCGGCCAGGCCTCCGGCTTCTCCAATTTCGACCTCGGCAGCCCCGGCGGCCTCGGCACCCAGGGCTTCCGCATCGACGGCGCGACGGCGGGCGAGCAGGCCGGCTTCTCGGTCGCCTCGGCCGGGGATGTGAACGGCGACGGCTTGGCCGACCTCATCGTCGGCGCCTACCTCGCGGACAACAACGGACGCGGCAACAGCGGGTCGGCCTATGTGGTGTTCGGCCAGGCCTCGGGCTTCGCCAACGTGGACCTCGCCAGCCTCGGCACCCAGGGCTTCCGCCTCGACGGCCAGGCGGTTGGCGACAACGCCGGCTTCTCGGTCGCCTCGGCCGGGGATGTGAACGGCGACGGCTTCGCCGACGTCATCGTCGGTGCCTACCTTGCGGACAACAACGGGCGCAGCAGCAGCGGCTCGGCCTATGTGGTGTTCGGCCAGGCTTCGGGCTTCGCCACTATCGACCTCGCGGCCGGCCTCGGCACCCAGGGCTTCCGCATCGACGGCCAGATGACGAGCGGCGCCGCCGGCAGGTCGGTCGCCTCGGCCGGGGACGTGAATGGCGACGGCTTCGCCGACGTCATCGTCGGCGCGATGTTCGCCAACAACAACGGGCGCAGCGCCAGTGGGTCGGCCTATGTGGTGTTCGGCCAGGCCTCGGGCTTCGCCAACGTGGACCTCGCCAACCTCGGCGCCCGGGGCTTCCGCATCGACGGCGCTGCGTCGAGCGACAACATCGGCGTCGCCGTCGCCTCGGCCGGGGACGTCAACGGCGACGGGTTCGGCGACATCATCGTCGGCGCCAACGTGGCCGACAACAACGGTCGCCCCAACAGCGGCTCGGCTTATGTCGTGTTCGGCAAGGCTTCGGGCTTCGCCAATATCGACCTCGCGGCCGGCCTCGGCACCCAGGGCTTCCGCATCGACGGAGCGGCGGCGAGCGACGGCGCCGGTGCTTCCGTCGCCTCGGCCGGGGACGTGAACGGCGACGGGATCGGCGACGTCATCGTCGGCGCCAACGTGGCCGACAACAACGGGCGCACCACCAGTGGCTCGGCCTATGTGGTGTTCGGCCAGGCCTCGGGCTTCGCCAACGTGGACCTCGCCAGCCTCGGCGCCCAGGGCGTCCGCATCGACGGCGCGGCCGGGAACGACCAGGCCGGCTCCTCGGTCGCCTCGGCCGGGGATCTGGACGGCAACGGCTTCGCCGATCTCGTGGTGGGTGCACGCCTGGCCAGCAGCAACGGGCGCAGCGGCAGCGGCTCCGCCTACGCGCTGTTCAGCCAGAATACGGGCAACGCCACGCTGCGCGGCGTGACGCTGGGCGACAGCCTGTCGGGCGGCGCGGGCAACGACCAGCTCACCGGCCTCGCCGGCAACGACCTGCTGATCGGCCGCGGCGGCGACGACGACCTCAACGGCGGCGCCGGCCTCGACACCGCCTGGATCGCCGGCAGCCGCAGCGCGACCACGCTCACCAAGACCGCGACCGGCTGGACCGCGACGGGCGTGGGCGGGGCCGACACGCTGACCGGCGTGGATCGCCTCCGCTTCGACGACGTGACGGTCAGCCTCGTCCAGCGCCCGCACGACCTGACGGGTCGCGGCTACGCCGACCTGCTGTGGCAGCGGGCTTCCGACGGCGCGCTGCTGAGTTGGGCCATGTCAGGTGCCACGACCTTCCGCGCGGTGGACGGCATCGGCGGCGCCGGGACGGGCTGGAGCCTCGCGGGGCGGGGCGACCTCGACAACAACGGACGCGCCGACATCGTCTGGCGCGACGGCAACGGCCACCTGTGGGGCCAGTTGCTGGGCGGCACGAATGGCGGCATCGGCACGCTGGGCGCGGGCCAGGTGCTCGCCGGCATGGGCGACACCGACGGCGACGGCAAGGCCGACCTCGTGCAGGTGGCGGCGGGCGCGGTGACGATCCGGCGGATGGACGGCACGGCGACGCTGTCCACGACGGCCACGACCTTCAACAGCCAGGCGATGGCGGCCCTCGGCAGCGATTGGTCGGTGGCGGCGGTGGCGGATTTCAACGCCGACCTCAAGGCCGACATCCTGTGGCGCAACGCGACGACGGGCGATCTGTATGTGTGGCAGATGGACGGCGCGGCGGTGTCGGCGCAGGCGGGTCTGGGGCGGTTCGGCGCGTCCTGGACGGTGGCAGGCGCGGGCGACCTGAACGGCGACGGGCGGGCCGACATCGTCATGCGCAACGCCGGCACGGGCGATGTGTGGGGCCTGATCGTCAACGCGGGCGGCACGGCGGTGGCGTCGCAGGGCTGGATCGGGCGCGGTGGCGCGGACTGGACACCGGGCGTGGTCGCCGACTTCTCGGGCGACGACAAGGCGGACGTGATGTGGACGGGCGCGTCCGGCAACACGCTGCTGTGGCAGCTCGATGGCCTGACGCTGTCCTCGCAGACGGCGGCGGGTTCGGCCGGCGCGGGCTGGGCGCTGCTGTGAGGGGTTGAAGCCGCGGGGAGGGACGGCCAACTCCCTCCCCGTCACGGTCCGAATCGCGATCGGACAGCCCGCGGAACCGGCACCGGAAACGCGAGACGCCGGAACCTCAAGATTCCCGGCGCGGCGGATCAGGCCCCCGTCTCGGCCTGCAGCCGCAGCAGCTCCGCCAACAGCCCGTTGGTCGAGCTGTCGTGCCGCTCGGGCTTCGGCGCGCCCGCCAGCTCCGACAGCAGGGGGGAGGCGAGCTGCTTGCCCAGCTCCACGCCCCACTGGTCGAAGGCGTTGATCCCCCAGATGGCGCCCAGCGTGAACACCTTGTGCTCGTAGAGGGCGACGAGGCGGCCCATGTTCCGCGCGTCGAGCTGCGGCAGCACGATGGTGACGCTCGGGCGGTCGCCCTCGAAGACGCGGTGCGGCGCCAGCGCCTGGAGCTTCGCCTCCTCCATCCCGGCGGCGCGCATCTCCGCCGCGACGGCGTCGCGGTCCTTCCCGGTCAGCAGCGCCTCGGCCTGGGCGAGGCCGTTGGCGAGCAGGATGCGGTGGTTCTCGGCGTGGCGGTGGTCGGGCCGCGCGATCAGGATGAAATCCACCGGGATGGGCCGCGGCCCCTGGTGGATCAGCTGCATGAAGGAGTGCTGGGCGCTCGTGCCCGGTTCGCCGAAGACGGCGGGGCCGGTCGCGCCGCGGACCGGGTGGCCCTCCATCGTGACGCCCTTGCCGAGGCTCTCCATCTCGAGCTGCTGAAGATGGGCGGGCAGGCGGCGCAGCCGCTCGTCATAGGGCAGCACCGCGCGCCGGTCGTAGCCGAGGCCGTTGACGTGCCACACCTCGGCGAGCGCGAGCAGCACCGGCAGGTTCTCGGCGAGCGGCGCCGAGAGGAAGTGCTCGTCCATCTCGCGCGCGCCGGACAGCAGCTCCTCGAAGCGGTCCCAGCCGAGCGACAGCGCGAGCGAGAGACCGACGGCGGACCAGAGCGAGAATCGCCCGCCCACCCAGTCGGCGAAGGGGAAGACGCGGTCGGCCGAGATGCCGAAGGCCTCGCAGGCGGGGAGGTTGGTGGAGAGCGCGCAGAAATGCGCGGCCGCGCCGTTGCGGCCGACGCTCGCCTCCATCCAGCCCTTCACGAGGCGCGCATTGGCCATCGTCTCGCTGGTGGTGAAGGTCTTGGACGCGACGAGGACGAGGGTGCGCCGCGCATCGAGCTGCGGCAGCGCCGTCTCCCAGCCATGGCCATCCACGTTGCCGAGATGGATCGGCCGCATCGGGTCGCCGGCGCGCCACAGCGCGCGGGACACCATCACGGGGCCGAGGTCGCTGCCGCCGATGCCGATGTTCAGCACCGTGTCGAAGCGCTGGTTGGTGGCCCCCCGCAGCTCGCCGCGATGCACCGCCTCGGTGAAGGACCGCATCCAGGAGAGCGAGCGCAGCGCCTCGTTGTGCTGGGCCTCCGCCCGGGGCAGCGGGGTGCGGAGCGCCATGTGCAGCACGGCGCGCCCCTCGGTGGCGTTCACCGCCTCGCCGCGGGCCATGGCGTCGCGCCGCGCGGCGACGCCGGTCGCCTCCGCGAGGCTGAGCAGCACGTCGCGCGCCTCGTCGGAGATGGACGTCTTGGAATAGTCGAGCAGCAGCCCGGCGCCGCGGGCCGCGAAGCGGGCGAAGCGGCCGGGGTCGGCCGCGAAGAGGCGGCGGATCGCCGCGGCCCCCGGCTGGCGGGCGATGCGGTCGAGTGCCGCCCAGGCGGCGTCGGCTTCGGAGGCAGGGCGGAGCGGGGCCGGAACAGTCATCCCACCATCATGCCGAAGACATGCGGCGGCGCGAAGGCGGGGCCGGCCCGGAACCGGCCCCGCCCTGGTTTCAGCTGCCGATCCAGGCGGAGGAGGCGGCGACGCCTGCGGCGATGGACATGCCGTCCATCTGCCACTCCCAGACATGGCCGT
>JAIEOO010000012.1 GCA_019750475.1 Acetobacteraceae bacterium | reverse complement strand
GCTCGGCCGGCACCGGCTGGTCGGTGCGCGACGCCGTGAACTCGGGCGGCGAGACCCTCGTCTTCCTCACCGACGCCGCCGGCAGCGTCTGGGAGTGGAACCTCTCCACCACAGGCCACATCACCAGCTCGCACGCGCTCGGCGTCGCAGGCGCAGGGTGGACATTGATCTGAGCACAGCGCCGCTGACGGCCCTGCCGTCGGCGGCGTGATCCCCCACAAGCAGTGGCCGATGCGCTCGCTCAGCCAGGACACCGTCCCGTGTACGATCAGCCATCCGATCCGGTCCTGTTCGCTCCGTCCGCCGCCCCCGGATCCGCCGGCGCGGTCCGGAGTTCGTCCCCAGCCGCGCCTGAGATCCTGGGGGTGTTTCCAGACACGGGCGCGAGCACGTCCGACCGCATCACGGCGTCCGACTTCCTGATCGTCTTCGGCCGCGCCCGCGCGGGCGCGACGTTGGAACTGCTCGTCGGTTCCACGATCCGCGGTGCCGCGACCGCTGGCGCCGACGGCTCTTGGCAGGCCGTGCCAGACCCGGCCGCCTTCTCCTCGGAGGGAGTCTACGACCTTTGGGTGCGGGAGGTCGGTGGGAGCCAATCGGGTGCCTTCCGGCTCACGCTCGACCGCACGCCGCCGCCTGCGCCGGTCATCGTTTCCATCGGGGAAGATGCGGCAAGCCCCTACGAAACGACGCTCTCGCTGCCGACGATCCGCGTGCAGCTCCCTCCGGGCGAGAGCGCGGTCCTGAGCGCCTCGATCAATGGCGAGGCGGTGGCCGTCCTGGCCGACAACTCGGCTTGGCGGATCTCTCCGGCCGCG
Source organism: Acetobacteraceae bacterium (assembly GCA_019750475.1). Classification (GTDB taxonomy): domain Bacteria; phylum Pseudomonadota; class Alphaproteobacteria; order Acetobacterales; family Acetobacteraceae; genus Roseococcus. The sequence continues at coordinate 5,440 of JAIEOO010000012.1, read as the reverse complement.
CCCCTGGCGCTCGGCACACACCTCCTGCAGGTCGCGGCCACGGACGCCGCCGGCAACATGTCCGTCACGCGGATGGAGTTCGCCGTGGCCGACGCCAATCCGCCGACAGCCACGAGCGTGACCCTTCCTGCCGCCGGCGTCCGTCGCGCGGGAGACCAGCTCGTCTTCACGATCCAGATGAGCGAGCCGGTCCAGCTCGACCGCACCTTGGGGCCGCTGCCCTATCTGGAAGTCGTGGCCGGCTCCCAGACGTTGCGCGCACCGCTGCTGCTCGAAGGCGGCCCTACCGAGACGCGCTTCGGCCTGACCGTGCCCGATGGCATCCTGGACCTCGACGGCATCGTGCTGCGCCACGTGGTCTTCCCGGGCCCATCCATTCGCGACGCGGCCGGTCTGGCATGGGACGGAGCCGTGCTGCGCGCCGCGCCGGACGTGCGCATCGATGCGGTGGCGCCGACAGCTTCCCTGGCGACGGCGCAGTCCCTGGTCGGCGCCGGCGCGACGCTCCGGGTCGTCCTGGCCACGAGCGAAGCCGTGCATGCCACCGCGAGTTCGGTGCCGATCACGCTGTCGGTCGGCATCGGTGGCGGCGTGCGGGATGCGCTCCACGATCCTTCGGCCAGCACGGCCACCCGGCTGGCGTTCACGCTCGTCGTGGCCGATGGCGAATTCGACGACGACGGAGTGACCATCGGGACGCTCGACGACCCTGCGGGGCGCTTGGTGGACAGCGCGGGGAACCCCCTCACCTTCGATGGCGGGGGAGCCGCGTTGGCTGGCTTACGGGTGGACGGGATTGCCCCCACGGCCCGTCTGACGGCGCTGCCGGACGGGCCCGCCCGACTGGGCGACCGGCTGACGTTCGTGGTGACAACAAGTGAGCCCGTCGCGCTGGGGGCCGGGTTCGCACAGGTCGGGCTGGCGCTCGACGTCGCCGGCACGCAACGCCTCGCAGCCCTCGACGAGGGCGCGAGTGACCCCCTTCGATTGGTCTTTCGCTGGACGATTCCGTCAGGGGATCTCGACACCGACGGCATCACGCTGCACGGCCTGTCCGATGTCGCAGGCCGGCTCACGGACCTGGCCGGCAACCGCCTTCTCTTCAGCGACGGCGCCGCGCTCCCGACGGTCGTCGTTGACGGCGTCGCGCCGTCCGCCGTTCTCCAGGCCGGATCGGGCGCCATCAAGCCGGGTGAGCAGGCGACGTTTACGCTTCACCTGTCGGAGCCAGTCTCTGTTCCGGCTGACAGCGGGATCGGTTTGACGCTGGCCGTCGGCCGCCGGTCGGCCACCGCATCCTTGGATGCCAGCCTCAGTTCCCCGACCAGCCTCGTGTTCACTTACACCGCCCGCCCGGGCGACTTCGATGCCGACGGCATCGCCGTGACCGGCCTTGTCGACCCTGGTGCTCGTCTGGTCGATGCGGCCGGGAACCGCCTGCACTTCGACAGCGCGTCCGCGCCCCTGGGACCGACGGTCGCACTCCCCGATTACGCCTTGCGATGGCGAAAGCCGGACGCTTCCCTCTCCGAGTGGAAGATCTCGGCGACCGCCGATGTGACGGCAGGCCCGTCCGCCGCGGTCACGGGTTGGACGCCCATCATGACAGCCCAGGTCGACGGGCGGCACGGCGTCGATACGATCTGGCAGAGCGCCGATGGTCGGCTTTACGCGTGGCTCGACGCCCCCGCCGGCGTGTTCGAAGGCCGCGACATCGGGAGTGCCGGACCAGGCTGGCAGCTGGCGGCCGCGGGGGATCTCAACGGAGACGGACGCGACGATCTGCTCTGGCTTGGGCACCAGTCCTGGTATGTCTGGCAGCTCGGCGAGGCGCTGGCGATGGGCGGCGGAGGCCTGGCGCAGGGATGGGCGCCCGCCGCGGTGGCTGACTTCCGCGGGAGCGGGCGCGACGACATTCTCTGGCGCCATGCGGACGGCAGCTTGTTTCTCTGGGAGATGCAGGGCGCGACGTTCGTCAGGGGCACGCCCGTCGGCACGGTCGGCGCCGAGTGGCGGATCGCGGGGGCGGCCGATTATTCCGGCGACGGCAAGGCAGACCTGATCTTCCAGCACGCGGCTTCGGGCGATGTCTGGGGCTGGCGCATGAACGGAGCCTTCATCCTCGCCTGGGAGTGGCTCGCGAGTGCGGGCCCTGACTGGACGATCGCCGGCGTGGACGCTTCGGGCGGCGCGGCGACCGTTCACCTGCGCAGCGACGGCGGCCATGTGTGGCGCTGGGTCATCGCTGACGGACAGATCTCCGACTCACGCCCCCTCGGGACGATTGGAGAGTCCATCCTGCTCTGAGCGAATTCGCGCGGATCGGCGGCCGGCGCCGCATGGCGCCCGCGGACCGGTCCGGGGACGCCACACGCGTTCAGCTCACGGATGTCGCCGCGCGGACCGCCCACGCCGGGACGAGGGCGTCGCCCCTGCTTCCAACCAGAGGCTGGGAGGCGCCCTCCGCCGCCGTTACCCCGCGAAGGGATCGCGCAGCGCGATCGTGTCGTCGCGATCCGGGCTGGTGGAGAGCATCATCACCGGCGCCTCCACCAGTTCCTCGATGCGGCGGATGTACTTCACGGCCTGGGCCGGCAGCTCGGCGTAGCTGCGCGCCCCGAAGGTCGAGCCGGACCAGCCCTCCATCGTCTCGAACACCGGCTCCGCCGCGGCCTGGGCGCGCATCGCCGCCGGCAGGCTGCGCCGCACCTCGCCATTCACGCGGTAGCCGGTGCAGATCCTCAGCTCCGGCAGCCCGTCCAGCACGTCGAGCTTCGTCAGCACGAGGCCCTGCACGCCGCCGATCTTCACCGCCTGGCGCACCATCGCCGCGTCGAACCAGCCGCAGCGGCGGCGGCGCCCGGTGACGGTGCCGAACTCCCGCCCGCGGTCGCCGAGCAGCTTGCCCGTCTCGTCGTGCAGTTCCGACGGGAAGGGGCCGCTGCCGACGCGCGTCGCATAGGCCTTGGCGATGCCGAGGACGAGGCCGACCGCGTCGGGCCCGACGCCCGCGCCCGCCGCCGCGTTGCCCGCCACCGTGTTGGAGGAGGTGACGTAGGGATAGGTGCCGTGGTCCACGTCGAGCATCACGGCCTGCGCGCCCTCGAACAGCACGCGCCGGCCCTCGCGGCGCGCGTCGTCCAGGCGCTCCCACACCGGTTCCGCATAGGGCAGCAGGATGGGCGCGAGCTCGAGCAGGCGGGCGAGCAGCGGCGCCTTCTCGAAGAGCGGCGCGCCGAGGCCGGTGAACAGCGCGTTGTGGTGCAGCAGCAGCTCGTCGAGCTTCGCCGACAGCGTCTCGGGCTCCGCCAGGTCGCAGAGGCGGACGCTGCGGCGGCCCACCTTGTCCTCGTAGGCCGGACCGATGCCGCGGCCCGTGGTGCCGATCTTGTCGCCGCCGCGCGCGCGCTCCCGCGCCTGGTCGAGCGCGGGGTGCAGGGGCAGGATCAGGGGCACGTTCTCCGCGATGCGGAGGTTGTGCGGCCCGACATCGAGGCCCTGGGCGCGGACCTTCTCGATCTCCGAGAGCAGCGCCTCGGGGTCGAGCACGACGCCGTTGCCGATGATGCCGAGCTTCCCCCGCACGATGCCGGACGGCAGCAGCGAGAGCTTGTAGGTCTCCCCGCCCACGACCAGCGTGTGGCCGGCGTTGTGCCCGCCCTGGAAGCGCACCACGATGTCGGCGCGGCTGGCGAGCCAGTCCACGACCTTGCCCTTGCCCTCGTCACCCCATTGGGCGCCGATGACGGCCACGTTCGCCATGGCTCAATCCTCTTCCGGAAGGGGGATGGCGGCCTCGCCGTCCCAGAAATGCGTGCAGCGGAGCGCGCGGGGCGCGTCGGCGGGCGAGAGGGCCGCGACGGTCGCGAAGCCCCCGGCGCGCAGGCGCCGCCCGATCTCGGGCGCGGTGCCCGGCGGCAGGAAGCAGCGCGGGCGCGGCGCGGGCGCCGGGGCCGCGCGCAGAACCGCGTCGGCGTAGAGCGACATGCCCGTCGCGGGCTCGTCATTGGCCGAGAGATAGCGCCCGCCCCGCGCCAGCTCCCCGGTGGCGCCGGGGCCGAACAGGGTGAAGCCGACGCCCACATGGTAGCGGAAGCCGCGGAACTCCGTGGGGTCGAGGGTGATGCGCAGCCCGGGCGCCCGCGCGGCGATGGCGCGCACCACGCTCGCGGCGTTGTCGGCGATGGCGCGCGCGCCAGGCGGCAGCGCCGTGGCGGCCAGGATGCCGAGCGCGCGCTCCCATGGCCCGGCGGCGTCGAGCAGCGCGGGCAGCACGCCGGCGACGGGCCCGGCCTCGGCCGCCTGGGCCGCGACCGAGGCGGCATCCTTCCGGTCGAGCGCGCGGACGAGGCGAGAGCGCAGCGCCTCCGGCAGGCCCGCTTCCTCGAGCAGCGTCGCCGCCATGCGCGGCAGCGTGACGTCGAGGATGATGCCCGTGACGCCGACGGCTTCCAGCGCCTCGGCCGCGACGAGGGCGACCTCGGCATCGGCCTCGGGCGCGGCGCCGCCGATCAGCTCGATCCCGGCCTGGGGAAGCTGGCGGGCGGGGGCCAGCTCCGTGCCCCGCACGCGGAGCACCTGTCCGGCGTAGCAGAGGCGGAGCGGCCGCGGCTGGCGGCCGAGGCGCGTCGCGGCGATGCGGGCGACCTGCGGCGTGGTGTCCGCCCGCAGCCCCATCATCCGCTGGCTGACCGGGTCCATGAGGCGGAAGGTCTGCTCCGCCACGGCGGCGCCCGACCCCGCGAGCAGCCCCTCCTCGAACTCGAGCAGCGGCGGCTTCACGCGCTCGTAGCCGTGGCGGGCGAAGGCGGCCATGAGGGCCTCGACCAGCGCGGCCTCGCGCTCGGCCTCGGGCGGCAGCAGGTCCACGAGGCCGGCCGGCAGCAGGCCGGGCGGCAGCCGGTCGTTCGGCGCGTCGTTCATGGTGCGGGCTGGCGGAACATGGCGTCGCGGCTGTGTGGCAGGGGGGACACGCCCCGGCAAGAGACGCGGCCGCCGGGGCATGTCATCCTCGGGCGCATGATCCCGCGCCGCGCCGTCCTCGCCCTCATTCCCGCCGCCCTCCTGCCAGCCCTGTTGGGCGGCTGCGCCCAGGACCCGGTCGGCGACTACCTGGGCGGCTTCGGCAACCCGATCCGCGGCGCGGCGATGAACGCGCCGCGCAACCTCTCCGACACGTCCATCTACCGCGGGAACCCGGCCGGGGCGGCGATGGCGGCGGCGCAGCTGGAGTTCCTGCTGCGCTCCCTCCGGGAGGATCCGATCACCGCGCCGCAGACCAACCCGGCCACGGTCTTCGCGCTGCAGGCCGGGGTGCGGGAGATGCGCGAGGCGCTCGGCATCCGGCCCGACGCGCCTGCCCGCGAGGTCGAGCAGGCGCTGCGCGGCGCCGCCTTCGCCCTGCGCGCGGGCAGCACCGCGCAGGCCGAGGCGGCGCTGA
>JAIEOO010000219.1 GCA_019750475.1 Acetobacteraceae bacterium | reverse complement strand
GGCCGGGCCGCAGCCGCCGCGCCTCCCCGCCGGCGCGCCGCCGGTGACCGCCGACGCGGAGGCCACGCCACCGCCGCCGCGCCCCGTCATCGAGCCGCTGCACGTGGTGGAGAAGCGGATGATCCTGGCCGCGCTGGAGGAGACGGGGAACGACGTGCCGCGCGCCGCCGCGCTGCTCGCGATCAACCCGAGCACCATCTACCGCAAGCTCGCGGCCTGGAAGGGCTGATCAGCTCTCCGGCCGGATGCCGAGGCGCTGGATCACCGGACCCCAGTGCGCCACCTCGTCGCGGATGAGGCGCGCCAGCACGTCGGGACGCGTTCCCATCGGGTCGAAGCCGGCGGCGACCAGCGCGCGCGCCGTCTCGGTGTTGGACATGGCCCGCCCCGCCTCCTCGGCGAGGCGCGCGATCCGCTCGGCCGGCACGCCGTTCGGGGCGAAGAGACCGATCCAGGCATAGACGTCGCGCGCCGGTTCCCCGGCCTCGGTCAGCAGCGGCACCTCGGGGATCTGCTCCATGCGCCGCTCCCCGGAGACGCCGATGGCGCGCACCTGCCCGCCCCGCGCCTGGCCGAGCACGGCGCCGGCGGCGGCGGCCATCACCTCGATCCGGCCGGCCACCAGCTCCGTCACGCTCTGCGGCACCGAGCGGAAGGGGACGTGAACCATGTCGAGGCGGTGACGCGCGGCCATTTCGGCCACCAGCAGGTGCCCGGTGCTGCCCGCGCCGACCGATCCGTAGTTCAGCCGCCCGGGATTGGCGCGGACATGGGCCACCAGTTCCGTCACGCTGCGCACGGGCAGCGAGGGGTGGACCGATAGGACCAGCGGCATGCGGGCCAGCAACGAGATGGGTTGGAGGTCGGCCTGCGGGTCGTAGGCCAGCTGCGGGTTCAGGATGCGGGCGAGGCTCGCCGGCCCGCCGATTGAGACGCCGATGGTGTGCCCGTCGGTCGCGCGCGCCACGGCCTCCGCCCCGATCGCTCCGCCGCCGCCGGCGCGGTTGTCCACCACCACCGGCTGGCCGAGGACCGTCTGCAGGTGCTGGGCGACGGCGCGCGCCGCGATGTCGGGGGTGGACCCGCCGGGGAAGCCCACGATGATCCGCACCGGCCGGTCGGGCCAGGCCGGCTGGGCGGCGGCCAGGCCCGGCAGGGCGAGGGCAGGCAGCGCGAGGGCAGCACGGCGCGTGATGGTCATGGCGGATCCTCCGGCCGGGGCGATATCAGCTTCCCCGGCCCTTCGCCACAGGGCCGCGGCGTTCAGCCAGCCCCCGGAGGCCGGGCCAGCGCCCGGATCCGGTCCGCGAGCTGCGCCGCCGGGACCGGCTTGCGGATGAGGAGAAGCGAGGCGCTCGGCGCCAGCTCCGCGGTGTCGGTGGCGAAGCCCGTCAGCAGGATGGCGGGCAGGTCGGGCCGCCGGCCCTGCGCCTCCCGGATGAGGCCAAGGCCGTCCGTCCCGGGCATGGAGAGGTCGGTGACCAGCACCTCCGCCTCGTCGAGCCGCACCAGCGCCTCCTCCGCCGAGGCGACGGCCATGACGGTGAGGCCCTGGGCCTCCAGCCCCTCGGCGGTGACCTGGCGGACCAGCGCCTCGTCATCCACCAGCAGGACGCGCACCGGGATGTCCGCCGTCATGGCGTCCGGCGCGGGACCCGGGCCCGCGGCCGCGATCTCCGCCACGGGCAGCCACAGATGCACCTCCGTCCCCTGGACCGGAGCGCTCTCGATCCGCAGGGCACCGCCCGACTGCTCGGCGAAGCCGCGCGCCATGGCCAGGCCGAGGCCCGTGCCCTTGCCGCGCGGCTTGGTGGTGAAGAAGGGCTCCGCGGCGCGGGCCAGCGTCGCGGCGTCCATGCCGGCGCCGGTATCGGCGACGGACAGGCGCAGGTAGCGGCGGGGGCGCAGCAGGGCCCGCTCCGCGTCCACGACCTCGAGCGCGGCGCGGAGCGTCAGGCGCCCGGCGCCGCCCATCGCGTCGCGGGCGTTGGTCGCCAGGTTGATCAGCACGGTCTCGAGCTGGCCCTTGTCGGCCAGGACGAGCGGCAGATCGGGCTCCGCCTCCAGGCGCACCTCGATTCCCGCGCCCAGCGTGTGGGTCAGCACCTCCCGCAGCCCGGCCAGCAGCTCGGCCGCGTCCAAGGGCTCGGCGCGCAGGTCGGCGCGGCGCGAGAAGGCGAGCAGCCGGCGCGTCACCGAGGCCCCGCGCGTCGTCGCCTCCCCGATCAGCCGCGCGAGCCGGCCGGCGCGGCCGGCATCCTCCGGCTTCGCCTCGATCAGCTTGGCGGCCCCGCCGATCGCCTGGAGCACGTTGTTGAAGTCGTGCGCGATGCCTCCCGCGAGCTGGCCCAGCGCCTCCATGCGCTGCGCCTGGGCTAGGCGCGCCTGTGCCTCCTGGAGGTCGCGGGTCCGCGCTTCGACCAGCCGCTCCAGCTCCTCCCGGCTTCGGCGCAGCACCGCCTCCGCCTCGCGCCGCTCCGTGACATCCTGCTGCGACCCGAGGACGCGGACCACCTGGCCGGCCGCGTCGCGGAAGACCTCCCGACGCTCGGCGATGGTCCGCACCGCGCCGTCCGACGGCCGCACGATCCGGTACTCGATCTCCCCGACCGGATCGTCGCCGAGGACGGATCGCGCCGCCGCGCCCACATGCTCGCGGTCCTCCGCGTGCACGCGCGCCAGCCACGCGTCGAAGGCCTCGGAGAGGGTGCCGGGCGGCAGCCCGTGCATCTCGGCGTAGGTGTCGGAGTAGAGCGCGCGGTTCGTCGTCACGTCCCATTCATAGGAGGCGATGCCGCCCACCCGCTGCGCGAGGCGAAGCCGCGCGACGGATTCGGCCAGCCGGACCTCGGCCTCGCGCCGGGCGGTCACATCCTCGACCACGCCGACGGCGCGGATGGCGCGCCCGGTCCGAGGATCGCGCGCCACCACCCGCCCGGCCGAGGACACCCAGCGCCAGGCACTATCCTGGCCGCGATAGCGATACTCGACGGCGTAGCGGACCGCGTCGCCCGCCACATGGGCGGCGAAGGCGGCGTCGAGCCGCGGCAAATCCTCCGGATGGACCCGCTGGCGCCAGGTGCCGTAGTCGGACCGCCCCGGCCCGTCGGCGGGCTGGCCCCAGATCTCGGCGGCCCGCGCCGACCAGGCGGAGCGCCCGCCCTCCAGGTCGAGGTCCCAGGTGCCCAGGCGCGCGCCCTCGAGGGCGAGGCGCAGCCGCTCCTCGCTTTCCGCCAAGGCGGCGGTGCGGGCGGCGATGGCCGTCGCGGCCTCGTCGAAGCCGCGGCGCAGGGCGTCCATCTCGCGGATCGCGCTGGGCGGATCGTCGTCCGCCGCCTGCCCCGCGGCGAAGAGCGCGGCCCGCGTTTCGAGCCGCCGGACCGGCAGCAGCACGCCCCGGGCCAGCAGCAGCGCGAGGGTGGTCCCGATCAGCAGGGTCGCGCCCGAGCCGAGGGCGAGGGCGCGCAGGCCCGCCCGGCGCGGCGCCCCGAACTCGGCCTCGGGCTGCGCCACGAAGACGTGCCATCCCGGGGCGGCCGGAACGGCGCGGAAGCCGAACACATAGGTCGCGCCGTCCATCGCCCGGGACCGGTAGACCCCGTCCTTGCGCCCCACGACATGCACCGTGTTCGCCGCCGGCACCGGCTGGCCGACGAGCGCGTCGTGCTGGCTGTCCGACCGGGCCACGAGGAAGGCCCGCGAATCGGTGATGGCGGCGAAGGCGCCATCGGGCAGGCCCTGCCGCGCCAGCAAGTCCCTCAGCCGCGTCGCCCGGAACGCCGCCATGGCGACGAGGGCGACCTCACCACGCCCGTCGCGGATCGGCAGCGCGACCGAGAACACCGGCACCTGGGCGATGCCCCCGGTCACGATGTCGGCGATCACCGGCCGGCCCGTGGTGAAGACGCGTTCGAGGACCTCCGGCACGGAGGAGGGCGGCAGGGCCGCGCCGAAGGGCAGCGCGGTGGCCACGATGCGCGTGCCGTCGCGCCGCAGCACCGAGAGCTGCGTTCCCAGCGTGGCGGCGACGCGGCGCGCGTGGCCATCCACCATGGCGAGGTCGAGGGCTTCGGCGTCGCCGTCGAAGGCCGGGGAGGTCGCGAAGCCGGCGAGCGCCGCGACCTGCGCGGCGATTTCCCGGTCCACGGCCAGGGCCAGGGCGCGGGCGGTGTCGCGCAGCCGGGTCTCGGCGGCGTCCGCCGCGACCTCGATGGTCCGCCAGGCGGCGTAGCCGCCGACGGCGAGGGCCGGGAGAAGCGTTCCGAGCACGAGCGCGAGCAACAGGGGCGCGAGGCCGATGCGCGCCCTCCGCCGCGGTGATCCCTGGGAGTCCACACACGCCTCCGCCGCCTCGCCGGGTCGCGGCGGCGGCAGCGGGCAACCTACGCCTGGGCGGTCCGGCTGTCTCTCATCCTTGGCCATGGCGGATCATCAACGTCGGAGCGGCGCCTTCGCCGCATGCCGCCTCGCCGTGGCAAGTCGGGGCGGCGATCCGGCCGCGCCCGGTCACCGCTGCGCGCCGCCCAGGCGACAGGTTCCCCTCTCCCTCGGGCGGATCAGCGCGCGGCGACGTCCATCCGCGGCAGGATGAAGCCGTGGGCGGCGAAGGTGGTGCCGCCGAAATCCTGGATGCGCGGATACCAGACCCGCACCTCGCTCCAGTCGTTGCGGGGCGAGACGTCCACCACGGGCTGGTCGCGCGCGACGCGCCCCTTGGCCGCGCCCGAGGCCCAGTTGGCATGGTCCACCCGGATCTCGCGCGAGGAGACAATGCGGGAGACGACCGCGACATGGCCGGAGGGCAGGCGCCGCGTGCGGGCCAGCACGAGAACCCCGCCCGGTTCCGGTCGGCGAGCGCGCTGGTAGCGTCCGGCGGCGTTGTCCCACCACTGCCAGGCATCGCCCCGGATCTCGATGCCGGAGCGCGCCCGGGCGTAAGGCACGCAGGACAGGTCGCCCCAGCCCCCCTCCGGGTCCGGGACGTTCGGCCGGACGGCCCGCGTCGCCGGGCCGGCACAGGCCGCCAGCGCGAGCACGGCCGAGAGCGCGAGGAAGCGCCGCGCGGTCATGTGGAAACCCCCTGGCCGCTTCCCCCGAAGCAGCCGGAGCGGAGCCTACCACAGGCCGGGCGGGGCGCGCATCACTCCTGATCGAGGCCGACGAGGGAGCGGGAAAAGTCCCGCGCCTCGAAGGGGCGGAGGTCGGCGGCCTTCTCGCCGACGCCGACCGCGTGGACCGGCAGGCAGAATTCCTGCGCCAGAGCCACCACCACGCCGCCCTTGGCCGAGCCGTCGAGCTTGGTGACGACGAGGCCGGTCACGTCCACCATCTCCTTGAAGACCTTCACCTGCTGGATGGCGTTCTGGCCGGTGGTCGCGTCCAGCACCAGCAACGTGGTGTGCGGCGCCTCGGCGTCGAGCTTCCGGATGACGCGGACGACCTTCCGAAGCTCGTCCATCAAGGCGGTCTTGTTGTGCAGCCGCCCGGCCGTGTCCACGAGCAGCACGTCCACACCGGCGGATCGGGCCTGGGACAACGCGTCATGCGCGAGGCCCGCGGCGTCCGCTCCGTGCTTCGCGGGCGCCACGACATGCGCGCCCGTCCGCTCGCCCCAGACCTGAAGCTGCTCGACGGCCGCGGCGCGGAAGGTGTCCCCCGCGACGAGCCAGCAGCTCAGCCCCTCGGCGCGGTACTGCTCGGCGAGCTTGGCGATGGTCGTCGTCTTGCCGACGCCGTTCACGCCGGCGACCAGCACCACATGCGGCGCGCGGCCGCGCTCGATCACCAGGGGCTGCGCGACGGGTTCGAGGATGGCGGCGATCTCGGCGGACAGCGCCTCCTTGATCTCCTCCTCCGAGACCTCCCGGCCGAAGCGCGTCTTGCGGAAGCCCTCGACGATGCGCCGGCTGGCGGCGACGCCGAGATCGGCGGTGATCAGCGTGTCCTCCAGCTCCTCCAGCGCCTCGTCGTCGAGGCGGCGCTTGCGGAAGAACGTCAGGCTCTCGGTCAGCTTGGCGGTGGAGCGCGACAGCCCGGCCTTCAGCCGCGCGAAGAAGCCGCTCCTGGGCTGGTCCCCGGGCGGCGCCTCCCCCGCCGGGGCCTCGGCCGGCGGCGGCGCCTCCGCCCGCGCGAAGGGGTTCAGCCGGGAGAGAAGCCCGCCGCGCGCGGCCTCCGCCGCAGGCGGGTCGAGCTGCGGCGTCTCGGTCGTGGGAGGCGCCGCGGCGGGCGGGGCCG
>JAIEOO010000221.1 GCA_019750475.1 Acetobacteraceae bacterium | reverse complement strand
CGGTGGACCAGGCGCGGCGCGCCTGCCGCTGGGACGCCGAGGCCGAGAAGCTCGTCGGCGCCTATCGCCGCTTCGTTCCGCAGCCGGCCCCGCCAGCGACCACCTGACGCGCCGCGCCGGGGCCGTCCCCGTCAGCGGGCCGCCGCGCCCTACCGGCTGTCGGGACGGGCGCAGGCGCGCCACACCGCCTCCGGCGTCGCCGGCATGGCGATGTCCCGCCCGCCGAGCGCGTCGCGGATGGCCGCCATCACCGCCTGGGGCGCGGCGATGGCGCCCGCCTGCCCCGTGCCCTTGACGCCGAGCCCGTTGGCCGCGGTCGGCGCGTCCTGCCGCAGCTCCACGCGCAGATCGGGCAGGTCCTCGGCGCGCGGCAGGGCGTAGTCCATGAAGCCGGCCGAGAGCAGCTGCGCGCCATCGGCGTCATAGGCGATGCGCTCGGTCAGCGCCTGGCCGATCCCTTGCGCCAACCCGCCCTGCACCGAGCCGATGGCGAGGATGGGGTTCAGCACCGCGCCGTAGTCGTCCACCGCGAGGTAGGAGAGCAGCCGCACCTCCCCCGTCTCGGGATCGATCTCCACCTCGGCGGCGTGGGCGCCGTTGGGGAAGGTGACGAGGGCGTTGTCGTGGGCCGCCGCGGCCTCCAGCCCCTCCTCGGCGGCGATCTGATCGAGCGTCACGCTGCGCCCGTCGGGCAGCTCGAAGCGCCCGCCCTCGTAGCACAGCGCCTCGGGCACGGATTGCAGCAGCCGCGCGGCGGCGGTGCGGGCGCGCTCCAGCAGGCGGCCGGCGGCGAGGCGGATGGCCTCGCCGCCCTGATGCAGGCTGCGCGCCCCGCCATGGCCCTTGCCCTCGGCGACGGCGTCGGTGTCGGCCTGGATGTAGCGGAAGCGCGCGGGATCGAGGCCGAGCAGATCGGCCGCGAGCTGCGGGAAGCTCGTCTCGTGCCCCTGCCCGTTCGACTGCGTCCCCACCGCGAGGTCGAGCATCCCGTCCCCATGCACGCGGAGCGACGCCCACTCGCCCGGCGCGCCGCGCGCCGTCTCGAGGAAGCAGGTCAGGCCGAAGCCGCGCCGCCGCCCGCGCCCCTCGCTCGCGGCGCGGCGCGCGGCGAAGCCTGCGCGGTCCGCCAGCCGCGCCGCTTCCGCGAGGCGGGCGGGGAAGGCGCCGTCGCGGATCTCCATGCCCATGGCGGTGCGGTAGGGGTGCGCCGCGATGAGGTTCAGCGCCCGCAGCGCCTGCGGGTCGCGCCCGGTCTCGCGCGCGGCCGCGTCGAGCAGCGTCTCGATGATGTAGTTGGCCTCGGGCTTGCCGGCGCCGCGATAGGCCTCCATCGGCGCCGTGTTGGTCATCGCGCCGCGCACCGTCACGCCGATCCGCGGGATGGCGTAGCAGCCGCCCATCGCCGTGCCGGCCGCCTGGGTCGGGCACCAGGGACCGTGCGAGGAGAGATAGGCGCCCATCTCGGCGACGGCATCCACCTCGAGCGCGAGGCACCGCCCCTCGCCATCGAGGGCGAGGCGCGCCGTGGCGTGGAAGCCGCGGCCATGGGCGGAGGCCGCGAAATCCTCGGAGAGGGTCGCCGTCCAGCGCACCGGCGCGCCGAGCAGCCGGGCCGCGTGCAGCAGGCAGAGATGCTCGGGGAAGGCGACGTTCTTCACGCCGAAGCCGCCGCCCACATCGGGCGCGACGACGCGCAGCGCGGCCTCGGGCAGGTTCATGGCGGCGCAGATCGCCGCGCGCATGCCGTGCACGCCCTGGCCGTTGCAGGTGAGCGTGAAGCGGGTGCCGTCCCACGCGGCGATGGCGGCGCGCGGCTCGAGCGGGCTCGCGCTCACGCGCGGGTTCGGGATCCGGCGCGCCGTGACATGCGCCGCGCCGGCGAAGGCCGCCGCGATGGCGTCGGCGTCGCCGCGCCGCCAGAGGAAGGCGAGGTTGCCGGGCGCCGCGTCGTGCAGCAGCGGCGCGCCGTCCGCAAGCGCCGCCTCCGGGTCGGCGATGGCGGGCAGCATGTCGTAGCCCGCCTCGATCGCCTCGGCCGCGTCGCGCGCGGCGGCGGCCGTGTCCGCGACGACGAGGGCCACCGCCTCGCCCACGAAGCGCACGCGCCCCTGCGCGAGGGCGGGGCGCGCGATCTCGCGCAGCGGCGTCTCGAGATCGAGCGGCGAGGCGACGTGCAGCGTGCCCCAGTCCGGCAGCTCGTCCCCGGTGAGGACGAGGCGCACGCCCGGCATGACGCGCGCCGCCGCCGCGTCCACCGAGAGCAGCCGCGCATGGGCGTGGGGGCTGCGCAGGAAGGCGGCGTGCAAGGCGCCGGGGGCGGCGATGTCGTCCACGTAGCGCCCGCGCCCGGTCAGGAAGCGCCGGTCCTCCACCCGCCGCAGCGGCGCGCCGAACAGCGCGCTCATCGGGCGGGGGCCGCGGGACGGCCGCCGTCGCCGAGCTGGAACAGCCCGCGCAGGAAGCCGGGCGTGAGGGCCGCGAGCGGGTTCACGGTGATCTGCGCGTCCTCGGGCGGGCCCATGGCGCGGAAGGTCGCGGCGAAGACACCGCCCCCCGTTTCGGGGGAGAAGATGCGGCCGAGCAGAGGGATGTTCCCGAGCATGGAGTTGAGGATGTAGGCCGGCACGATCGTCCCCTCCAGGTCGAGCACGGTGCGCTCCCGCAGGACGCGCCCCCGCGCGGTGAGGCCGAGGCTCGCGGAGAAGGCGCGGGCGTCGTTGAGCCGCAGCTCCTCGGGCGTGAGGGTGAAGGGGACGATGGCGCGGGCGAAGGCGAGCCCGCTGCCGCCCTGCACCGCCTCCACGAGGCCGAAGAGCGTCACCGCCTGGAGCAGCTTGCCCAGCGCCGGGGCGTTGCGGACGGTGAACTGATCGAGCTCCGCCGTGCCGGTCAGCGCCGCGCCGGGCCGCGAATCGGCGTACTGGGCGGCCAGGGTGAGCCGCCCCCCGCCGATGGATTCGACGAGCCCCGCGGCGCGCAGCAGGGCGCCGCCATCCTCCGCCTCGACGCGGAGCAGCCGGGCCTCGCCGCGCGGCGTCAGCGCGATCTCGAAGGGGCCGCCGATGCGGCCGGTGCGGCCGCGGAACTGCGCCTCCCGCACCACGCCGGCGGCGTCGGTGCGCAGCCGCCCCTGGACGGCGAAGAGGTCCCGCCCCGCGCCGAGGAGCGCCTGGTCGAAGCCGAGCGTGAGGGAGAGCGGCACGCCGTCGTCGGCCGCGGGCGGCTCGGGCGCCAGGCGGTCGCGCGCCGCGCCGCCCGACACATGCCCCTGCGGCCCGAAGAGCGGGCGGAGGTCGAGGGTCGGGCCGCGCAGGTTCACCGCCCAGGCGGCGTTCGCGGCGCCGGGGCGCGGCGGCACGGCATCGCCGGTGAAGCGGCTGCCGCCGAAGACGCTCTCCTGGATCTCGACGCGCTCCACCCGGCCCTGCCGCACCTGCGCCCGGCCGCGCGCCAGCAGCTCCAGCGCCTCGATGCGGATGGAATCGAGGCCGGTCAGCGCATCGCCGTTGAGGCGCAGCATCGCTTCCGCCTGGCCGGCGCTGCCCGGCGGCTTGGCCCAGCGCAGCGCCGGCAGGGCGAGCGTCGCGTCGCGCAGATCGGCCCGCAGCTGCACCTGTCCCTGCCCGTTCCGCCGGCGCTCGGTCCGCGCCTCGATCGCGACGGGGCCGGTGACGAAGCCGCCCGTGCCGAAGCCCAGCGCCGCGATCTGCGCGGCATCGGCGCGGCCGGACGCGCTCTCCCGCACCACGACCTGGTTCGCCGGCCCCTGGCGGAAGTCCATCTCGACGCCGACGCGCAGGGCGATCCCCGCCAGCACCGCCGCGCCCGTCACCCGCAGCTGCTCCTGGTCGGTCACGAGGTCCACGTTCACGGCCTCGAGGTCGCGTTCGAGCAGCGCCTGGGTGAGCCGTCCGTTGGCGATGCGGGTCTCGGCGCGAAGCCGCACCCGGTCCATCGTCAGGTCGCCGACCAGCGGGAAGGCGACGGTCAGCCGCCCCTCATGCGTGCCGGCGGCGACCCGCACGGGGAAGGGCCGCCGCTCGAACAGGCGCAGGCGCGGATGGCGGATCACCGCGACCGTGTCGGCGACCGAGCCGGCGAGCGCGAACTGCATCTCCGTGCGCGGCGGCTGGCCGTTCGGGAACAGGAAGCGCAGGGTCGAACCCCGCACCTCGAGGGCGGAGAGCTGGCCGTTCTCGCCCTCCTGCCGGCCGCCCTCGGTCTGCACCGTGATCTCGTCGAGGGAGAAGCTGGCGCGGCCCGCGACGTTGCGGACCGGCGGGATGGGCCGCATCCAGTGGACCGTCGCGCCCTCCACCCGAGCCTGCCCCGCGAGCCGCGCCACCGACAGATCCTCGAAATCCGGACGCGCGCGCCAATCGGCCTCCCAGGCGCCGTCGCGGATCTCGCCCGCCGTGACGTTGCGGGTCAGCCAGTCGCGCTCCCCGCCGCCAACGCCCTCGGGCCAGACCGCGGCGAGATCGGTGAAGCGGATGCGGTCGAGCGCGACGGAGGTCCGGCCGCGCCAAGCGTTGCCCTCGCGCCAGGCGCCGCCGGTCAGGGTGATGACGCTCTCCTGCGGATCGGCCCCGGCGCGGAGCCGGAGGACGGCCTCCTCCAGGCGCAGCCCGGCGGGGGCCACCTCGAAGGCGGTGCGGAACTGGCGGACCGGCACGGGCTGGGCGAGGCGCGGCAGGCGCAGCGCGGCCTGCTCCAGCACGGCCTCCACCCGGGCCTGATCGAGGGTCCAGCGGCCGAACTCCGCATCGGTCGTGACCTGGAGGCGGAGATTGGCCGCCGACAGGGCGCCCCGCGGCAGCGTGTCCAGCACCGCCCGGCGGGTCGCGGGCAGCAGCACCTGCGGCCAGCCGGCCGCGAGCTCCGCCATGGTGAGGCCCCCGAGGCCGAGGGCGACCGCCCCGGACCATCCCTCCGGCACGGCGGAGAGCCGCCCCTCGCCGGTCAGCGCCACGCCGCCCGGCAGGTCCAGGCGCGCGCGCGTCAGGGCGATGCGGTCCGGCTGGGCGGAGAGGGCGGCGGACAGCCGCTCGAAGGCGATGCGCCCGCCGGCGCGCGGCACGATCGCGCCGCCCCGGGGCGCGTCCAGCTCCAGCCGCAGGTCGAGGGCGCGCCCGGTCAGGTCGAACTCGCCGACGGCGCGCAGCGCGACCGGCGCGTCGATCTGCGACAGCGGGGCGAGGACGGGAACGGCGGCGGCGAGTTCGGCCGTGTGCAGCTCGGGCAGCTCCAGGCCCAGGACCGCGCGGGCCGGCGCGCCCCCGGCCTGGCCGGTGACCGAGACCGGGATCTCGGCGCCGGCCACGCGCAGCACGGCGCGGCCCTGGGCGACGAGCCCGCCCGAGTCGCCGCGCCGGATGTCGAGATGCGGGTCCTGCAAGGCCCAGTCGAGGCCGAGCGCCGCGTCGCGCACCGTGACCCGGCCGCCCGAGACGCGGACGCGACGGAGCGTCGTCAGCGCCCCCGCCTCGTCCGCCGGGGCGATCAGCGCGGCGACGAGGGCGAGGCTGCGCGCCTCCGCCTCGGCCGGGGACGGTTCCTCGCCCGGCGCCCCGTCGCGGAAGCCCAGGGAGAAGGCGCCGGCCTCGTCGCGCGTCAGATGGAGGCGCGGCTCGCGCAGCTCGACCGAGGACGGCGCGATCGCGCCGCGCAGCAGCGCCCGGAGCGACAGGGCCACGGCGGCGTCGGGAAGTTCGGCGCGGACGGCGCCGGCGGCGTCGCGCACGCGGACCGCGGTGAGCCGGATGTCCACGGGCGCCGCCCCGCCCCGCCAGCCCTCCCAGGCGACGGCGGCGCGGCCGATCTCGACGCGGGAGGGCGCGCCCGGCGGGTTGGCCGCGTCCTCGATGAGGCCGGCGAGGAAGGGCAGCTCGACCGGCCCCTGGGCCAGCCGCCAGGCCGCCGCGCCCGCCAGGAGCCCCAGCAGCAGCGGGAGGGCGATGAGGAGGGCGGCGGCGCGATGGAGCCAGGCCCGGGCTTGACCCGCGGTCACGCGGCGGCCTTTCGTGGCGGGACATGCCCGTCGAACCGGCCCGCCTGCCGCCCCATGACGCCGAAGCCGCCGCCCGGCTGCGGTCGCGCCTCGCCGAGGGCGACGCCGCCATGCGCGAACTCGCCGGCCGCGCCGACGCCGCGGGCCTGGTCGAGCGGCTGGGCGGGCACAGCCCCTACCTGGCGGACCTGACGGCCGCCGAGGCGCC
>JAIEOO010000395.1 GCA_019750475.1 Acetobacteraceae bacterium | reverse complement strand
TCCGGGCCAGGGGGCGAGGCCGCCGGCGCCCGCTACTCCGCCGCGCGCAGCCCGGCGAGCGACGCGCGGTGCCGGCCGGCCAGCTCGACATAGTGGGGCGCCGTGCGGTCGAAGCCCTCGGCGCGCTGCGCCGGCGTCAGGACGCGGACGAGCTTCGCCGGGTTTCCCATCCAGAGTTCGAGGCGGCCGATGCGCTTGCCGGGCGGCAGGACGGACCCCGCCGCCAGCACGCCGCCTTCCTCGATCACCGCGTCGTCGAGGACCGTCGCGCCCATGCCGACGAAGGCGCCGTTCTCCAGCGTGCAGGCGTGGATGATGGCGGCGTGGCCCACGGTGACGTCGTCGCCGATGCGGGTCGCCTGGCGGCCGGCATTCACGTGGATGATCGTGCCGTCCTGGATGTTCGTGCGCGCGCCGATGCGGATGAAGTTGGTGTCGCCGCGCAGCACGCAGTGGTACCAGATGTTGGACCTCGCCCCGATCGTCACGTCGCCGATGACGGCGGCGGTGGGCGCCACCCAGGCCTCGGGATGCACGGCCGGGTGCTTGCCCTCGAAGACGTAGAAGGGACCCATCTCTCTCACTCCGCCGCGAGCGGCAGGGCCGCGTTGACGTCCACGCCGAGCATCAGCCCGATGTTCTGCACCGCCGCGCCGGACGCGCCCTTGCCGAGGTTGTCGAGCTTGGCGACGAGCACCGCCTGCCCGCGCTTCGCGTTGCCATAGACCCGCAGCTCCAGCGTGTTGGAGCCGTTGAGCGACACCGGCTCGAGCCGCGCGGCGCCGTCCGCGGGCGGCACGCTCACCCAGTGCGAGCCGGCGTAGTGCTGCCGCAGCGCGGCCTCGATGTCGGCCGGCGTGGGCTTGCCGTTCAGCAGATCGAGATGGAGCGGCACGCTGACCAGCATGCCCTGGGCGAAGTCGCCGACCGACGGCACGAAGAGCGGCCGCCGCGCGAGGCCGGAATAGAGCTGCAGCTCGGGCACGTGCTTGTGCTCGAGCGTCAGGCCGTAGAGGAAGAAGGGCCCGGCCGTGCCGGCGTCGAACTCGGCGATCATCGCCTTGCCGCCGCCCGTGTAGCCCGAGACGGCGTTCACCGTGACCGGGTAGTCGGCCGGCAGCATGCCCGCATCCACGAGGGGCCGCAGCAGGGCGATCCCGCCCGTGGGATAGCAGCCCGGGTTCGCCACGCGCTTCGCCGCGGCGACCTTGGCCGCGTGGCCGGCCGTCAGCTCGGGGAAGCCGTAGGTCCAGTCGGGGTTCACGCGATGCGCCGTGCTGGCGTCGAGCAGCTTCGGCGCCGCCTCGCCCAGTTCGGCCGCCATGGCGGCGGCCTCCTTCGCGGCGTCGTCCGGCAGGCAGAGGACGACGAGGTCCACCTGCTCCATCAGGGCCCGTTTGGCGGCCGGGTTCTTGCGGTCGGCGTCCGAGAGGCTCTTGAGCGTGATGCCGGGATGGGCACCGAGGCGCGCGCGGATCTGGAGCCCCGTCGTGCCGCTTTCGCCGTCGATGAAGATGCTGGGTGTCCGTGCCATGTTCGCCTCCGTGGGGGTGAGTGTGGGGTGGATCGGGGTCAAAGAAAAAGGGGCAGGTCCGGGTGGACCTGCCCCTCTTCGGGGAAACCGGCTTGTGCTCGGCCGGATGCCGAGCCCGGTCCAGGCTCAGCGCTTGCTGAACTGGAAGGAACGTCGCGCCTTCATCTTGCCGTACTTCTTCCGCTCGACCGCGCGCGGGTCACGCGTGAGGAAGCCGGCCTTCTTGAGAATGGAGCGCAGGTCGGGCTCGTAGTTGCAGAGCGCGCGGCTGATGCCGTGCCGGACCGCGCCGGCCTGGCCGGACAGGCCGCCGCCCGTCACCGTCGCCACCACGTCGAACTGCTGGTAGCGGTCGGCGACGAGGAAGGGCTGGGCGATCAGCATGCGCAGCACCGGGCGGGCGAAGTACTTGGCCGCCGGCTTGTCGTTGATGGTGATCTGGCCCTTGCCGGGCTTCACCCACACGCGCGCCACGCTCTCCTTTCGGGAGCCGGTGGCGTAGGAGCGGCCGAGGGCGTCGCGCTTCGGCTCGCGCTTCGGGGCGTCCATGCCGGCGGGGGCCGCCGGGGTGCCCTGCACGAGGCTCTTGAGGTCGGCCAGCGAGGTGGCCGTGGTCTGCTCGCTCATCTGGCTCAGCCGATCTTGTTCTTGCGGTTCATGGCGCCGACGTCGAGCGCCTGCGGGTTCTGCCCGGCATGGGGATGATCCGACCCACCATAGACGTGGAGGTTCTTCATCTGCTTCCGGCCGAGCGGGCCGCGCGTGATCATGCGCTCCACCGCCTTCTCGACCACCCGCTCCGGATGGGCGGATTCGAGCCGCTGGCGGATGCTGCGGCCCTTGATGCCGCCGGCATAGCCGGTGTGGTAGTAGAAGACCGACTGCTCGGCCTTGTTGCCGGTGACCTTCACCTTGGCCGCGTTGACGATCACGACGTGGTCGCCGCAATCCACGTGCGGCGTGAAGGACGCCTTGTGCTTGCCGCGCAGGCGGTTGGCGACGATCGAGGCGAGGCGGCCGAGAACGAGGCCGTCGGCGTCGATCACCCACCAGTTCTTCTGGACCTCCGCCGGCTTCACCGAGCGGGTCTGGGTGCTGAGCATGGTTTGACCTTGGAAAGGCGTCGAAACAGGCTGCGGCGTATGCAGCCCGAGCCCGGGAAAGTCAAGTCGGACGAGTGACGGTATGGGCATACCGCCATCCGCGCGGCCCCGCTTTCCGGCCTCTCGCCCACCCCGCCGCCACCGGCAGCGCCTCCGGCCCGCCCCGTGGCTGGCGACGCAGGCGCGAGGGATCGCGCTTGCGGTCGGCCGCGCCCGTCCGCCAGCATCGCGCCAGGAACGGAGGACACGGCCATGATCACCCGCCGCCTGGCGCTCGCCGCGCCCGCGTTGCTGCCGGCCGCGCCGCTCCGCGCCCAAGCCTGGCCCGGCGGCCAGACGGTCTCGCTCGTCATGCCCTACTCGCCCGGCGGCAGCACCGACGTGCTCGGGCGCATCCTGACCCAGGGCCTCGCCGAGCGGCTGGGCGGCACCTTCATCCTGGAGCACCGCCCCGGCGCCACCACGACGCTCGGCGCCCGCCACGTCGCCCGCGCCCGGCCCGACGGGCTGACCCTGCTGCTCGGCACGGTCGCGACCTTCACCCTCGCGCCCTTCGCGGTGCGCAACATCGGCTACGATCCGGTGGCCGATTTCGAGCACCTGACGATGCTGGCCGAGACCGGCTTCGTCCTCGTCGCCCATCCCCGCACGCCCTCCGTGCCCGCCCTGGTCGAGGCCGCGCGCGCCCGGCCCGGTGCGCTGTCCTACGCGACCTGGGGCGTGGGCTCGACCGCGCATGTGCTGATGCTCGATTTCTGCCGCCGCACCGGGACGGAGATGCTGCACGTGCCGTTCAACGGCTCGCCCCCCGCGCTCACCGAGACCATCGCGGGCCGGACCGACGCCATGTTCAGCGTGGTGGCGCCCGCCCGCGCGCAGATCGAGGCCGGGCGCCTCGCCGGCCTCGCCGTGCCGGGCCCGGCGCGCCTCGCGGCGCTGCCCCAGGTCCCGACCGTGGAGGAGGTGGGCGCGGGCCTCGCCGGGATGCGCTCGGCCGGATGGTTCTCCCTCCAGGCGCCGGCGGGCACGCCGCCCGCCATCCTCGCCCGGCTGACCGAGGCCGCCGTCGCGAGCTTCCGCACGCCCGAGGCGCTGCAACGCCTCGCGGAGATGGGCTTCCACGAGACCCCGCCCGGGCCGGCCCCGCTCCGCGCCCGCATCGCCGAGGAACTCGCCCTGCACCGCGACCTGCTGGCGCGCGCCGGGGTGCGGCCCGAGGGCTGAACTTCGCAGGACGGATCAACCCGCCCCGTGGCATCCGGCCTGCACCCGACCGGGAGGACCCCCATGCTCAGTCACGTCACCCTCGGCACCGACGACGTCGCCCGTGCCGGACGCTTCTACGACGCCGTGCTCGCCCCGCTCGGCCTCGGCCGGATCGAGAGCCTCGAGGGCGCGATCGGCTACGCGCGCGGAGCCGAGGCGACGCCGCAGTTCTGGATCATGCGCCCCTTCGACGGCGGCGCGGCGCGCGCGGGCAACGGCGTCACCATCGCCTTCGAGGCCGCGGACCGCGCGGCGGTGGAGGCCTTCCACGCGGCGGCGCTCGCGGCGGGCGGGCGCTGCGAAGGCCCGCCCGGGCTGCGCCCGCACTACCACCCCGACTACTACGGCGCCTATGCGCGGGACCCGGACGGCAACAAGATCGCCTGCGCCTGCCACCGCCCGGCCTGACCCCTGGACGGGCGACCTGGCCCGGCGCAGAACCGCCGTGACACACGGGGGATCAAGCCGATGGACGAGAAGAAGGGCCTGGCGCGGGGCGCCGCCAATTACGGCGACAAGGATTTCGCCCTCTACCTCCGCCGGTCCTTCGCCAAGTCCATGGGCTATTCGCGGGCGATGCTCGACCGGCCGGTGGTCGGCATCGTGGACACGGGCTCCGACCTCAACAACTGCCACCGCACCGTGCCGGAGCTGATCGAGGCGGTGAAGCGCGGCGTGCTGGCGGCGGGCGGGCTGCCGCTCGCCTTCCCCACCATCTCGCTCTGCGAGCCCTACCTCCAGCCCTGCTCCATGCACTACCGCAACCTGATGGCCCTCGACACCGAGGCGATGGTGGCGGCGCAGCCGATGGACGCCGTCGTGCTGGTGGGCGGCTGCGACAAGACCGTGCCCGCCCAGCTCATGGCGGCCGCGAGCGCCGGCGTGCCGGCCGTGCAGCTCGTCACCGGGCCGATGTCGGCCAACCGCTTCCAGGGCGAGCGCCTGGCCGCCTGCACCGATTGCCGCCGCTACTGGGCGCAGTACCGCGCCGGCACGGTGACGGAGGAGCGCATCGCCGAGGTCGAGGGCGCGCTCGCCACCACCGCCGGCACCTGCGGCGTGATGGGCACGGCCAGCACCATGGCCTGCATCGCGAGCGTGCTGGGCTTCCAGCCCCTCGAGGCCGCGAGCATCCCGGCGGTCCATGCCGACCGCCTCCGCATCGCCGAGGAAGCCGGCGCGCAGGCCATGCGCCTCGTCACCAAGCCCGTCCCGCCCGCGGCCCTGCTGACGGAGCAGGGCATCGAGAACGCGCTGCGCGTGCTGCTGGCCCTCGGCGGCTCGACCAACGCGCTGGTGCATCTGGCCGCCATCGCCGGCCGCGCCGGGGTGCGGATCGACTACCAGCGCCTCAACCAGCTCTCGGACGAGACGCCCGTCCTCGTGGACCTGAAGCCCACCGGCGAGGGCTACATGGAGGACTTCCATTTTGCCGGCGGCATGCGGGCGCTGCTGTGGGAGCTGCGGGACCTGCTGCACCTCGATGCCGTGGACCTCGACGGAGTTCCGCTCCGCGAGCGCATCGGCGACGGCAAGCACTTCGTGGACCGCACCTACATCAAGGCGCGGGAGACGCCGGTTTCTCCCGTGGGCGGCTTGGTCGCTCTCTTCGGCTCCCTCGCGCCGGAGGGCGCGATCCTCAAGCGCAGCGCCGCCACCCCTGCCCTGTTCGAGACCGAGGCGCGCTGCATGGTCTTCGACGGGCTCGAGGATCTGGCGGCGCGGATCGACGCCGATGACCTCGACGTCACGCCCTCCGACATCCTGATCCTGAAGGGCGCGGGCCCGCTCTCGCCCGCCGGCATGCCGGAGGCAGGCTACCTGCCCATCCCGAGGAAGCTCGCGCGCGCCGGGGTGAAGGACATGGTGCGCATGAGCGATTGCCGCATGTCCGGCACCGCCTTCGGCACCGTCGTGCTGCACATCGCGCCGGAGGCCCATGCCGGCGGGCCGCTCGCCCTGGTGCGGACGGGCGACCGCGTCCGCCTCTCGGTCGCGGAGCGCAGCCTGGACCTGCTGGTCCCGGCGGAGGAGCTGGCGCGCCGCCGCGCCGCCTGGACGCCCGCCCCGGCGCCGAAGCGCGGCTGGGACGCGCTCGTCCATCGCGAGGTGCTGCAGGCCCCGGACGGGGCCGACCTGCGCTTCCTGCGGCCCGAAGGGGTGTGATCGCCGTCCTCGGCGCCGCGGGGCGCTCCGGTGCCGCGCTCTGCCGGACGCTCGCCGCGCGGGGCACGCCCTTCCGGCCCGTCGTGCGGGACGCGGCGAAATGGGCCGCCCTCGGCCTGCCGGGCGAGGCGCGCCGCGCCGATC
>JAIEOO010000142.1 GCA_019750475.1 Acetobacteraceae bacterium | reverse complement strand
GCCGCCGCGCCCGCGGGAAGGAGGGGCGCGGGGCGGCGACGGGCGCCGGGGGACCGCCGCGGATACGGCGATCCCCGCGCCGCGCGCGGGGGCGCGCGGCGATCAGGCGGAGGGGGTCAGCCGCCCACCAGCTTGCGGAAGCCGTCGGTGACGCGCTTCACGAATTCGGGCTCGCGCGTGCGCCAGTAGCGCGGGTCGCGCATCATCCGGCGCAGCCCTTCCTCGTCGGCCGCCTCGGGCGGGTCGGCGCGGCGGGGCAGGCTGGGCTCGTCGCCGGCCATCATGCGCTCGAGCGCGATGACGCCCTCCTGCGTGGCGGAGAGCGCGTCGAACACGGCGGGCGGCAGGTTGGCGCGGCCCCAGGCGGAGAGCTGCGCGGCGGCGCGGCGGAAGCGCTCCTCCCCGCCGAAATGCTCGCGCAGCTTCTCGCGCTGGCGGTCGGCCTCGAATTGCTGGGCGGCCTCGGCGACGAGGGGCAGCAGGCGCTCGGCCGCCAGGTCGTAGACGAGCTGGACCTGCGCGCAGGAGAAGCCGGCCTCGTGCAGGCGGGCGTTGATCTCCGGATCGGGGCCGCAGAGCGCGTGCTTCGGCTCGACCAGGTAGCCCTCGGGGCGTTCGGGGATGTCGTGGATCTCGCGCCAGCGGCGACGCTCCTCCTCGTCGGTGTCCGGCCCCGGCGGGGCGAGGCGCTGCGACAGGCGGCGCTCCAGCTCGCGGTAGCTCTTCAGCAGGGCGTCCACGCGCAGCTCGCCGCGATCGGCGTCCCAGAACTTCTCGGGGATGTCGGTCGGGCGCGTGGTCGGCGCGTCGTCGAGAAGGCTCTCGCTCATCGTCTGCGTCACTCCTGGGGGGTGAGGATCTCGGCCGGGGCGCCGAGGGTGCGGGCCAGCCAGCGCGCGGCGGCGCCGGCATCGACCTGGGCCGCGGCGTCGCTGCCGAGCTTGGACACGGCTTCGAGGAACAGGATGGTGTTGGCGGCGTCCGCCCGGCCCTGCACGCGGGCCAGCGGACTCTCGTAGCGCAGCGCGACGCGCTGCCCGTCGAGCGCCAGGGGCGGGATCTCGCCGCGCCGGGCGAGGATGCCGAGGCAGCGCGCGACGAGCGGCGTCAGCAATTCGCATTGCAGGCGGCCAAAGGTGGCGCCGAGCAGGCGGGAGGTTTCGGCCGCCCGCTCCAGCACCTCGGTCGCGGTCATCCGCGCGTCGCGCGGCGGGCCGAGGCGGTCGGCGAGGAGGGCGGTGCGGATGCGGGCGCGCAGATCGGCCAGCACCACCTGCGACACGTCGAAGGAACCGGGCGCCGCCAGCGGCGTCAGCCCGGCGGAGCCCGGCGCCTTCGGGATGATCGCCCCGGGCACGAGCTGCACGGTGGCCGGGTTCAGCACGCCGTCGTCTTCCGCCTGCCAGATGCCGGTGACGGCGATGGAGGCGTTCTTGAGGACGAGCTCGACGACGCGGTTCGCCGTGCGGATGTCGGGCAGGGCCTTGGCGACGGGACCGCGGCCATAGGTCTCGCCGGGCGCCTTCAGCCAGCGGAAGGCGATGAAGGGCGGGTCGCGGAAGCGGCCCTGGGCGAGCAGCAGCGGCGGCTCCGCGTCGAGGATGGCGGCCCAGCGATGCGCGGGGCCTTCGGGCCAGACGGCCTCGATCACGCGGTGGCGCGGGGCGTCCTCGCCGGCCAGCTCGGCTTCCAGCGCGCGCGGCAGTTCGGCGAAGGGGAAGCGGCCGGCGATGGCGGCGGCGGTCAGGCGCTGCTCGCGGAAGACGGTGTCGAGGCGGCCCGACGCGCCCTCCTCCAGCACGGCGGAGCGCATGGGGATGGCGGCGAAGCGCAGGGCGGAGGCTTCGCCGGGCGGGGCTTCCTCGGCCAGCAGCACGCCGGTGCCGGTGACGACGAGGTCGAGGAAGGCCTGGTGCATCTCGACCGCGAAGTTCGAGCGGTCGAGATGGGTCTGCAGGATGTCGGCCGCGCCTTCGAGGGCGAAGGCCATGGCTTCGCCCTCGGTGCCGGCGGCGCTCGCGGGGGCGAGGCCGAACCAGCGCGACCAGGGGGGCGTCAGCTCCGCCAGCAGGGAGGCGGCGAGCTGCTCGGCGGCGTCGGCGGCGGTCGCGTCGTAGAGACCGGCGGCGCGGCCCGGCTCGGGCAGGACATGGGCGTAGGCGTCGTCCCAGAGGGCGGCGACGGTGCCGCGGCGGGCGAGGGCCTGGCCGTGGCGGGCGAGGAGAGCTTCGGGCGTCAAGCGGATCACTCCCCGAGGAGGGATTTGCGTGCCACGCCCGGCAGCGGCGTGAGGACGCCACGGGCCGAGGTCGCGATGGTGGAGGGCAGGCCTTGTCGCCCCCGCGGCCGCTCGGTCTCGCGGGGCGTGTCGGGTGGCGGCGGGAGCGGTGGGGGGGGCGGCGGGACGGCCGCCGGGGGCGGGCTGACCGGCTTCGGGGCGCGGAACAGACCTCCCATGGGCGGACCTCCTTCGGGTTGAGCGCGCGGCTCCGCCTCTGAGTTCGGATGGGGCCGCGGCGGGTGCTGGGGTTGTGCGCTGGGGTGCGGACGCAGCTTGCCCGCTGACGAGAACAAAGCTAGAACAAGCCAGGGCCGCCCGTCAAGGTTTTTTTCCTACCACGCGGGTGTTCATTCAAGGCATGAAACAACCCCTGCGGAGTCCAAATCTTGGGAGCTGCATCGCCAAGCAAGGCAGCGCACAGGGCCGCGCAACCGGGACGAAGGGGCGCGCGCGGCCGGGCAGGGCCTTCTGGTTGAAACGGACCAAGAACGGTCAACCCGGCCCGGGCATAGAAGCCCGGCAGGTCGAAACCGGCCGGCACGTCCAGCCGCGCAACGATCAGGCGGCCGCTGAGCGGCTCGACCACGGTCCAGCCCCCGCGGTCGCGCAGGGCGGCGAAGCAGTGGCGAAAGCCCGGGCGCAGCAGGCGTTGCCACCAATGGTCCCGTGCATCGGCGAAGGCGAACCAGATCCGCTGGTCGTCGCCCAGCCGGCGGTGATTGGCCGTCACCGCGCCGGGCCGGGGAAGGGAAGGATCTCGGCGCCCGGCATCCCGGCGACGATGCCCTTCTGGCGCAGCGGCCATTCCAGCCGCGCCAACGCTTCGCGCCACAGCGCGTGATCCCGGCGCTCGGCCAGGTGGCGGGTCGAAGGGGGTTCCCCGCGTTCGCCCCAGCGGCGCAACACCCGGGCGTGGGAGAGGTCGATGCGCCGGTGGCGGTAGAGCCGGTCCAGGCACTTCACCACGTCGTCGGGCTCGCACGGGCGCGGCACGAGCCCTTGCCCCGCCAGGATCCGCGCCCCGTCGCGCCGCGCGACGAGCGCCGCCATGGTCCAGAACCAGGCTTCCTCGGCGCTCTGGAAGGGCCGGGTCGCGGTCGCATCGGCGAAAACGGGGGCGCGCTGGGCGGGGGGCATGGCTGACTCCTGGGTTGAAATCCGTCCCGGCAAGAACAAAACAGGAACTTAACCATAGGTTGTGGGCTGGGCAAGCGAAAAAGTTCATCTTTTCCTATTGCTATCCGACCCGACACCTAAGATGGTCCCGCCGCGATGCGGCATGACGACGTCTGGCGAGCCATCGATTCCCTCGCCGCTGAACACGGGCTTTCGGCCTCCGGCCTGGCGCGCCGCGCCGGGTTGGACCCCACCGCATTCAATCCGTCGAAACGGACCGGGCCGGACGGGCGCGCCCGCTGGCCCTCCACCGAGAGCGTGGCGAAGATCCTCGCCGCCACCGGCACCGGCATCGAGGCGTTCGCGGCGCTGGTCTCAGGCCAGCCGGCACTGCCCCGCGGCACTCGCCCGACGCAGCGCCGCATCCCGCTAATCGGCTTCGCCCAGGCCGGCGGCGAGGGCTTCTTCGACGATGCGGGCTTCCCGGTCGGCAGCGGCTGGGACGAGATCGCCCTGCCCGAGATCGCCGATCCCAACGCCTACGCGCTCGAGATCTCGGGCGATTCGATGGAGCCGGTGTATCGCGACGGCGACGCCGTCCTCGTCTCGCCCGCCGCGCCGGTCCGGCGGGGGGATCGCGTGGTCGTGCGCACGCGCCTCGGCGAGGTGATGGCGAAGGAGCTGCGGCGCCAATCGGCGCGCCGGATCGAGCTCGGCAGCCTCAACCCGGCGCATCCGGACTACAGCTTCGACCTCGCGGACCTGGCGTGGATGCACCGCATCGTGTGGGCCAGCCAGTAGCGCCGCCAGCTTCTATTCCGCTGGGGCCGGCCGCGCCGTTCCCGCCATCTCCGGCGCGCGGGCCCAGGCTTCGGGCGAGAGTTCCTCGCGGCGGTTCGGGAAGAGGATCGCGCAGGCGAGCGTCACGCTCGCGACGGCGGCCAGCACGACCATGGCGAGCGCCAGGCTGCCCGTCGCCTCGTGCAGGAAGCCCACCAGCGGCGAGGCGAGCGCCGCGCCGAGGAAGCCCACGGTGAAGCGGACGGAGTAGAGCTTCGCCCGCAGCTCCGGCGCCACGTAGCGCGCCGTCATCGTCTCGTTCACCGTCACCTGGCCGAAGATCGCCGCCGCCACGAGACCGGCCACGGGCAGCACCGCCCAGCCGTCCAGGAAGGACAGCGCCAGCAGCCCCGGCACCTGCACGATGGCGAGCGGCATGAACACGGTCTTGAGCGTGTTGCGGTCGATCATCTGCCCGACCGTGTACTGCGCCACGCCGCCGCAGATCGTCGCCAGGAACGCCAGCAGCCCGACCACGGGCAGCAGCTCCGGCGAGTTCGCCAGGCGCTCCTCCATCAGCTTCGGGATCAGCAGCGTGTAGGCGTTGAAGACGAGGCCCGAGACCGTCGCGATCGCCAGGAGGGAGATGACGGCGCGCCGGACGATCGCCGGCGGGATCGCCGGGAAGGGCCGCGTTGGCCCGCCGGCCTTCCGCGCGTCGAAGGCCGGTTCCCGCAGGTAGAGCAGGCCGATCGCGACGCAGAGCAGCCCGGGCAGCACGAAGGCCCAGCGCCAGCCGAGCGTCGCCGCGAGGAAGGCGGTGACGACGGGCGCGAGCGCGACGCCGAGATTGCCGAAGACGCCGTTGATGCCCATGGCGCGGCCGACGCGGTCGCCGCCCGCCTCGGCCACGATGGCGGTGCCGATCGGGTGATAGATCGCGGAGAACGCCCCCATCAGCCCGAGCGCCGTCGCCAGCCAGAAGGGCGAGGGGGCGAGGCCGCACATCGCCATCGCCGTGCCGCCGCCCAGGAAGAAGGCCGCCATCAGCGCCTTGCGCCCGAACTTGTCCGCCAGCCAGCCCATGGGCAGGGCGCCGAGGCCGTAGATCACGAACATCGCCGTCCCGAGCGCGAGGATCGGGCCGTAATCCGTGCCGAACACCTCGGGCTCCTGCGCGACCATCGCCAGCACGGCGGTGGCGAGGATCAGCAGGCTGTAGTGGGTGAAGCTGTGGGCGGCGTTGACGAAGCAGATCTGGCGGGTGGTCGGGCTCACGGTGTCTCGCTCCGCCCCGGCTGGTCCGGGGCATGGCGCGCATCCTATGCTGTCCATTGAACAACGTCCTGCCGATCCATGTCGCCAAACGGACAGACCCGGGAAGCCCGGAACCCGCGCACCATCGCGCAGGAGCGCGTGGACCGGCCGCTCGCCGCCTTCGCCCGCGACTACCATCCGGGCGAGGACACCGGCTGGCACCACCACGCCCGGGCCCAGCTGCTCTACGCCATTCGCGGCGTGATGCGGGTGACCACCTCCGACGCGCAGTTCGTGGTGCCGCCCGGCCGCGCCCTCTGGGTGCCGGCCGCGATGCCGCATGTGGTGCGGACCGAGGGGCCTGTCGCCATGCGCGCTCTCTTCCTCCGCGCCGATGCCGAAGGCGTGGGGGAGGCGCGGCCCGCGGTCCTCGGCGTGTCCCCCCTGCTGCGGGAGCTGATCCTGGCCGCCTGCGCCGAGCCGCTGGAATGGGACGAGGCTGGGCGCGGCGGGCACCTCGCGGCGCTCATCCTCGACGAGCTGGGCCGGGCGCCGCGCCTGCCCTTCGGCGTCCCGGCCCTGCGCGACGCCCGGCTGCGGCGCCTGGCGGAGGCGATCGCGGCGAGCCCGGCGAGCGGGATGACGCTGGAGGACTGGGCGCAGCGCTGCGGCGCGAGCCCCCGCACCCTCGCCCGGCTGTTCCGGGCCGAGACGGGGATGGGCTTCGCCCGCTGGCGCCAGACGTTGCGCCTGACGGAGGCCGCCGCGCTGCTGGCC
>JAIEOO010000329.1 GCA_019750475.1 Acetobacteraceae bacterium | reverse complement strand
CCGGCTGGGGCTGGCGGCGCTCGCGCGCCGGGCCGATGCGGTGGTGTTCGCGAAGGAGGGGCTGGCCGCCGACTACCCCGGCGCGCGCGGCATCGTCGTGCGGAACCACGCGCTGATCCCGCCCGGCCTGGAACCGCGCCGCCATTCGGCCGGCCCGCTGACCCTGCTGCATCTGGGCGCCCTGACGCGGGCGCGGGGCTGGCCGCAGATGCTGGCCGCCCTGGCGCTGTTGCCGCCCGACACGCGCCTCCTCCTCATCGGGCGCTTCACCGATGGCAGCGAGCCGGCGTTCCTGGCCGCGGCGGCGCGGTTCGGCCTCGGAAGCCGGATCGAACGGGCCGGCTGGCTGCCGGCCGAGGCGGCGCTGGCCCGCGCAGCGGCGGAGGCCGACGTGAATCTGGTCCTGCTCCAGCCCGGGGAGGCCAACCACGCGCTCGCCTCGCCGCACAAGCTGTTCG
The DNA here is from genome assembly GCA_019750475.1 of Acetobacteraceae bacterium. Taxonomy (GTDB): domain Bacteria; phylum Pseudomonadota; class Alphaproteobacteria; order Acetobacterales; family Acetobacteraceae; genus Roseococcus. The sequence goes on along the minus strand of JAIEOO010000329.1, from coordinate 5,728 downwards.
ACGGGATGGCCTGCGGCCTGCCCGCCGTGGTGCCGGGCTTCGCCGCCCAGGTCGCGGCGGTCGCCGCCGCGGCCGGCTGCGGGATCGCCGTCGACGTGACCGACCCCGCCGCCATCGCCGCCGCCGTCATGTCGCTGGCCGATCCGGCCCGCCGCGCCCGCATGGGGGCGGCCGCCCGCGCCGCCGCCGAGGGAGCCTGGGGCTGGCCTGCCCAGGCGGCGGAGCTGGTCCGCCTCTACGAAGGCTTCCGGGCTGCTGGCCCCGCCGCCCGCCCCGCCCTATAGCGGCGGGATGGCGCCCGCGGCCCCGCCCCGGATCTGGCTGAACCTCTCGCTCGACGCGGCGCTGGCCGCGCTCGCGCTGCCGCTCGCCCTGGCGCTGGCCGGCGCCGGCTCCTGGCCGGAGGGCGGGGCGTGGTTCCTGGCCGCCCTGCCGCTCGCCATGCTCAGCCTGCTGGCGCCCGGCTGGGCCTTCGGCCTGCCCAAGCAGTACTGGCGCTACGCCGGCCTGCAGGAACTGCTGGCGCTGGGCGGCGCGGCGGCGATCGCGGCGTTGCTGTTCCACCTGGCGCTGAGGGGCCTCGGCCTCTGGCACCCGGGCAACGCCGCCTTCCCGGTGCTGCACGGGCTGACGCTCGTGCTCTGCCTCGGCGTGCCGCGGCTGGTCGGCCGCGTGCGGGCGCTCCGCCGCCCCGCCGAGACGGCCGAGGAAGCCCAGCCCATCCTCGTCGTCGGCAATGTGGACCAAGTGGATCTGTTCCTGCGGGCCCTGGCGCGGGAGCGGCGGCCGGCCTACCGCGTCCAGGGCATCCTCGCGCGGCGCCCGCGCCAGGCGGGCCGGCGCATCCAGGGCCACCCCATCCTCGGCACGCTGGAGCAGGCCGAGGCGGTCCTCGACACGCTGCGCGCCGAGGGACGCCTGCCGGCGCTGATCGTCCTCGCCTCGCCCGAAGTGGCGGGCCCGGGGCTCGAGGCGCTGCTCGACGCCGCCGACCGGCACGGCGTCCCCGTGCGCCGCGCCCCCCAGCCCACGGCGCTCAGCCACACCGCGCGCCTCGAAGGGGATGCGCCGCGCCTCGACCTCCGCCCCGTCTCCATCGAGGAACTGCTCGACCGCCCGCAGGTCCCGCTCGACCGCGAGGGGATGGCGCGGCTGATCCAGGGCCGGCGCGTGCTGGTGACGGGCGCCGGCGGCACCATCGGCGGCGAGCTGGCGCGGCAGGTCGCGGCGCTCGGCCCCGCGATGCTGACGCTGCTCGATCACGGCGAATACGTCCTCTACGAGATCGACCTCGAACTCTCGGAGCGCCACCCGGCCGTGCCGCGGCGCGCGGTGCTGGCCGACATCCGGGACGAGGCGCGGCTGCGCCGCCTGATGGAGGACATCCGCCCCGAGCTCGTCTTCCACGCCGCGGCGCTCAAGCACGTGCCGATGGTGGAGAACGACCCGCTCGAAGGCCTGCTCACCAACGCCCACGGCACCCGCATCGTCGCCGATGCGGCGCGGGCGGTGGGCTGCGGCGTGATGGTGTTCATCTCCACCGACAAGGCGGTGAACCCGACGAGCGTGATGGGCGCCTCCAAGCGCCTGGCCGAGATGTACTGCCAAGCGCTCGACAAGCAGGCCCGCGCCGGGGAGGGGATGCGCTGCATCACCGTGCGCTTCGGCAACGTGCTGGGCTCGACGGGCTCCGTCGTGCCGCTGTTCCGCCGCCAGCTGGAGCGCGGCGGGCCGCTCACCGTCACCCACCCCGACATGCGGCGCTACTTCATGACGGTGCGGGAGGCGGTGGGCCTCGTCCTCCAGGCCGCCGTCGTCGGCGCGTCCGACCGCGCGGACGCGCCCCCCGAGCTGAAGGAGGGCGGCATCTTCGTCCTCGACATGGGCAGCCCGGTGAAGATCGTGGACCTCGCCCGCCGCATGATCCGCCTGGCCGGGCTGCGGCCCGACGAGGACGTGGAGATCCGCTTCACCGGCCTCCGCCCCGGCGAGAAACTGTTCGAGGAGATGTTCCACGGCCAGGAGCCGCCGAAGCGCACCGAGTTCGAGGGGCTGCTGGTGGCGACGCCGCGCACCGCGGACGCGGCCGTGGTCGGCCGGGCGCTGGACGAGATGGCGGCCGCCTGCCGGGGCGGCCATGGCAAGCTCGCCCTCGGGCAGCTCGCGCGGCTGGTGCCGGAGTTCGACCACGCGGCGGGCAGCGCCGCCTCCCAGCCGGGCAGCCCGTAGTCTCCCGAAACGCAGATTGACCGGCGCCGGGGGCGACAGCCCCCCGCCCCAGGATGCAGAACCACGCCATGAACATGCACGCCCCGCGCCCCATCGCCCTGTTCGACATGCAGGCCCAGCAGTCGCGCATCCGCGCCGAGCTGGACGCGCGCATCGCCCACGTTCTCTCCTCCGGCCGCTTCATCAACGGGCCCGAAGTCGCGGAGCTGGAGGCCGAGCTCGCCGCCTTCGCCGGCTGCGCCCATGCCGTCGGCGTCTCCTCCGGCACCGATGCGCTGCAGATCGCCATGATGGCCGAAGGCATCGGCCGCGGCGACGCCGTGTTCCTGCCCGCCTTCACCTACACCGCGACGGCCGAGGTGCCGCTGGTGCTGGGGGCCACGCCCGTCTTCGTGGATGTGGACCCCGAGACTTTCAACCTCGACCTCGCGGACCTCGAACGCCGGGTCGCGCAGGTGAAGGCGGAGGGGCGGCTGCGCCCGCGCGCCGTCGTCGGCGTGGACCTGTTCGGCCTGCCCGCCGACTGGCCCGCGATCGAGGCGCTCTGCGCGCGGGAGGGGATGTTCGCCCTCGACGACGCGGCCCAGGCCTTCGGCGGCGCGCTGCGCGGCCAGCGGCTCGGGCGCTGGGCGGGGGCGACGGCGCTCTCCTTCTATCCGACCAAGACGCTGGGCTGCTACGGCGATGGCGGCGCGCTGCTGACCGAGGACGCCGACAAGGCCGCGCTCTACCGCAGCCTGCGCACCCATGGCGAAGGCCAGTCCCGCTACGAGGTGCTGCGCACCGGGATGAACGGGCGGCTCGACACGCTCCAGGCCGCCATCCTGCTCTGCAAGATGCCGCTGCTGGCGGAGGAGATCGCGTCTCGCAGCCGCATCGCCGGCTGGTACGCGGCGCGGCTCGCGGGGCGGGTGCAGCTGCAGCGCGTGGACGCCGGCTACGAGAGCGCCTGGGGCCTCTACACCATCCGCACGCCGCGTCGGGACGCGGTGGCCGAGGCGCTGAAGGCCGCCGGCATCCCCTTCGGCATCTACTACCCGAAGCCGCTCCACGCGCAGCCGGCCTACGCCGCCGCCCATGCCGCGGGCTTCGCCGGCGGCCCCGAACCGCTCCCGGTCAGCGAGGCGCTGTGCCACGAGGTGCTGTCGCTGCCGATGCATCCCTACCTGACCGAGGCCGAGGTGGAGCGCGTCTGCGCCGCCGTGCTGCCGGCCGTCTGATGCCCAAGGGGGGGCTGCTTTCGGTGGTCCTCGCGGCGGCGCTGCTCGCCGTCTGGCCGGTCGCGGCGCCCGCGCAGCCGAGCGGGCCATCCCCGGCGGCGGAGGCGCTCGACGAGCTGCCGATGCGGCTCGGTCCCTTCCGGCGCTTCACCCCGGTCTTCGACCTGGAGGCGCGGCCGGGCGGCGCGGGCCTCGGCGCCGCGGTCGGCTTCACCCATGACGGCGGCGAGCGGGCCCGCGGCACGGTGTTCCTCTACGACCGTGGCCGAGCCGACCTGACCGACGGGCACGACAACCCCGACGTGATGGAGGAGCTGCGCTTCGCCACCGCCGAGATCCTCTCCGGCGCGCAGTCCGGCCGGTTCCAGGCGGCCGAATGGGAAGCGGGCATGGTCTGGCTCGCCGACGTGCCCGGGCGCGGCATGCGCTGCGTCACCTTCCGCGTCGTGGATCGCGGCGGCGCGCCGGCCGGCCTCGGCGCCTGCGTCGCCGTGCAGCGCGGCCAGTTCGTGAAGGTCGAGCTGACCTCCTGGGGCACGCCGGAGGCCGCGGCCGCCGGGGTGCTGGCCGGGCAACTGCTGGGCGAGGTGATGGGCGCCCGCATGCCGGAGGACGCGCCGAAGCCGGGGTGAGCGCGCCCGCTCGGGCGCGGGCCGGAGCGCCGGCGGGCTTCCGCGCCCGGAATCTCGAGTGTCTGGCTTCCTGCGTTTCGGGTGCCGGTTTCGCGGCTCCGACGGGCGCCACTCCGGGCGGGGCAGGCGGACCCGCCCGCCGCCCGGTTCAAGTCCGCCCGTGGGACCGCGCCGCCAGCCCCGCAATCGCCGATTGCATTTCCCCATCGCGATCCGCTTCCATGACCCTCCCGTGACGGGAGTCCCCCGCGATGCGCCGCCGCACCCTCCTCGCCGCCCCCGCCGCCCTCGCTGCCAGCCCGGCTGTCACCAACCCCGCCCTGGCCCAGCCCGAACCGGTGGACGTGCTGCTCGTCCTCGCCGTGGACGTCTCCCGCTCGATCGACGAGGACGAGGCCCGCCTCCAGCGCGAAGGCTATCGCAACGCCGTCTCCGACGCCCGCGTGGTGGAGGTGATCCGCCGCGGCATGATCGGCGCGATCGGCCTGGCCTACGTGGAATGGGCCGGCTTCGAGTATCAGCGCCTCGTGCTGCCCTGGACCCGCATCCACGACCAGCGCAGCGCCGATGTCTGGGCCTCCGCGCTGGCGGAGGCGCCGCGCGCCTCCCTCTCCTGGACCTCGATCTCGGGCGGCATCGACTTCTCGCGCCGGGTCCTGACGGAGGCGCCCTTCGAGGGCACGCGCCGCGTCATCGACGTCTCCGGCGACGGGGTGAACAACTCCGGCCGCCCGGCCGAACTGGCGCGGGACGAGGCCGTGGCCGCGGGCATCACCATCAACGGACTGCCGATCATCAACGACCGTCCCACCTTCGGCCGCCAGCCGCCCATCCCGCTGGATGAATATTTCGGACGCAACGTCGTCGGCGGCCCGGGCAGCTTCATGATCGTCGCCGAGGATTTCGAGGCCTTCGGGACCGCGGTGCGCCGGAAGCTGATCCGGGAGATCGCGGCGGGACCCTCCTCCCTGGCTTGACGCATGCCGGAGCGGCGGCGAAACGTTGCGACAATGAGCGACGCGACGCCTGATTCCGTCAGCCCTGTGGAAGCCGGGGCGCCCCCACCAGCGGACGGCCCGCCGGCGCCGCTCACGCGGGACATGGTCACCTGGGCCTATCGCCTGCTGCTGGGCCGCGAGCCGGAAGCCTCGAGCGCCGTCGAGCAATGGCTGACCTCCAGCCCGGCCCGGCTGCGCGACGCCATCCTCGCCAGCGACGAGATGGACACGCTGATCACGTCGGGCCTGCCGCTGCGGACGCCTCTGCGGGGCGACCCGGCCGAAGCGGCCCGGGCGGTCCTCGCTCTGATCGAAGGCGAAGTGCAGGGCGAGGAGGCCGTGCAGGCGCTGCTCGCCGAGAAGCCGGGCCTCGCCTCGCTGCGCCGGCATCTGGTCACGCACCCGACGCTGCGCCCGCGCCTGTTCCCGTCCATCGGCCTGTCCGGCCGCCCGCGCCGCCAGCCGGTCCTGATCGGCGGGCAGGAATTCGCCATCCTCGCCGACGCCATGGAGCCCGAGCTCCGTCCCCTGCCGGCGCGCGTCGCGCGCCTCGCGGCGGTGGCGCGGGCCGCCCTGCCGGAGAGCGGCGCGGTGGTGGTGGACGGCTCCGCCGGGATCGGGCTGACCGCCCTCGCCCTGCTGGCCGGCG
>JAIEOO010000159.1 GCA_019750475.1 Acetobacteraceae bacterium | reverse complement strand
GCCGCCCGGCCGCCATCCGGCGCAGCCGCGGGCCGACCGCCGGATGGGCGGCGAGCGCCGCGACCGGCTGGCCGACCAGGCCGGCGAACTCCGCCGCCACCGGCTGCGCCGCGGCCGGGGCGGCGAGCAGCAGGAGGGGGAGAGTCCGGCGCTGCATCGCCCGCTCAGTCAATCCGGATGTTCGCCTCTCGCACCAGCGTCGCCATCTGCTGCCGCCCTTCCGTCAGGAAGCGCGCGAAGGCGGCCGGGTCGCTGCCGACCGGCACGGCGACGAGCCCGGTCAGGCGGCGCTGCACCTCCTCCTCGCGCAGGGTCGCCTCGAGCGCCTCGTAGATGCGGGCAAGGATGGGCGCGGGCGTCCCGGCCGGGGCGAGGAGGGCGCACCACTCGCTGATCTCGATGCCCGGTACCCCGGCTTCGGCGAAGGTCGGCACGTCGGGACGCAGGGAGACGCGCGCCGGGGCGGAGAGCGCCAGGAAGCGCGCGCGGCCGCTGTCCACGATGGGCCCCGCCGAGAGCATGGTGATGAAGCAGGCGTCCAGCGTCCCGGCCGCGAGGTCGCGCGCCGCATCGGCGCCGCCGCGATAGGGGACGTGCGTCACCTCGATTCCGGCGGTGCGGCCGAACTGCGCGAGGCCGAGATGCCCCGCCGTCGCGTTGCCCTGGGTGCCGACGCTGATCGTTCCCGGGCGGGCGCGGGCGGCGGCCACGAACTCCGCCACGCTGCGCGCCGGGAAGTCGTTCTTCACCGCCAGCACCTGCGGGAAGGTGACGACCTGGCTGATGGGCGCGAAGGCGGTCGCGTAGTCGAAGGTGAGGCCGCGCAGCAGCGCCGGATTCACGATGTGGCTGGAGGCATCCATCAGTAGCGTGTGCCCGTCGGGCGCCGCGCGCGCGACCTCTCCGCCGCCGAGCGAGCCGCCGGCGCCGGTGCGGTTCTCGACGACGATGGGCTGGCCGAGGCGTTGCGACAGGCCGGGCGTGATGGCGCGCGTCGCGCTGTCGGCCGCCCCGCCCGCGGCGAAGGGCACGACGACGCGGACGGGCCGCGAGGGGAAGGCCTGGGCTCGGGCGATCGCGGGGGCGGCGAGGCCGGGCAGCGCCGCGAGGGCGGCCCGGCGGGTGAGGCGCAGGGTCATGGGGCGTCTCCGTCGTATGCGCCGCAGAAGCGCGCGTGGGCGAGGCCCGTCAAGCCCGGCATCGCGGGCTGGACGCCGCCCGCGCCGTCGCCGCAGTAACGCCCATGCCCGACGATTCCCTCCCCGACGCCACGCCGCGCCCTGTCGTGATCGGCGCGGGACCGGCCGGGCTGATGGCGGCGGAGGCGCTGGCGGAGGCCGGCCACCCGCCCCTCATCCTCGACGCCATGCCCTCGCCGGCGCGGAAGTTCCTGATGGCCGGGCGCGGCGGGCTGAACCTGACGCACGCGACGCCGATGCCCGGCTTCCTCGACGCCTATGGCGACGCGGCGCCGCGCCTCGCCCCGTTCATCGAGGCCTTCCCGCCCGAGACGCTGCGGGGCTGGTGCCACGCGCTGGGGCAGGAGACCTTCGTCGGCAGCTCGGGCCGCGTCTTCCCGCGCGCCATGAAGGCCTCGCCGCTGCTGCGCGCCTGGCTGGCGCGGCTGGCGGCGCAGGGGGTGGAGCTGCGGGCGCGGCACCGTTGGCTCGGCTGGGACGGGGCGGCGCTGCGCGTCGCGGCGCCCGATGGTGAGCGGCGGATCGCGCCCGCCGTCGCGGTGCTGGCCTGCGGCGGCGCCTCCTGGCCACGCCTCGGCTCGGACGGCGCCTGGGCCGGCTGGGTGGGCGACACCGCGCCCTTCGCGCCCTCCAACATGGGGTTCCGGGTGGCCTGGTCGGACGCCTTCCGCGCGCGCTTCGCCGGCGAGCCGCTGAAGCGCGCGCGCCTCTCCTTCGAGGGCTTTTCCCGCCTGGGCGAGGCGATGGTCACCGCCCAGGGGATCGAGGGCGGGCTGATCTACGCGGCGAGCGCGGCGCTGCGCGGGAGGGCGCCGCTCACCGTCACGCTCGATCTGCGGCCGGACCTGAGTGCGGACGCGCTGCGCGGGCGGCTCGCGGCGCCGGGCGGCCTCTCGCTCTCGAACCTGCTGCGCAAGCGCGCGGGCCTCGCCCCCGTCGCGGTGGGGCTGGTGCAGGAGGCGCTGCGCGGCGGCGCGGCGCGGGACGACCTCGCGGCGCTGGTGAAGGCCCTGCCGCTGCGCCTCGAAGCCCCGATGGGGCTCGACCGCGCGATCTCCTCGGCCGGGGGGCTGCGCTGGGAGGCGCTGGACGCGCGGCTGATGCTGCGCGGCCGGCCCGGCAGCTTCGCCTGCGGCGAGATGCTCGACTGGGAGGCGCCGACCGGCGGCTGGCTGCTCACGGCCTGCTTCGCCACGGGCCGGGCGGCGGGGCGGGCGGCCGCGGCGTGGCTCGACCGATGAGCGGCGTCAGCCCTCGATCCGCTCGACCCCCGCCAGCCAGCATCCGGGCCGCGCGGTGTGGATGTTGACGAAGGCGACGCGCGGGTCGGCGAGGCGCGGGCGCAGCGCGGCCTCCGCCTCCGCGCCCGGCACGACCACGCCGAGGTCGTAGAGGCACATCCCCTCGGCGTCGTAGTGGCGCAGGCTGACGATGGCGTTGGCGGTCACGGTTTCGGGCAGGCGGTCGGCCACCTCGGCGCGGGCGCAGTCGCGGGCGTGCACGAAGACGGGGGAGGGGGTCCAGTAGGGGCCGAGCGGCCGCGGCAGGTCCCAGCTGACGAGCAGCATCTCCTCCCCCGGCGTGCCGAGGCGGAGGCAGTGGCGGCAGGGGAAGCCCGGCCCGTCCACGATGCGGGAATGGGCGGGGCCGCCCCGGTCATCCCGGCGGGTCGCGCGGAAGCGGGCGGCGGAGGCGGTGTCCATGGGGACGCAGCGGAAGCGGGTCATGCCCCGTTCTCGCCCGCCACCGGGCGCGGCCGCCATCCGGACGTTGCGCCCGCGTCCACCGCCTTCGTAGCCTCGCGATCCGCGATGCGAGGGAGAGAGCGATGTGCGATGCCTGCGTGATGCGTTCGGTCTCGAACGGCCTCGGCCGGCGCGGGGTGCTGGCGGCGCTCGGCCTCTACGCCGCCGCGGCGACCGTCGGGCCGGCGCTCGCCCAGCCGGTGCGGGCGACGCGCGTGGCGGACCTGACCCACACCCTGCGGCCCGACTTCCCGACCTTCGGCGGCGACCCCGCCATCCAGGTCGAGCGCGCGCTGACCTTCCAGCGCGACGGCTACAACGTGAACAGGCTCACCTATTTCGAGCATGTGGGGACGCATTTCGACGCCCCCATCCATTTCAGCGCCGACGGGATGACGGTGGACCGCATCCCGGCCGCCTCGCTCGTCTGCCCGCTCGTCGTGCTGGACGTGCGGGCGCAGGCGGCGCGCCAGCCCGACTATCAGGTCACGCCGGAGGATCTGGCCGCGCATGAGCGCGCCCATGGCCGGGTCCCGCAGGGCGCCTGCGTGGCCTTCACCTCGGGCTGGGACGCGCATGTGGGCGGGCCGCGCTTCCGCAACCTGGACGGCCAGGTGATGCGCTTCCCGGGCTTCCGTCCCGATGTCGCGCCGTTGCTGCTGGCGCGCGGGGTGGCGGGGGTGGCGGTGGACACCCTCTCGCTCGATCACGGGCCGTCGCGCGACTTCGCCTTCCACACCGCCTGGCTCGGCGCCGGGCGCTGGGGCCTCGAATGCGCGGCGAGCCTCGGGGAGGTGCCGCCGGTGGGTGCCACCATCATCGCCGGCGCCCCCAAGATCGCCGAGGGCACCGGCGGGCCGGGGCGCGTCCTCGCCCTGGTGTGACGAAGCGCCCTGGGTGAATCCACGCCGAGGATCCATCCGGGGCGCGCTTTCCCCCGCGGGCCGGGACGCCGGGAGAGACCCGCGGGGGCGCGCCCGCTGGGATCAGCGCATCGCGGCGATGTCCACCACCTCGCTCGCCGGCGGCAGGTTGGTGACGCGCGTCGTTCCGCTGATCACGCCGCCCTGCAGGTCGAGGCGGTGCAGCGCGCCGCCGGCGAACAGGAAGCCCGTGTTGCCCTCGGTGCCCTCGGCCAGGATGTCGAAGGCGGCGCCGGGCGGGAGCGACATGGAGAGCGGCGCGCGCGGCGCCTGAACGCCGTCATTGGGCGGGTTCTGCACGTTGAGCGTGCCCATCAGCGTGTCGAGCGTCAGCAGCGTCGTGCCCTGCCGGCCGGTCGCGCTGTTGGTGTAGGCGCCGGCGGCGATGCGGGGCTGGGTGCCGGCGTTCGGGCCGTCGCCATACTTCAGCTCGCCGTCGCGGATCGCCTGGCCGTTGGCGACGTTCACCCGCAGGTTCTGGCCGCTCATCCCCATCACGCGCAGCCGGTCGGCGGCCGGGTTGAAGTCCACCACGGCGCGGCCGCCGCTCTCGAAGCGCTCGGACAGGCGCGCGCGCTCGGTCGCCCGACCCGTCGCCGGGTCGATCGTGACGAGCTGCCCGCGCTCGGTCAGGCCCCAGAGCAACCCGTCCTGCGGCCGCTGGTCGATGCCGATGACGCGGCTGTCGGCGCCGCTGATCCGGACCGGGCGTTCGGCGCGGGCCGTCTCGCTGTCCATGCGGATCAGCGTGTTGTCGGCGGTCAGGCCGATGATCGTCGCGGCCTCGGCCGCCGTGGCGGCCAGGCAGGCGGCGCCGGCGAGGAGAAGGGATCGCATCCGAAGGATCTCCGTCTGAGCAGGCGGGGCGGAATGGCCCCGCTGACGCCGCTACGGAGGGGCGAGCCGGTCAGATGCAGCGCGCGCGTGAAGCCTTCGTCATGTGCCGCGCGCCGGGGCCAGCCGCCCGATGAACAGGATCGGCCCGGTCGGCCGGCCGGTGGGAGAGCCGCCCGACGGTTCGAGCGTGATCTCGATCAGCATGCCGGGCTCGGGCCGGATCGTGCCCGGGGCCACGGTGAAGCGCCCCTCGGGCGGCAGCAGCCCGAGCGAGACGGGGGCCGTGGCCCCCGGCGCGAGGGCCCAGAGCTGCCGCACCCGGTCGGGCGGCACCGGGCCGGGTGCGTTGACGGCCGCGAGGCGCAGCGCGCCGTCGCGCCCGGCCTCGACCAGGAAGGCGCTCTGCTCCGGGCTCGTCAGCAGCACGGTCATGAGCTGCGGCGCGGGGGCGGGCCGCAGCACGAGGAAGGCGGCGAGCCCGGCCGCGACCGCCGTGCTGCCGAGGGCCCAGAGGCGCCAGAAGGGGCGCGGCGTCACCGCGGGGCGCGCGGGCGCTTCGCCGAGGCTGGCCGCGATGCGGTCCCAGAGGCCCGGCGGCGGGGCCTCGGGCGGCGCGAGGGACTGGAGCGGCGCGAGCCGCGCCTCCCAGCCCGCGACGGCGGCGGCGAGCGCGCCATCCGTCGCGAGTCGCGCCCGGACCGCTGCGGCCTCGGCGGCGTCGAGCGTGCCGAGCACGTATTCGCCCGCGAGCGCGTCGCGCTCCTCGGGCGTCAGGGGGGATGCCCCGCTCATGCCAGGCACTCCCGCAGCGTGAGGAGGCCGCGGCGGATCCAGGCCTTCACCGTGCCGAGCGGCAGCTCGAGCCGGGCCGCCACCTGGGGATGCGACAGGCCGTGCACGAAGGCGAGCAGGATGCCCTGCCGGTTCTTTTCGGGCAGGGCGTCGAGGCAGCGGCGCAGCCGCTCGGCCTCCGCGCTGCCTTCCAGCGCGTCGTGCTGCGGCGGCGCGACCGGCGCGTCGCCGAGCGCGGGATCGTCCGTCGGGCGCTCACGCCCGCGCTTCCGCGCGAGGTCGAGCGCGGCGTGCCGCACCACGGCGCCAAGCCACGCTTCCGCCGCGCCGCGCGCCGGGTCGAACTGGCCGGCCCGCCGCGCGATCGAGAGGAAGGCGTCGTGCAGGGCGTCGGCGGCGGCGTCCCGGTCGCGCAGGATCGCCTGGGCGATGCCGAACAGCCGCACCGACTGCGCCTCGTAGAGGCGGCGCAGCGCGTCGCGCTCCCCGGCGGCGAGGGCGGCCAGCAGCTCGGCCTGCGACGTCACCGGAGCAGGCCGCGGAGGCGTCCCATCAGCTCATCGAGGGTGCGGCCATCCTGCTGCGCCGGCGGTTGGGCGGCGGGCGGTTGGGCCGCGGGCGGCGCGGCCGCGGGGGGCGGGTTGGGCGCGGCGAC
>JAIEOO010000061.1 GCA_019750475.1 Acetobacteraceae bacterium | reverse complement strand
GGCGCGCGCCGCCCGTTCGGCGGCGGCGATCGCCTGCGCCGCCGCGGCCTCCGCCGCGCGGGCCTCGACCTGCCGGGCCTGCAGCGCGTCCTCGGCGTCGAGCAGCGCCTTCTCCGCCCGGGCGGTGAGGATCGCGAACCAGTCGCCCTCCGCCTCGCGCACGAGGCGGGAGATGTCGCGGTAGCGCGCGGCCTGCTTCGCCTGCTTCGCCAGGCTGTCGCGCTGCGTCGTGAGCTGCGCGACGAGGTCGTCCGAGCGGGCGAGGTTCGCCTCCGCCTGGCGGAGCTTGAGTTCGGCCTCGTGCCGGCGGGCGCGCAGGCCGGAGATGCCGGCCGCTTCCTCCAGCACGCTGCGGCGTTCCTCGGGCTTGGCGCCGATCAGCGCGGCGACGCGGCCCTGGCTGACCATGCCGGAGGCGCGCGGGCCGCTGGCGAGGTCGGCGAACATGGTCTGCACGTCGCGCGCCCGCGCCTCCCGCCCATTGATGCGGTAGGAGGAGCCGGAGCCGCGCTCGATCCGGCGGACAACCTCCAGCACCTCTTCGCGGTCGAGGGGGCTGGGCGCGACGCCGGTCGCTTCCTCCAGCCGCAGCACGACCTCGGCGAGGTTGCGGGCCGGGCGCGTGGCCGTGCCGGCGAAGATGATGTCGTCCATCTCGCCGCCGCGCAGCGTGCGGGCGTTGCTCTCGCCCATCGCCCAGCGCAGCGCCTCGACCACGTTGGACTTGCCGCAGCCATTGGGCCCGACGATGCCGGTCAGGCCGTCGAGCACCGGGACCTGCACCGTCTCGGCGAAGGACTTGAAGCCCGCGATGCGCAGGCCCGTGAGGGTGGCGGTCAGGCGCCGCGGGGCCGCGACGCCGTCCTCGGCGGCGGCCTCATCGGCCGCCGGCGCTTCCCCCGGATCCTCCATCCCGCGTCAGTCCCGGGGCGTCAGGCCCGCGTTTCCTGCACCAGGCGGGCGAACTGGTCGAAGGGCAGGTTACCGCTGTGCAGGCGCGAGCCGAACAGGAAGGACGGCGTCGCGCGGATCTGGAACTGCTGCTCGGCCTGGAGGCGCTGCTCCAGGATGCCGCGCCGCAGCCCCTCATCGGCCACCACGCGGTCGAAGGTGGCGCGGTCCATTCCCGCGAGTGCGGCGAGGCGCGCCAGCTCCTCCGTCTGGCGGCCCTGGGCGTAGGCCCAGCGCTCCTGCGTCTGGAACAGGGTGGAGATGAAGGGCTCGTAGCGGTCCTCGGGCAGGGAGCGGGCGACGCAGGCGCCCATCAGCGCCACCTGGTCGAGCGGGAAGTCGCGCCAGACCATGCGGACGCGGCCGGTGTCCACGAGTTCCCGCTTCACGCGCGGCCAGGTGTCGCGGTGGAAGGCGGCGCAATGGCCGCAGGTGAGGGAGAAGAACTCCGTCACCACGACGGGGGCGTTGGCCTGCCCGGTGCCGCGGGGCGCGAGGCGCGGGTCCTGCTGGGCCTGGGCCAGACCGGGCAGGGCGGTGGCGCCGAACGCGGCGAGGGCGAGGCTGCGGCGGGGGAGGCTCATCGGGGGGACCTCATGAGGGATTCTCCCGGTCTTTGTGCCGCGCGGGGGGGCGGGCTGTCCACCGGCGGGCCCTGGCCGCCTTACGCCTTCACCTTCCCCACCACCTTCAGCGCCGCCAGCGGCCCGAGCGGCACCGGCACGGCCTCGGGCTTGAAGACGGCCTGCCCCAGGCGTTCCAACGCATCGCGCAGCGGGCCTTCGGGCATCTCGGCCAGGCGCGCCTGGGTCGCCTCGGGCAGCGGGACGGGGGCCGTGTCCCCCCGACGGGCGGCGCGGCGGGGCGCCGGGGCCGGCGCGGCGCTCGCCTGGACGAATTTCAGCTGCTTCACCGCCGCCCGGCCGAGATGGGCGTTGATCCGCGCCATCACCTGCGGCGCGAGCATGGAGATCTCGAGGGCCAGCGGCCCCGGGCAGGCCAGCGTCAGCACCCCCTGGAAGAGGCGCACCGGCTGCGCCTCCGCCAGCGGACCCGGCCCCATGATGGCGTCCCAATCGGCCATGATCTGGGCGCCCGCCGGGTTCACGCGGCGGAAGGCCGGGCGGGTCAGGCGCGGAATGAGGGCGCCGAGCTCGGTCACGCCGGAGGGGCGGAACGCGGGCCTGTCCGCCGGCGTCCAGGCGTTGGGAGGGGCCGTTCCGGCCGCCGTGGCGCTGGACAGGGGCGGCCGGCCGTCTTCCTTACGCTCCATGCATCCCTCCGCCGCCGAACTCCTCGCCTGGTACGACCGCGGCAAGCGGACGCTGCCCTGGCGCGGCACGCGCGACCCTTACCGCATCTGGCTCAGCGAAGTCATGCTGCAGCAGACCACCGTCGCGGCGGTGGGGCCGCGCTTCGCCCGCTTCCTCGACCGCTTCCCCGACGTGAACGCGCTGGCCGAAGCCCCGTGGGAGGCGGTGGCGGAGGAATGGGCCGGCCTCGGCTACTACGCCCGCGCCCGCAACCTGCACGCGGCGGCGAAGCGCCTGGCGGCCGGGGGCTTTCCGGTGTCCGAGGCGGGCTGGGCCGCGCTGCCCGGCATCGGGCCCTACACGGCGGCCGCGGTCGCCGCCATCGCGCTCGACCTGCCGACCGTGCCGCTCGACGGCAATGTGGAGCGCGTGACGTCGCGCGTCTTCGCCGTGGAGCAACCCCTGCCCTCCGCGAAGCCGGCGTTGCGGGAACTGGCCGAGGGCTTCATGGCGCAGGAGGCCGCCCGCGCCCGGCCCGGGGATTTCGCCCAGGCGCTGTTCGACCTGGGCGCGACCATCTGCACGCCGCGCGGCCCGGCCTGCGCCCTCTGCCCCTGGATGGCGGGCTGCGCCGCCCGCGCGCGGGGCATCCAGGACAGCCTGCCGCGCAAGGCGCCCAAGGCGGCGCGCGGGCAACTGCACGGCGTCCATTTCCTGCTGCGCGACCCGTCCGGCCGCATCCTGCTGGAACGCCGGCCGGATCGCGGGTTGCTCGGCGGCATGCTGGGGTTGCCGGGCACGCCCTGGCGCGCCGAACCCTGGGGCGAGGAAGAGGCGCTGATCCACGCGCCCGCGCGCGCGGGCTGGAGCTGGCTGCCCGGGGCGGCGCAGCACGGCTTCACCCACCGGGACCTGACGATGCGGCTGCTGGCGGCGGAGGTGCCGGCCCTGCCCGAGGGCGCGCCCGCGCTGTCCTGGGCGGAGGCGCGGCGCGCCCTGCCCACCGCGATGCGCCGCCTGCTCGACCTCGCGGAAGGCAGCGGCGGCGGCGTGCTCCCCTGACGCGGGACCACGCTTCCGCGCGGACGCTTCACCGCTCCGGCGAGTCCGCCGCCGCGGATCGCGCGCTAATCGTCCGGCTCGATCAGGGTCTCGACGTCCACCCAGGCTTCCTGGCCGTCGTCCCAGGCGACCCAGACGGTGCCGAGGGCCGGACGCGGCGTCCGCGCCCGGGACGGATGCAGCACCACGCCCGTCTCGCCCTCGGGGCTCTCGACCTCCTCGTCCACCAGCATGTCGAGGAGCCAGGCATCGGCCTCCTGCGGCGTCGCGAACCAGGCCGCGACCTCGTCGCCCTCCACGCCGAACAGCGGCTCCGCGCAGCCGGCGGCAGCGGCGAGGAAGCGCGCCGAGGCCTCGTCCCCCGCCTCGGCCCATTCCTGCACGATGTCACGATCCACGATGGCGGCGATGGGCATGGGCGCGTCTGGCCTTCCGCGAAAGCAGCTTGAGCGAAGCAGAGGCCCCGCCGCCGTTCAAGCGGCCGGTCAGGCCGCGGCGGCGCGCGGCGCGACCTCGTCCAGCAGCGCCTCCACCGCCGGCACGTCTTCCCAGGCGAGGTCCACGCTGACGACCTGCACCTGCGGGCGGAAGGGGGCGGGGATCCGCACCCAGTCCTTGCGCGTCGTCACCGGCGTCGCCTTGAGGCGCGCGGCCTGCTCGAGCAGCGCCTGGATGTCGCCGGCATCGTAGGGGTAGTGGTCGGCGAAGCTCTCCGTGCCCGCGAGGACCGCGCCGCCCGATTTCAGCGTGGCGAAGAACTTGCGCGGATTGGCGATGCCGCAGAAGGCGAAGACGTTGCGCCCCGCGAGCGCCGCCATCTCCGGCCCCGGCACCAGCTCGCCGCGCAGCACGGGCAGGCCGGGGGGCAGGGCGGCCGTCGCGCCCGCCTCGTCGGCGCCGATGAAGATCGCGGCCCGGCAGCGCGCGGCGGCGGCCGCCACGCTCTCGCGCAGCGGGCCGGCCGGGATCACCTGGCCGTTGCCGAAGCCGAAATTGCCATCCACCGTCAGCAGGGACAGGGTCTTCTCGAGCGTCGGGTTCTGCAGGCCGTCATCCATGACGATGGCCTCCGCCCCGGCCGCGACCGCGGCCTGCGCGCCCGCCGCGCGGTCCGCGCTGACCCAGGTCGGCGCCACCTGCGCCAGCAGCAGCGCCTCGTCGCCCACCTGCTCGCTGCTGTGGGTGGTGGGGTTCACCTGGACCGGGCCGCGCAGCGAGCCGCCGTAGCCCCGCAGCAGGAAATGCACGCCGAGGCCGCGCGCCATCAGGCGCCGGCCGATATCCATGGCGAGCGTCGTCTTGCCCGCGCCGCCGGCCGTGGCGGCGCCGCAGCACAGCACGGGAACCGGCGCGCGCCATCCGGCGCGGCTCATGCGCTTGGCGGTGACGCCGGCGTAGACCCAGGCGGCAGGCGAGAGCAGCAGCGGCAGCAGCCCGCCGCGGGTTCCCCAGAAATCGGGGGCGCGCATCCTGGCGTTCGTTCCTTCCTCGCTCACCACCGTGCCTTCCGGCCCGGTCAGGCCCGGGCGGGGGTTCCCGGGCCGTTCCGGCTTCGCACATCCCGGCCCAGGACTTCAAGCAGGGCGTCCGCCACGCGCTCGGCGGCGCGGGAGGAATCCTCGGCGATGCGGCGGCCCGCCTCGCCCATCGCCGCGTTGCCGAGCGCGGCCTCGGCGGCTTCGGCCAGCGCGTCCGGGTCGGGCTCCGCCACGAGGCGCGCGGCCCCGCCCGCGAGCAGGGCGGCCGTCGCTTCGGCCTGGTTCCAGTGATGCGGCCCGATCAGCACGGGGCAGCCGAGGCGCGCGGGCTCGAGCGGGTTCTGCCCGCCGCCCGGATGGGGCAGCAGGCTGCGCCCGACCAGCGCGCAGCCCGCCACGCGGTAGAGCAGCCCGAGTTCGCCCATCGTGTCGGCCACGTGGATGGCGTCGCCCGGCTGCGGCAGCGCGCCGCGGGAGCGGCGGCGATGCGCGAGGCCCGCGGCGGCGGCGAGCGCCGCGACCTCCTCGCCCCGCTCAGGGTGGCGGGGGGCGAGGATGGTGAGCAGCCCGGAGTGCCGGAGCGACAGCCGCCGATGCGCGGCGATCGCCAGCCCCTCCTCTCCCGGATGGGTGCTGGCGGCGAGGAACACGGGCCGCGTCCCGATGGCATCGCGCAGCGCGGCGAGCGCCGCGGGGTCGGCCGGCAGCGGCGGCGCCGCCCATTTGAGGTTGCCGAGCGGCCGGGGGGACACGGCCCCGGCCGCGGCGAGGCGGGCGGCATCGGCCTCGGATTGCGGCCACACCGCCGCGTGGCCCGCCAGCATCTCCCGCAGGGTGGCCGGGGCGACGCGGCGCCAGCGCCGCGCCGAGCGCGCCGAGAAGCGGGCATTGGCCAGCACGCTCGGGATGCCGCGCGCGCGCAGCGCCGCGAGCGTGTTGGGCCACAGCTCGCTCTCGGCGAAGACCGCCGCGTCGGGCCGCCAGCCATCGAGGAAGCGCGCGACCCAGCCCGGCACGTCGAGCGGCGCGTAGCGGTGGCGGATGCGTCCCGCCGCCGCCTCGGGCCAGCGGGACGGGAGCAGCGTGGCGGCGGTGACGGTGCCCGTCGTCACCAGGAATTCCAGCTCGCGGTCGCGTCGGGCCAGGGCCTCGACGACGGGCAGCAGGGAGAGGGACTCGCCCACGCTCGCCCCGTGCAGCCAGAGCAGGCGGCCCGGCGGGCGCGCGGCCGAGGAGCCCTCGCGTTCCGGCAGCCGCGCGGCCTCTTCCTTGCCCTGCGCGGCGCGGCGGCGGAGATGCCAGCGAAGGGCCGGGGCCGCGAGGGCGGCGAGCGCGCCATGGGCGCGGCGCAGGGCGGTCACGCCGCTGGCACCCCGAGGACGGCATCGGCGGC
>JAIEOO010000288.1 GCA_019750475.1 Acetobacteraceae bacterium | reverse complement strand
GCCGCCGTCTTGCCCTTCGTCGTCATAGCTCCATCCTCTCAAGGTCTGGGGCCTTCGACAAACCCGGGGCGGTTCAGGGGTCGCAACCCACGTCAACTCTGTAGCGCCGATTTGCGACGAGAGCGTAAGCGCGGTCGTGAGCATCGCTGCGTAGCGCCGGCCACCAAGCAGTTGGTTGCGCTGTTGGCAGCTGGCAGGCTTAGCGGGATGATGAGTCATATGGCACAGATGAAAACGCGCGAACCCGACTCAGAACTGCGCGCCCTGCCCCGCTTTGCGGCAGGCTGCCGCCATCAAGCTCGCGGAAGAACGTGCGAACCGCTCCTGGACCTTGCCCATGCGCAGCAGCCATGAGGCCGGCCGCAGTGACCGGAACTCGGTCGGTGTTGCTTACACGGACTTCCGAGGCGATGCGCTGCCAGACGCTTAGCGCGCGCAGTTGGCGCTCATTGTCGGCGAGATAGTCGGTGAAGGCCTGCTCCTGCGCGCGCGGGTTCGCGAGAAAGGACTCGCGACTGCTCACACCCGCCGCAAGCGCGCGGGACGTCCAACGCCCCTCTGCATCGAGCCAGCCGGCGCCGCGGAGTCCGGAGTTGCGAAACTGGTACCGCCCAAGAGCACCCCAGTCCTCGCGTCGATCACCGTAGCCATGATCAGGGCGCTGTGCACTGCGCTCGCGTTCTGCGATTGCGGCACGAAAGGCAGCATTTGGCTGATCCTCCCAAGCGCGAGGCGGTGTCGGCGTGAGAGGCGGCGCCACGAATCGGGTCGGGGCCGAGGCACGCTCAGGAACCCTCGATGACACTGGTCTTACTGAAGCCTCGTAACCAACGTCAGCGCCGCAGTTCGGGTTAGACCGCTGGTAGCCGCTGACTTGTTCCGACTTGCCGTCACGCTGACGGGTGTACGGGCTGACAGTGATGGTGCAGCTTCCGCCGCTGTCTCCAGCCCTGGTGCCGGGTCTACCACCGTCTGCTCGCTGCCTGCGTGCGAATTCCGCCAGCGCATCGCGGGTCGGCAGAGCCTGAGGGGAGAGAGCAGCCACGAAAGCACCCCTGAAACCTAGGATGCAAAACCTACGGGTGGACCCCGCCGTGAGTCAAGAACAAAGTGGCAACTAGAGTGCGGTCGAAGGGGCGCACGCGAAACACAGCGAAATGGTGCGAACCCGGAAAACCCGGAACCACTGGCGGATGGGGTGCGCCTGGGTTCGAACCGTCTCCGCCCCCGTTTCTCAGCGCGTGGCTCTGCCTCGTCCTCGGCCGGGGGCCGGCGATGCTGGCACGCACTCCATCGCGCCCGATCCATCATGGCTGGTCTTCCAGGTGTAGACGCCATCGCTCGTACGGAAGTCCCGCCAGCCTTGGCTGCGGCTGTCCAGGATATCGATGCCGAACCTGGTGCCATCCCGACCCCAGTCATTGATGTCGCAGCCTACGCGCCACTGACCTTGGCGATCCCGCAGCATGACAACGCCTGGCGCCTGCTGATTTCCTCTGAGTGGCCACCAGTCGAAAAGTAGGAACACCTCCGGTCGGCCGTCCCCGTTCAGATCCTGAACGACGAAGAGGAGTTGACGCGTCGGATCGAAGTTCATCGGCAGCCTGGTACCGCTCGACCTGCCCAGACGATCGCCGTCGAGGTTCTCTGCAATGGCTTCGGCGACCCAATGATCGGTCTGTCGGAAAGCGTGCAATGCTTCACCCACAACGTCTGGGAACGCACTCCACGGCAGTCGCTGATCGGCAACGCCAAACCCTGGGCTGACGAACGCGAGAAGGCCGACGACGATCCGCAGGCTTCGCATCAAGGAAGGAGCCGCTGGTACGGCGTAGCTGCAAATGCCCTAAGCCGGCGTTCGACTTCGTTGAAGCGCGAAAGGTCGCCTCGGCGTCCTGGAATGGAAACGGGCGCCGGCAGATTGGCCGATCGATGGTCAAGGTAGCGCCTTACCGTCCTCGCGCCCTCCCGGTGCGCGGCGGCAGCCAAGCCCGCATCCGTGATGGGCACTGGCCCGTCGCGCAACCCAGGCACCTGCTGGCCAACGAAACGCATGGCGCCGTTGGCCAGCAGCTGGCGCTCGTTCTCGCGCATCACATCGTTGAAGGCTGCCTCCTGGGCGGCCGGATTGGCGAGGAATTCTGCATCGCTTGTGACGCCAGCGGCGCGTGCGCGCGGGGTCCATGCGCCTGTGTTTGGATCGCGCCATCCGGCATTGATTAGTGGATCGCGAAGAACTTGGTAGCGGCCGAGTGCGCTCGAGCCGGGTTGCTGTCCCCGCATGCCGTATCCAAAGTCGCCGTCGCTGCGGCGTGTCTCCTCCGCGGCGATCAGCTCGCGCCAGGACTGGTTGGGCTGGCCTTCCCAGGCACGCATCGGCGCCGCCGGTCGTCGTTCGGCTTCTGGCGATCGCTGCCGGGCACGATCTGTCGCAAGGACCACTGCACCCTCGGCGCCGTCGCCGCAATTGGGGTTGCTGCGCTGGTATCCGCTGACCTGTTCAGACTTGCCGTCACGCGTGCGAGTATAGGGGCCGACGTTGACGATGCAGCCGGTGTTGTCATTACCGGTTCCGTTCTCGCGGCTGCCGCTTCCCGCTCGCTGGCTCCGCGCGAATTCCCGCAGCGCGTCGCGGGTTGGCAGAGCAGTTGGGGAAAGAGCAGCCATGATGCACCCCTTCAAATTAGGATGCAAAGCCTAGGATAAACCCCTTTTGCAAGTCAAGAACAAAATGGCAACCAGGATGCCATCGAGCGTGTGCGAGCGAAATCCAGCGAAGTGGTGCGAACCCGGGAGCACTGGCGGACAGGGTGGGATTCGAACCCACGATAGGCTTTTGACCTATACGCACTTTCCAGGCGCGCGCCTTCGACCGCTCGGCCACCTGTCCGGAAGGCGCCCCCTTTAGCCGCCGCGCCGGCAGCGGGCAAGCCGCGTGCGGCGCCGCTTTCCGCTTGCATCGGGCTGCCCGGCCGCGCCAGCCTCGCAAGCTGAACGAGACGCAATCTCGGAGGGAGGAGCCCGATGAACCTGTCGCGCCGCGCGGCGCTGGCCGCGCCTGCCATCCTCGCGGCCGGGACGGCCAGGGCCCAGTCTCCCGCCATCCGCCTCGTGGTCGGCTTTCCGGCCGGCGGCGGCGTGGACGCCATCGCCCGGCCCGTGGCCGCCCGGTGGCAGGAGCGCCTCGGCCAGCCCGTCGTCATCGACAACCGTCCCGGCAACAACGGCAACATCGCCATGGATTTCGTCGCCAAGGGTGTCGCCGACGGCACGCAGCTCTTCCAGGGCAATGTCGGCAACCTGGCGATGACCCACGCCCTGTTCCCCAGCCTGCCCTTCGACACCTCCCGCGATTTCCGCGGCGTGGGACAGCTCACCCTCGGGCCGCTGGTCTTCGCCGTGAACGCCGACAGCCCCATCCGCTCGATGGAGGAGCTGGTCGCCGCGGCGCGGGCGCGACCGGGCGCGCTCAACTTCGGCTCCGGCGGCTCGGGCGGTGTGCCGCACCTCGCCTTCGAGGTGTGGAAGCGCGCCGCCGATGTGGACATCGTCCACGTGCCTTATCGCGGCTCGGCGCCGGCGCTGCAGGACCTTCTCGGCGGCCGCATCCAGATGATGCTCGACGGGTACTCGCTGATGCGGGGCGCGCATGAGGGCGGGCGGCTGCGCGTCATCGGCATCACCTCCTCCGAGCGGCACCCGCAGCTCGCGACCGTGCCCACCGTGAAGGAAGGCGGCCTCGACTGGGTGTTCGAGAGCTGGCAGGCGATCGTCTGCCCCGCCGCGACGCCGGCGGCGGTGCGCCAGCGCCTCGAGGACCGGCTCGCCGAGACCTTCGCCCAGTCCGACCTGCCGGCGACGCTCACCGGCCTCGGCACCTTCCCGCGCTTCGCGCCGGGCGCGGCGGTGGATCGCCTGATCCGCGAGGACCGCGCCCGATGGACGAGCGTGGTGCGCGAAGCGAACATCACGGCGGATTGAGGCCCATGCAGCGACGTCCTCTCCTCGCCGCGCCGGCGCTGCTGCTGGCGCCGCGGGCGAGCGCCCAGCCTGACTGGCCGAGCCGGCCCGTCCGCGTCCTCATCGGCTTCCCGCCGGGGGGCGGCGTGGACATCGTGGCGCGGCTCATCATGCCCCGCATCGCGGAGCGCCTGGGTCAGCCCGTGCTGGTGGAGAACCGCGCCGGCGCCAACGGCAACATCGCGATGGACGCGGCGGTGCAGGCCAATGACGGGCACACGCTGTTCTACGGCAATGTCGGGAACCTCGCGGTCACCAACGCGCTCTACCGCAACCTCTCCTTCGACACCCTGCGGGACTTCATCCCCGTCGCCCAGACGATGGAGAGCTTCTCGGTGATCGCCGTCGCCAACGACGTGCCGGCGCGCAACCTGGCCGAACTCATGGCCTTCGCGCGGGCCAATCCGGGGCGGCTGAACGGCGCCTCCGCCGGGGCAGGGGGCCCGACCCACCTCGCGCTCGAGCTGTTCAAGCGGCAATTCGGCCTCGACATCGTGCACGTGCCCTATCGCGGCTCGGCGCCGGCCATCCAGGATCTCGCCGGCGGGCGGGTGCAGCTCATCATCGACGGCTATTCGCTGATGCGCGCGGCCGTGGAGGCGGGACGGGTGCGCGTGCTGGCCGTCACCGCGGCGCGGCGGGAGGCGCTGTTGCCCGACATCCCGACGACGGACGAGGCCGGCGCGCCCGGCTTCGTCGCCGGCAGCTGGCACATGCTGATGGCGCCGCGCGGCACGCCCGCCGGCGTGGTGGACCGGCTGGACCAGGCGGTGGGCGCCGCGCTGCGGGAGCCGGAGCTGGTGCAGGCCATGGCGCAGCAGGGCGTCGCCGCCCGCTACCGCGACCAGCGCGAGGCGGCGGCCTTCCTGCGGGCCGAGCGCGAACGCTGGGAGGGCGTGATCCGCGCCGCGAACATCACGGCGGATTAACGCGCCCACCGAAATCGCGAAACCGGGCTTCGGCGGCGCCGCGGCCGGAAACCAGGCGCCAACGGGGTCCTGGCGAAACCGCGAAGCGGCTTCGCGGGGCACTCACACGCGGTGCGGATCCTCGAAATGCCGCTCGACCAGCGCGTCGAGGAGGCGCGCGCCGAAGCCGGTCGGCGTGCCTTTCGCGGCGACGCCATCCCCGTCCTCGGCCGTCTCGACGCCCGCGATGTCGAGATGCGCCCAGGGCAGGCCGCACGTGAACTCGCGCAGGAAGGCCGCGGCGTGGCTCGCATCGGGCAGCAGGCGCCCGCCGAACGCGCCGGAGCCCGCGGGCAGGCAGTGGCGCAGATCGGCGATGTCGCTGTTCAGGTCCTCGCGGTGCCGCTCCCCGATCGGCAGCGGCCAGAGCCGTTCGCCCACCACCTCGCCGGCGGAGGCGACGGCGGCCAGCAGCGCCGCGTCGCTGCCGAACAGCCCCGCGCGATGGTGGCCGAGCGCGATGACGCAGGCGCCGGTGAGCGTCGCGAGGTCGAGGATCGCCTGCGGCCGCTGGCGCGCCGCGACATGCAGCGCATCCGCCAGCACGAGGCGGCCTTCGGCGTCGGTGTCCACCACCTCGACCGTGCGGCCCGACGCGGTGCGCAGCACGTCGCCCGGCCGGTAGCTCTCGGCGCCGACGGCGTTCTCGGCGAGCGCCAGCACCGCGACGGCGGGGCAGGGGGAGCGGCGCAGCGCGAGCGCCAGCATCGCCCCGGCGCAGGCGGCGGCGCCCGCCATGTCGGCGCGCATCGCCTCCATCCCGCCCGCCGGCTTGATGGAGATGCCGCCCGTGTCGAAGCAGATGCCCTTGCCCACGAAGGCCACGGGTGGGACGGGATGCACGCCCGGCCAGCGCAGGATGACGAGGCGCGGCGGATGGGCGCTGCCCTGCCCGACCGCCAGCAGCGCGCCCGCGCCGATCTCCCGCAGGCGCCGGCGGCCCAGCACCTCGACCCGCAGGCCGTGGCGTTCCAGCCGCCGCAGCCGGCGCGCGAAGAGTTCCGGCGTCAGGCGGTTGCCGGGCTCGGCGACGAGGCGCCGGGCGAGGCGGGCGCCGCGCAGCGCGGCGCGGAGGCGCGC
>JAIEOO010000273.1 GCA_019750475.1 Acetobacteraceae bacterium | reverse complement strand
GCCCGCCGCGGCGAAGGGCGCGCTCTCGGCGCCCGCGATGCCGGCGAGCGCGCCGGCGCGCGCGCGGCGGAGATGATGCTGCACGAGGCGCTCGAGCGTCTGCGCCTGGCTGCGCGCGGCCAGCATGTCGCCGGCCTCGATCGCGTTGCGCAGCACGGCGATCGGCGTCTTCAGCGCGTGCGCGAGGTTGCCGACATGCGTGCGCGCGCGCTCCACCGTCGCGCGGTTCTGCTCGATCAGCGCCTCGATCTCGGCGACGAGGGGGGCGATCTCCGCCGGGGCGACGATGTCCATGTGCTGGCGCTTGCCGGCCCGCACCTCGGCCAGCTCCTCCTGCGTGCGGCGCAGCGGCCGCAGCCCCCAGACGACGAGCAGCGCGACGACCGCGACGAGGCCCGCGCCCAGGCCGGCGAAGGCGAGCACCAGCCCGCGCCGGAGCGCCGCGACCTCCTCGTCCACCGGCTCGCGCGTCACCGCGACCTGCACGGTCACGGGCACCGGGCCGCGCCGCGCCTCGATCTGCACGCGGCGCTCGAGGAGGCGGAGCTTCTCGCCGCGCGGGCCGTCGGCGTTGCGGCCGAGCGGCCCCCCCTCCCCCACCACGGGCGCCGGGAGGCGCGAATCCCACAGCGAGCGGGAGGTGACGACGACGTCGCCCGGGCCGGTCAGCTGCCAGTAATGGCCCGAGAGCGGCCGGTCGAACTCCGGCTCCGACACCGGCCGGGCGAGGCGCGGGCCGGAGGCCGGGTCGAAGGCGGTCGCCGCCACCACGGCGTCGAGCAGGGCCCCGATGCGCGCATCGGCCGCCTCGACGATCTGCTCCTCGAGGATGCGGCCGATATGCAGGCCCGTCAGGCCGAGGCCCATCGCCACCCAGAGGGCGGCGACGAGGGCGAGGCGGCGGGTGAGGCTGTTCACAGGCTCAGCCTGGGTTGAGGCGGTAGCCCTGGCCGCGCAGCGTCTCGATCAGCCCGTCCCCGAGCTTGCGCCGCAACCGCGCCACGATGACCTCGAGCGTGTTCGAGTCGCGGTCGAAATCCTGCGCGTAGAGGTGCTCGGTCAGCTCGGTCTTGGAGACGGGCCGGCCCGCATGCAGCGCGAGGTAGGAGAACAGCCCGTATTCGAGGGCGGTGAGCTTGACCGCCGCCCCGCCCTTGGTGACGCTGCGCAACGCCGTGTCCACGCGCACGTCGCCGAATTGCAGCTCGGGCTTGGCGACGCCGCTCGCGCGGCGGATGAGGGCGTTGAGCCGGGCGATCAGCTCGGCCATGGCGAAGGGCTTCGCCAGGTAGTCGTCGGCCCCGGCGTTCAGCCCCTCGACCTTCTCCGACCAGGCATCGCGCGCCGTCAGGATCAGGACGGGCATGTCCCGCCCGGCCGCGCGCCACCGGCGCAGCACCGAGAGCCCGTCGAGGCGCGGCAGCCCGAGGTCGAGGACGACCGCGTCATAGGGCTCCGTCTCGCCGAGATGCAGCCCTTCCTCGCCATCGGCGGCGAGGTCCACCGCGAAGCCGCCTTCCTGAAGGGCGCGGCGGAGCTGCGCGGCGAGGTCGCGCGTGTCTTCGACGACGAGCAGGCGCATCGCTGGTTTCCGTTTCCGAGAGCAGAGACTGGGCCGGCCGCGCTCGGGCGGCAAGGCGGACGCGGGCGTTCAGCGGCGCTCGGCCACTCCGGGGCCGCCCGCGCGCTCCTGCGCGGATCGTTCCTGCACCGAGCCGAAGGTGCGGATGACCTGGCCGGTCTGCGCGTCCAGCTCGACCCGGAAGACCCGGCCGTTGGGCGGCAGGATCTTGAACTCGTAGAGCCACTGGCCGTCGTCGCGGTCGAGATCGGCCTCGATGACGCGGCCGCGGAACCGGCGCTCGACCTCGGTCAGCAGCTCGGAGAGCGGGCGGATCTGGCCGGCTTCGAGCGCCGCGCGCGCGCGTTCGTGATCGCGCCGGTCCTGCGCGGCGGCGGGCTCCAGGAAGCCAGATGCCGTGAGAAGCGGCAGCCCGGCCAGGAAGGCGAGACAGGTCGCAGAAAAGACGCGTCGCATCGCCGCGGACATGACCGAATGCGGCTGAACCCGGCCTGAACCCCGGCCTCAGCACATGTTCAGGATGACCCTGCGATAGGATGATGCACGGGCGGGGCCCTCCCCGCGGCGACACCCTCCGGGCAGCCTCTCCGGGCGAGCCACGGGCGGGGCAGGAGAATCGAGATGAGTGCCGGCCTGATCCACCTCGCGGATGAGTTCCTGATGAGCTTCATGCTCATCCTGGCGCTCGTGCCCGTCGCGCTGGTTTGGCAGGACAACCGCCGCCGCCGCCAGGAACAGGACCGCCTCCGCGCCCTTCGCCGGGAGGCGCGGGTGACGTCACAGCTCCAGGCGGCGCAGGCGACGCCACGCTCCGGCACGACGGTCTGGGCCACGCCCACGTCGCGGGGCTGACGCCCGGATCCGCTGAACCCTTCCGGCCCTACAGCCGCACGCTTCCCTCGAACACCGGCACGCAGCCGCCGCCGACCGTGGCACGGATGCCGTCGGGCGCGCGATGCGCGGTCGTGCGCAACAGGGACGGCCGGCCCATCTCCACGCCCTGGGTGATGTCCCATGTGCCCGACGCCTCGCCCGAGAGGTGCAGCAGCAGCGCCGCGAGCGGCGCGGCCGCGCTGCCCGTGGCCGGATCCTCGGCGACACCGAGGCCGGCGCTGAACATGCGCGCCCGCACCCCGGCCGAACCCCGCGCGTAGAGATAGACGGCGAAGCGCCCCCCGTTCCCGGCCGCCATGGCGCGCAGCGCCGCGAGGTCCGGCGCGGCCCGGGTGAGGGCGTCGCCGGTGGTCTCCGCCAGGATGAACGGATTGCCGACGCCCGCGAGCATCGGCGCGTGGCGCGCGACGACGATGTCGGCCTCGGCGAGGCCGGCGCAGCGGGCGATGTCCGCCGGCGCGAAGCGCCCGCCGAGCGTCAAGGGCTGCGGCGCGGCGACGATGCAGGCCTCCCCCTCGACGCGAACCTCGACCAGCCCGGCGATCTCCTCGAAGCGCAGCACGCCGTCCCGCGCCCGGCCCTCGCGCGCCAGCACCCAGCCCGTCCCGACATTGGGGTGGCCGGCGAAGGGCATCTCGGTCGCCGGGGTGAAGATCCGCACGCGCGCCGTGTTCGCGGGGTCCGCGGGCGGCAGGACGAAGGTCGTTTCGCTCAGGTTGAACTCGCGGGCGAGGGCCTGCATCTCGGCGTCGGACAGCCCGGCCGCCTCCGGGAAGACGGCGAGCGGATTGCCGCCGAAGCGCGTGTCGGTGAACACGTCCACGGTCACGAAGCGGTAGCCGCGCGGCATCAGCCGGGTCCGACCTTGCGCTCGTAGTGCTTATAGTACTTGTCGGTCACCTGGTCGGTCTTCACCACGACGCACACGTCGGTGGTGTTGAACGGCTCGTCGAGCACGGCGCCGTCGCCCACGAAGCCGCCGAGCCGGAGATACCCCTTGATGAGGGGCGGCAGGTCCAGCATGGCGCGCTTCGCGTCATAGGTGCCGGCCGGCAGGCGGTCCATTCCGACGTAGCGCTCCGGGAGGGCGCGCGGCCGCAGCGCCTCCGGCGCGAGGTGATGCTGCGCCAGATAGGAGAGCTGGGCGGCGTTGGCGTCGAGATCGGTGCCGGGCAGGCTGGCGCAGCCGAACATCAGCGCGATGCGGTGCTTGAACACATAGGCCGCGATGCCGCCCCAGAGCAGCTGGAGCGTGCCGCGCGTGCGGTAATCGGCATGGGTGCAGGAGCGCCCGAGCTCCAGGATCTCGCCCCCGAAGGCCAGGATGGGGGCGAGGTCGTACTCGTCGTCCGAGTAGAACCGCCCGAGCCGCGCGGCCGCCGGGCGCCGGATCAGCCGGTAGGTGCCGACCACGCTGTCCGGTCCCTCCCCCTTGTCGTGGTCGAGGACGAGGAGGTGGTCGGCCACGCCGTCGAAGGCGTCGGCGTCGCGCCCGGTCCGCGCGGTCTCGGCATCGGCCGAGGCGCCCATCTCGCCGAAGAAGACCTGATAGCGGAGGCGCTGCGCCGCCTCGACCTCCCAGGGCCGGGTGGCGATGCGAACGCCGAGGTTGCCGGACCGCAACTCGCCGAAGCCGGCCTCGGGGTCGAACACGGTGTCGAGGGTGAGGGTCACGCCTTGCCGCCTTTCCTGCGCCCGAACAGCTCAAGGCGGAGTTGCACCAGCTCGAAGCCGAGCCGCGCGGCGATGGCGCGCGCCAGCTCCTCGTGCTCGGCGTCGGAGAATTCGATGACCTTGCCCGTGTCCACGTCGATCAGGTGGTGGTGCTGGCCGCGGTCCGCGGGGTCGAAACGGGCGCGTCCGCCGCCGAAATCACGCCGCTCGAGGATGCCCTTCTCCTCGAGCAGCCGGACGGTGCGGTACACGGTCGCGATGGACACCTTGCTGTCGAGGGCGACCGCGCGGCGGTAGAGCTCCTCGACGTCGGGGTGGTCCTCGCTCTCGGACAGGACGCGGGCGATGAGCCGGCGCTGCCCGGTCATCTTGAGCCCGCGCTCCACGCACAGGCGTTCGATCCTCGAAGCGCCGTCAGCCGTCCGATCCATGACGGCTGGCCCTTAACAGGTCATCCGGCGCTTTTCGAGGGGCGCCCCGCCTTGCGCGGCTGCGTGCCGAGCCCGATCTGCTTCGCCAGCGAGGACCGATGCTTGGCATAGTTCGGCGCGACCATGGGATAATCGGCCGGCAGGCCCCACTTCTCCCGGTACTGGTCGGGCGTCATGTTGTAGGCGCTCTGCAGATGCCGCTTCAGCATCTTGAGCTTCTTGCCGTCCTCGAGGCAGATCAGATAATCCGGATGGATCGACTTCTTCACCGGCACGAAGGGCTGCGGCTTCTCGGGCTCGGGACGGACGACAGGCGCGCCCAGGGACGAAAGTGTGCGGTGCACGTCCTGGATGAGGTTCGGCAGGTCGGAAACCGGGACCGGGTTGTTGGAGACGTGCGCGGACACGATTTCCGCCGTCAGTCCCAGAAGATCAACCGCTCCAGCACTGTCAGACATCACCGTCTTTCCTGTTCGATGGCGTTCTTGCCGATTCGGATGTTTACTGCCTCTGACCGAGCCGGTGCAAGACTGTTGGCAGTCAGGATTGAAGGAATTTCCGTCAATGGAACAAGTGAGCGAAGCCGAACCAATGCATCACTTGGACATATCGACCGAGACTTGCCCGATGACCTTCGTCCGGATGCGACTCCTGCTGGACCGGCTGCCCGCCGGGGCGGTTCTGGACGTTCGCTTCCGGGGCGAGGAGCCGCGCCGCAACCTGCCGCGCGCCGCCGCCGAGCAAGGGCACACCGTCCTGGCGCTCGAGGATCTGGCCGACGGCCTCGGCCGGCTCGTGCTGCGCAAGGGGTAAGGCGCCGCCGTCAGCCGCCCGTCTCGGCCGGCAGCGCCGCGCGCAGCAGCAAGGCATCCCGGCCCGGCCCGTAATAGCCGCGCCGCCGTCCGGCCACCGCGAAGCCGAGCGCGGCATAGAGGGCCCGGGCGGCGCCGTTGTCCTCCGCGACCTCGAGGAACATCACCCGCGCCCCGGCGAGGAGCGCGGCCGCGCAGGCCGCCTCGACCAGCGCCGTCGCGACGCCCTGCCGGCGCGCCTCCGGCACCACGGCCAGGGTCAGGATCTCGGCCTCGTCGGCCGCGACCCGCGCCAGGATGAAGCCCTGCCCGTCCCGCAGCCAGCCGATGGCGCCGGGCAGTCCCAGCATCTGGCGCAGCGCGACCTCTCCCCACGCCTCGGGCGGGGCGAAGGCGGCCGCGTGCAGCCGCGCCAGCACCACCGCATCGGCGGCCGTGACGCCCCTCACCGGACCGCCGGCGGCTCGACGTAGAGGGGCAGCGGCGCGAGCGGCGGCAACCCGCCGCGCAGCC
>JAIEOO010000047.1 GCA_019750475.1 Acetobacteraceae bacterium | reverse complement strand
CGCGGCGCCGGCGCCGCCCGGCCCTCCGCGAGCCGCGCCGCGGACAGGGTCGGACCCGGGCGCGCCGCCGAAGCCAGGGCGACGGTGCGCGGCCGGACGCCCATGCGCTCGAAGCCCTCGTCCAGCAGCTCCGCCATGTGGGTGTTGCGCGTCCACGCCGAGGTGCCGCCGAACACCGCGCCCACCAGCCGCACGCCGTCGCGCTGGGCCGAGGTGACGATGTTGAAGCCCGAGGCGTTGATGAAGCCGGTCTTGATGCCGTCGAGCCCCTCATAGGTGTGCAGCATCCCGTTGTGGTTGCGGATCACCTGGCGGCCATGGGCGAAGTTGGTGAAGCCGAAATACCGGTAGAACTGCGGGAAGTCGCTGACGAGGCGGCGGCCGAGCGTCGCCATGTCGCGCGCCGTCGTGATCTGCTCCCAGTCCGGCAGGCCCGAGGCGTTGCGGAAGGTGGTCCGCGTCATGCCGAGGGAGCGCGCGCGGCTCGTCATCGCCCGGGCGAAGGCCTCCTCGTTGCCCGCGAGATGCTCGCCCACGGCCGCGGCGACGTCGTTGGCCGAGCGCGTGACGAGGGCCATGATGGCGGTCTCGGCCGAGATCGCGCCGCCGGCCGGGACGCCCAGCTTGGAGGGCGGGCGGGACGCCGCCTCGACGCTGAAGCGGATGGGGCTGTCCATGCTGACGCGCCCGTCGCGGATCGCCTCGAACAGCATGTAGAGCGTCATCATCTTCGTGAGCGAGGCCGGGTGGCGCTGCTCGTCGGCGTTGGCCGCGCTGAGCACGTTGCCGGTGCGGGCGTCGAGCACGATGGAGGCGTAGCGGTCGGCGTGGATGCCGGCGGGCGTGGCGTGCGTCGCCGCGGGCGCGGCGAGCACGGCAACCAGAAACGCCCCGATCCAGGGCGCGATCCATCGAGACGTCAAGGCGCAGCATCCCCCAGGGCAGGCCGGCCTTGTCCCCCCGGACGCCGGCTCGCCGGGGGCAAAAAAGCATTCCATCCCCGGGCTGTCCAGCCAAAAGCCCGCGGCGGGGCGAGATGCGGCGGCGGTCGGAAGCGGGATGCGGGCTCATTGTGCAATGCACAAAAAAACGCTTGCGGTCGGCCGGCTGTCCCCTTTAGAAGGCTCTTGCTGCACCGCAGCATCGCCGGGAGGGTCAGGCTTGGCCGGATGGCGTTGAGGGCGGCGCCGATCCGTCAACCTGCCGCTGCGGCGGACAATGGAACAGGAGCACTGAACATGCCGACCCCGGCTGAGACGAAGAAGGCGATGGCCGAAGCGGCGCAGGTTGGCGCCACCCAGGCGAAGAAGATCATGGAAGACGGCGCCACCCAGGCCCGCGTCGCCGTGGAGAAGGGCTTCGAGCAGGCGACGAAGACCGCCGAGGGCGTGATGAAGGTCACCGAGGAGGCCGTCGAGTTCGCCCGCGGCAACCTCGACGCCGTGACCAAGGCGACCCAGGTCTACGTCGCCGGCGTGCAGGACCTGTCCCGCCAGACCCTCGCCATGCTGCAGGCGCTGACGGACCACTCCCTCGAGGGCATGAAGGCGATCACGGCCGCCCGCTCCCTCAAGGAGGCGACCGACCTCCAGACCTCTTTCGCCCGCACCGGCTTCGAGCGCGCCATGAACGACGCGGCGAAGCTGCAGGAGGCCTCGATCAAGCTCGCCGAGCAGTCCTTCGCGCCGCTCTCCGCCCGCGTGACGGTGGCGGTCGAGAAGATGGCGAAGCCGCTCGCGGCCTGATGCCGGCGGCCGAGGGCCGGGGGCGCCAGCCATGGCGAACCCCGGGCCCGCGGCGAGACCGAGGATGTTTCAGGAAGGCAGTGCCGACGGGCACTGCCTTTTCGCGTTGAAGGCGGGGCGTCGCCGACCGGCGCGGCCGCCGCGGGTCGGCCACGCCGTGTCCGGGACGCCTGGGCCCGGGACGCCTTGCGTTTTGTTCATTCCGACGCCCGATGGTTGCAAGGCCTTTTCCGGTGGGCCGGCGACCCGATATCCTGTCCGACGGGCCGTGCGCTCCGGTCAGGCGCGGTCGCCACGGCGAGTTCGAGGATCATGACGCAGCACTTCATTCGACTGAGCGGTGCAAGCACCCCACCGGGGGACGGTGGGCCGGCGACCGGCGTGGTCGTCAAGCCGCGGCCGAAGACCAAGAAGCCGGCCATGTACAAGGTTCTGATGCTGAACGACGACTACACGCCCATGGAGTTCGTGGTTCATGTCCTGGAACGGTTTTTCCAGAAGAATCGGGACGAGGCGACGCGCATCATGCTGCACGTGCATCGTCGCGGCGTCGGCGTCTGCGGCGTCTACACCTATGAGGTCGCCGAGACGAAGGTGACTCAGGTGATGGACCTGGCGCGGCAGAACCAGCACCCGCTGCAATGCACGATCGAGAAGGAGTGAGGCGGGACGAGAGGTCAAGTGATGCTGCGGGCGGGGGGCAGCCCCGACCGGATCGGATGTGGCGGCACCTGTCGCCGCCGGGGGGAGCGCCACCACATCCTAGTCAACCACGGCCGGCCATTGCCGTTCCGTCACAGAACAGGGGAGCGTTAGCCTATGCTGTCCCGCAACCTCGAGCAGACGCTCCACCGCGCGCTGGGCCTCGCCAATGAGCGCCGCCACGAATACGCCACGCTGGAGCATCTCCTCCTCGCCCTCGGCGACGACGCCGACGCCGCGACCGTCCTCCGCGCCTGCGGCGTGGACGTCGATCGCCTGAAGCGCGATCTCACCGAGTTCCTCGACAAGGATCTGGCCGGCCTCGTCAGCGAGCGCGCCGGGGACCCCAAGCCGACCGCCGGGTTCCAGCGCGTCGTCCAGCGGGCCGCGATCCACGTGCAGTCGTCCGGCCGGGACGAGGTGACGGGGGCGAATGTCCTCGTCGCGCTCTTCTCGGAGCGCGAGAGCCACGCGGTCTACTTCCTGCAGCTGCAGGACATGACGCGGCTCGACGCGGTCAATTTCATTTCCCACGGCATCGCCAAGGCACCCGGGCGCGCCCAGTCGCGTTCGGTGCAGGGACAGGGGCCTTCGGCGGAGGAGAACGTGGGCGGCAACACCGAGCGCGAAGAGAAGCCCCGGGGCGGCCGGAACCAGGACGCCCTCTCGACCTACTGCGTCAACCTCAACAAGAAGGCGCAGCAGGGCAAGATCGACCCGCTGATCGGGCGCGACCAGGAGATCGAGCGCACGATCCAGATCCTGTGCCGCCGCACCAAGAACAACCCGCTCTACGTCGGTGAGCCCGGCGTGGGCAAGACGGCCATCGCCGAGGGCCTGGCCAAGCGCATCATCGAGGGCGACGTGCCCGAGGTGCTGGCGAAGTCCACCATCTACTCGCTCGACATGGGCTCGCTGCTGGCGGGCACGCGCTACCGCGGCGACTTCGAGGAGCGGCTGAAGGCCGTCGTCTCCGAGCTGGAGGCGCAGCCGGGCGCGGTGCTCTTCATCGACGAGATCCACACGGTGATCGGCGCGGGCGCGACGTCGGGCGGCGCGATGGACGCGTCGAACCTGCTGAAGCCGGCGCTCGCCCAGGGCACGCTGCGCTGCATCGGCTCGACCACCTACAAGGAATACCGCAACCACTTCGAGAAGGACCGGGCCCTCGTCCGGCGCTTCCAGAAGATCGACGTGAACGAGCCCACGGTCGAGGACGCGGTGAAGATCCTCACCGGCCTCAAGGCCAACTACGAGAAGCACCACAAGGTGAAGTACCTGCCCGAGGCCATCCGCGGCGCGGTGGAGCTCTCGGCCAAGTACATCCATGACCGCAAGCTGCCGGACAAGGCGATCGACGTGATCGACGAGGTCGGCGCGTCGCGCATGCTGGTGCCCGAGGGCAAGTGCAAGAAGACCGTGACGCTGAAGGACGTGGAGGAGGTGGTCGCGAAGATCGCGCGCATCCCACCCAAGTCCGTCTCGGCCGACGACACGGAGACGCTGCGCAACCTCGAGCGCGATCTCAAGGCGATGGTGTTCGGGCAGGACGCGGCGATCTCCGCCCTCGCCTCGGCCATCAAGCTGGCGCGCGCCGGCCTGCGCGACCCCGAGAAGCCGATCGGCAACTACCTGTTCTCGGGCCCCACCGGCGTCGGCAAGACCGAGGTGGCGAAGCAGCTCTCGAAGACGCTGGGCATCGAGCTCATCCGCTTCGACATGTCCGAGTACATGGAGCGGCACTCGGTGTCCCGACTCATCGGCGCGCCGCCGGGCTATGTCGGCTTCGACCAGGGCGGGCTGCTGACCGACAGCATCGACCAGCACCCGCACGCGGTCCTGCTGCTCGACGAGATCGAGAAGGCGCACCAGGATCTCTACAACATCCTGCTGCAGGTGATGGACCACGGGAAGCTGACGGACCACAACGGCAAGACCGTCGACTTCCGCAACGTGATCCTCATCATGACGACGAACGCCGGCGCGTCCGACATGGCGAAGCCCGCCATCGGCTTCGGCCGCGAGACCCGCACCGGCGAGGACACCGAGGCGATCAAGCGGATGTTCACGCCGGAGTTCCGCAACCGCCTCGACGCCGTCATCCCCTTCGGCGGGCTCACGCCGGAGATCGTCGCGCAGGTCGTCGAGAAGTTCGTGATGCAGCTGGAGGCCCAGCTCGCGGATCGGAACGTGACGATCGAGCTGTCCTCGGCCGCGAAGGAGTGGCTGGCCGAGAAGGGCTACGACCCGCTGTATGGCGCGCGGCCGCTCGCGCGCGTCATCCAGGAGCACGTGAAGAAGCCGCTCGCGGAGGAGCTGCTGTTCGGCCGCCTCGCCAAGGGCGGCGCGGTGAAGGTGGGGTTCAAGGACGGCGCGCTGTCCTTCGACTTCGCCGAGGTGCCGCTGGCCGCGCTGCCGAAGCCCGAAGGCGACGGCGAGGCCGAGAAGGAGCCGGAGGCGACCACCGAATAGGTGGGCGTCTCCCCCGGGACGGGAAGGGCCGGCCGCATCCGCGCGCCGGCCCTTTCTGCGTCCGGGGAGGGCGCGAGGGCACCGCGGCCCTGGCGTGATGTGTCATCTGCAACGGAAGGATGGCGTCCCGTACGGGATTCGAACCCGTGCTGCCAACGTGAAAGGCTGGTGTCCTAGGCCTCTAGACGAACGGGACGTGTGCCGTGGGCGGCGGGATAGAGGCTGCGGTTCCCGCGGTCAATCGGCCCCGCCGCGCCCGACCATGCAATTTCGTCACGCCCGGCCGCGCGGTGCCGCCGTCACCCCTTGCGGGCGCGCTTCGCCTTGGCGGGCGCGGCGACGGCGGCGTGGCGCGCGAGGATGGGGGCCAGGAACCGGCCGGTGTGGCTCTCGGGGTTGGCGACGATCTCCTCCGGCGTGCCTTGCGCCACGATCCGCCCGCCGCCCTCGCCGCCATCGGGGCCGAGGTCGAGCACGTGATCGGCCGTCTTGATGACCTCGAGGTTGTGCTCGATCACGACGACGGTGTTGCCCTGCTCGACGAGGGTGTGCAGCACCGCGAGCAGCTTGCGCACATCCTCGAAGTGCAGGCCGGTCGTCGGCTCGTCGAGGATGTAGAGGGTGCGGCCCGTCGCGCGGCGGGACAGCTCCTTCGCCAGCTTGATGCGCTGCGCCTCGCCGCCCGAGAGCGTGGTCGCCTGCTGGCCGAGATGGATGTAGCCGAGGCCCACCTCCTCCAGCGTCTTCAGCTTCTCGTGGATCGAGGGGACGGCGGAGAAGAACTCGCGCGCCTCGGCGACGGTCATGTCCAGCACATCCGAGATGGACTTGCCGCGGAACCTCACCTCCAGCGTCTCGCGGTTGTAGCGCTTGCCCTTGCAGGTGTCGCAGGTGACGTAGACGTCGGGCAGGAAGTGCATCTCGATCTTGATGACGCCGTCGCCCTGGCAGGCCTCGCAG
>JAIEOO010000376.1 GCA_019750475.1 Acetobacteraceae bacterium | reverse complement strand
GGCGCTCGACGCCCTGGCCGAGATGGTGCTGCGCGCCGAGCGCCCCATGCTCTGGCTCGGCGGGGGGGCGCGCGGCGCGGCGGCCGCGGCGACCGCACTGGTCGAGCGCGGCTTCGCCGCCGTCACCAGCACCCAGGGCCGCGCCACGGTGCCGGAAGGCCATCCGCGCAGCCTCGGCGCCTTCAACATGACGCCGGACGCCCAGGCGCTCTACGCCCGCGCCGATTTCATGCTGGTGGTGGGCTCCCGCCTGCGCGGCAACGAGACGCGCAACAACGCCATGCGCCTGCCGCCCGTGCTGGCGCAGGTGGACGCGGATGCGACGCAGGCGGGGCGCAACTACCCGGTCAGCCACTTCGTCGCGGGCGACGCGCGCCTCGCCCTCGAAGGGCTGCTGGCGCGGCTGCCCGCACGCCTTTCGGTGGATGAAGCCTTCCTGGCCGATATCGCGCCGGCGCGCGCGCGGTCCGAGGCGACGCTCAAGCAGGCGCTCGGCCCCTACGCCGCGGTCGCGGACGCGCTTGCCGCCCGCGTGGCCCGGCGCCACCTGCCCTGGGTGCGGGACGTCACCATCTCCAACTCGACCTTCGGCAACCGCTACGTCCCCGTGGCCGCGCCCAACCTCGGCGTCCACGCGCTCGGCGGCGGCATCGGCCAGGGCATCGCCATGGGCATCGGCGCGGCGCTCGCCGGCGCGGGCAAGGCGGTCACGCTGCTGGGGGATGGCGGGGCGCAGCTCATGCTCGGCGAACTCGCGACGGCGGTGGAGGCCGAGGCGCCCGTCGTCTTCGTGCTGATGAACGACCGCGGCTACGGCGTCATCCGCAACATCCAGGACGCGCAGTATGGCGGCCGCCATGTCTATTCCAACCTGCTGACGCCCGATTTCGCCCTGGTCGCCGCCAGCATCGGCCTGCCGCACGAGCGCGTCTCCCGCGTCGAGGATTTCGCCACCGCCCTCGACCGCGCCCTGGACGCGCCCGGCCCCCGCCTGGTCGAGGTGGACATGGTCGCCATCGGGCCCTTCGCGGAATCCTTCGCGGGCCCGCCGGCGGGCGCCGCCGGCAGCGTGCGATGAGCGAGCGCCTGACCCTTCGCCTGCGCCGCATCACCTGGGAGGCGCCCGGTATCCTCTCGCTCGAACTCGTGGATCCGGAGGGAAGCGCCCTGCCGCCCTTTGGCCCTGGCGCGCATGTGGACCTGAAGCTGCCCGACGGTCAGGAGCGGCAATACTCGCTCTGCGGCGATCCCGCCGACCTCTCGGCCTATCGCGTCGCCGTGCGGGAGGTCGCGGGCGGGCGCGTCTCCCGCGCCATCCACCGCGCCCTGCGGCCGGGGGAACTGCTCAGCGTCGGCGTGCCGCGCAACAATTTTCCCTTCGTCGAGGCGGGGCGGTATCTCTTCGTCGCGGGCGGCATCGGCATCACGCCCCTGCTGCCGATGATGCGGGAGGCCTCGCGCATCGGCCGGCCCTGGACGCTGCTCTTCTGCACGCGCCGCGCCGCCGAGGCGCCCTTCCTGGCCGAGGCGCGGGCGCTGCCCGGCGGCGACATCCGCCTCCATGCGTCGGAGGAGGGAACGCGCCTCGATGTCGCGGCCGCGCTCGCCGCGCCGCGGGCCGGCACGGTTCTGTATTGCTGCGGGCCCGAGAGGTTGATGACCGCCGTCGAGGCCGCGACGGGCACCTGGCCGGCGGGCAGCGTGCGCTTCGAATGGTTCGCCCCCCGCTCCCGCCCGGAGGGCGAGGGGTCGGACGCCTTCGACGTGGTGCTGGCGCAGCGCGGCATCACCGTCGCCGTGCCGCCCGGCCGCTCCATCCTCGACGCGCTCACCGAGGCCGGGGTGGATCACCCCCGCTCCTGCGAGCAGGGCGTCTGCGGCACCTGCGAGGCGCGCGTGCTGGCGGGCGAGCCCGACCACCGCGACAGCCTCCTCTCGCCGGAAGAGCGCGCCGGCGGGCTGATGATGCTCTGCGTGTCGCGCGCGAAGACGCCGCGCCTTGTGCTCGATCTCTGAGGAAGGAGAACCCCGCATGCCGGACTACCGCTTCCCCGCCCTCGACCCGCATCAGAGCCGCACGCGCAGCTACACCGATTGGGAGATGGCGCTGGCCGACGCGATCGAGGCCGCCTTCGGCCGCGGCCATCACGAGCTGCCGGCGCTGGTCGCGGCGCTGAACGCCTCCCGCGTGCGGCCGCGCCAGGGCGGCGAATGGACCGAGGCCAACTTCACCGCGCTGATGCGCGAGCTGGGAGAGTGAGGCGATGACCGCGATCCTCGAACGCCCGGCGACGACGCAGGCGCCGCCCGCCCCCACCGACCAGGAGGTGCAGGCCTACCTGGCGACGGGGCTGCGCAACCGCTGGTGGCCGCTGCTGCCCTCCCGCTTCGTCGAGACCGGCGGCAAACCCGTGGGATTGCAGCGCCTGGGCGACAAGCTCGTTCTCTGGCGCGACGCGACGGGCGCCGTGCATGTCCAGGCCGATCGCTGCCCGCACCGGGCCGTGCCGCTCTCGCGCGGGGTGAACGAGGGCGACCGGCTGCGCTGCGCCTATCACGGCGTGCAGGTCGGCCCCGACGGCACCGTGCTGGCGGTTCCCGGCCAGCCCGGCTGCCCGCTGGAGGGCCGCAAGGCCGTGCGCACCTATCCCGCGCGGGAAATCGCCGGCGCGATCTTCGCCTGGTTCGGCGACGCCCTGCACCCCGACCCGGCGCCCTTCGACCCGCCGGAGCAGCTGGCGGGCGGCGCGTGGAGCAGCTTCTGCTGCTACGCCGACTGGAACGCCTCCTGGCGCTACGTCTACGACAACCTGATGGACCCGATGCACGGGACCTATCTGCACGCCAACTCCCACACCATGTACCAGGGCGACACGCAGGCGACCTTCGTCACCCGCGACACGGCCAAGGGCTTCGTGTTCGAGAAGGCGGGCCAGCGCGACGTGAACTTCGACTGGTCCGAGCTGGTGGACGACGGCGCGCTCTTCGTGCGGCTGGAGATTCCCTATCCGCCGACCGGCGGCCCCGGCGGCAATTTCGGCATCATCTCGATGATCACGCCGATCGACGAGACGAACTCCGCTTGCTTCTTCTGGCGCGTGCGCCGCGTGCAGGGCTGGCAGCGCGACACCTGGCGCTTCCTCTACCGCGCCAAGCTGGAACCCCGGCACTGGCACGTGCTGGAGCAGGATCGCGAGATGCTGGATGGCTGCGGCCTCGGCCTCGAACGGCACGAGATGCTCTACCAGCACGATGCCGGGCTGATCCGTCTGCGGCGCTACCTGGCGCGCGAGGCACGAGCGCAGCTGCTGGCGCTGCGGCAGGCGGGCAAGGCGTGACGACGGTGGGCGTGAAGGCGAGGGGCATGATCGCGCGTCGCGGCCTTCTGGTGGCGGGGGCGACCGCGCTCGCGGCGCCGTCCCACGCCCAGGCCGATGCCTTCCCGCGCCGGCCCATCACCATCATCGCGCCGTTGGCACCCGGCGGGCCGGTGGACGTGCTGGCCCGCATCCTCGCCGCCGGGTTCCAGGCGCGCAGCGGCCAGCCCGCGGCGGTCGAGAACCGCACCGGCGGCGCCGGCAACATCGGCATCGAGGCGGTGCGCCGCGCCCCCGCCGACGGCACCACCATGCTGGTCATCCCCGCCGGCAACCTGACCATCAACCCGACGCTGCTGCGCAACCTGCCCTTCGACGTCGAGCGGGACTTCGCCCCCGTGGCGATGCTGGCGACCGCGCCCAACGTCGTCATCGCCCAGCCCGCCCTTCCGGTGCGCGACATCGCGGGCCTCGTCGCGCTCGCGCGGCGGCGCGCGCTCTCCTACGGCTCGCCCGGCGTGGGCAGCCAGCTTCACCTGGCGATGGAGCTGCTGGCGCTGAAGGCCGACATCCCGCTGACGCACGTGCCCTATCGCGGCACCGGCCCCGCGCTGAACGACCTGATCGGCGGCCAGATCGAGCTGATGGCCAGCAACCTGCCCGCGCTTTTCCCGGCGATCCAGGCCGGGCAGGCGCGGGCGCTGGCGATGACGACGGCGGCGCGCAGCACGCTCGTGCCCGAGGTGCCGACGCTGACCGAGGCCGGCTACCCGATGGACGTGACGTCCTGGTACGGGCTGCTGGTGCCGCGCGCGACGCCCGCGCCCGTCGTTGCCGCGATCTTCGCCGAGGCCGAACGCATCCTGCGCGCGCCGGAGACCGAGCCGCGCATGCGCGCCCAGGCGCTCGAGGTGGTGTGCGAGCCGCCCGAGCCCTTCGCCGCCCGCCTGCGACGCGAGACGGCGCAATGGGCCGAGGTCATCCGCGACCGCCGCATCACCGTGGATTGAGAGGGAAGACGCATGTCCTTCACCGGCATCGACGCCGTCACCTTCGGCGTGTCCGACATGGCCGAGGCGAGGCGCTTCTGCGACGATTGGGGCCTGCGCCCCGTCTCCGCCGCGGCGGACCGCCTGGTCTTCGAGACGCAGGATGGCGGGCAGGTGATCATCCGCCCGGCCGATGCGCCCGACCTGCCGCCCGCGATCGAGCCCGGCAATACGGTGCGCGAGGTCACCTGGGGCTGCGCCGACGCCGCCGCGCTGGAGGCCAGCCTCGCGCGGCTGCGCGCCGCCGGCGCCCTGCGGGAGGACGGCACGGCGCGCGATCCCAACGGGCTCTCGCTGCGCTTCCAGGTCAGCCCGCGCCGCAAGGTGGTGGCGCAGCCGACGCCGGCCAACGCGCCCGGCTCCCCCAACCGGGTGGACCGGCGCTCGCCCGTGCACGCCAAGGCGGACCCGATCAAGCTCGGGCACATCGTCCTCTTCGCCGCGGATTTCGGCGCCATGCGCGGCTTCTACCTCGACGCGATGGGGCTGATCCTGTCGGACGAGTATCCCGGCCACGGGGCCTTCATGCGTGCACAGACGCGCGGCGAGCACCACAACCTGTTCGTGCTGAACCGCCCGGGCAAGCCCGGCGTGAACCACGTCGCCTTCACCCTCGCCGACATCCACGAGGTGATCGGCGGCGGCATCGCCATGGCGCAGAAGGGCTGGAAGACCGAGATCGGGCCGGGCCGGCACCCCATTTCCTCGGCCTATTTCTGGTACTTCCACAACCCGCTCGGCGCGCCGGTCGAGTACTACGCCGACGATGATTTCTGCACCGAGGCCTGGGTGCCCGGCCAGTTCGTCCGCAAGCCCGAGCTCTTCGCCGAATGGGCCATCGCCGGCGGCATCGACGGCACGACGCGCCGGCAGGTCGTCGCGGTGGACCAGTCCGGGCGCGGGCATGCCTGAGGCGCTGCCGCCGCTGCTGCGCCGGGTGATCGCGGTGGAGGCGCATCGCCGCCGCACCGGCGCCTGCCCGCGCCTGCTGCACGCCCTCGGCACGGGCGAGAGCTTCGCCATCGAGCCGCTGGCCGACGGGTTCCTCGACGTCGAGAGCAGCCTGCGCGTGCGCGACGCGGAGGGCGGGCTGCGCTGGCCGGAGGGCGAGGCCGCGCTGGTGCTGGAGGACGACGTGGCCTTCTCCGGCACGGCGTCGGGCCTGCGCTTCAGCGGCCGTGCCGGCGGCGGATCCTCGGTCACGCTCTATGCCGGCGGCGACTACTGGCAATACGCCGTCGTGACGTGAGGCCGTCGGCCGGTTGGGGCACGTGCCCGGCTCGGCCTCCGCATCCGGCGGGGCGTGCCGTCATGCCGGTCGGACGTCGCCCATGCCTCGTGCGGCCGCCCGCCCCCACCCCGCCGGCGGAAGCGGATCAGGCAGCCGGGCGGCCCGACCAGCGCAGCTCCCCGGCCGTGCCGCAGGACTGGCAGAGCGGCGCCCAGCGCTCCTGCGTGGCGCCGCAATGGCCACAGCGCCACGCAGGCGCGCGGGGCGCGCGCTCGGCGT
>JAIEOO010000336.1 GCA_019750475.1 Acetobacteraceae bacterium | reverse complement strand
GCGTCTCGCGCTCGACGCGTCCGACCGGCGCCGCCGCGGCCTGGAGCGTCGGCGCCTGACCCTGGAGCCCGGCGATGGCGGCGCGGCTCGCCTCCCCCTCCAGCTCGACCTGGGCCTGGAACGGGCCGCGCGCCCCCAGCAGCTCCGCCGCGCGGCGAGAGATGCCGATGACGCGGCCGGCCGCCTCCGGTCCGCGTTCGACAAGCCGGACGCGCAGGCTGCGGCCGTTCTCCAGATTGGTCACGGTCACGATGGCGGGCAGTTGCAGCGTGCGATGCGCGCCCAGCAGCTCGGACTGGGAAAAATTCTCGCCGGTCGGCGTGCGGCGGCGGTCCCAGCCGGCCGGCAGGATCTCGGCGATGCCGGTCTCCCGCCGCGACATCTCCTCCCGCGGGTAGGACCAGAGGCCGCCCATCCGGTAGGGTTCGCCCAGGTGGTAGCGCGGCTCGGGCGCCGGCACGGGCGGCGGCGGCCGCGTGCAGCCCGCCAGCGCCGCCGCCAGCGCCAGCCCGATCAGCGCGCCTCTCACCTCACCCCACCTGATCGGCGAGCAGCCCGACGACGAGGGCGTAGAAGTTGGACGGGTTGTAGCGCCGGATCACCATGAAGTTGTGCAGCACCAGGAAGGCCTGCCCCTCCCCGCGCGACAGGCCCGGGATGATGACCGCCGCCTCCCCCGCGCCGCTGACGGGCCGCCCGTCCATCCGCCGCACGCCCATCGCCGCCCAGTCGCGGATCGGCCGCATGTTGCGGTGATCCGCGAGCGAGGTGTCGAAGCCCGGCGGCAACGTCACCTCGTGGCCCCAGCCCTCGCCGTCCCGCCAGCCGCTGCGCGCGAGATAGTTGGCGATGGAGCCCAGCGCGTCGGCGCGGCTGTCCCAGATGTCGCGGCGGCCGTCGCCGTCCATGTCCACGGCCAGGCGCTCGAAGCTGGTCGGCATGAACTGGGGGTGGCCCATGGCGCCGGCGTGGCTGCCGCGCATCCGCTCGAAGCTGACATTCCCGGCGTCGAGGACGCGCAGCGCCGCCATCAGCTCGGCCCGGAAGAACTGGGCGCGCCGCCCTTCCCAGGCCAGCGTCGCCAGCACCTCGATCACGTTGAAGTTGCCGGTGAAGCCGCCGTAGCTGGTCTCGAGACCCCAGATCGCGACGACGACGCGCGGGTCCACCCGGAAGCGCGACTGGATCTGGCCGAGCAGCGCGCGGTTCTCGGCGAATTGCCGCCGGCCGTTCTCGAGCCGGGTCTGGGAGAGCCGCCCGTCCCGATACTGCGTCCAGGTCTGGGTGAACTCCGCCTGGCGACGGTCGAGCTCGATGACGCGCTGGTTGGGACGCAGGTTCGAGAGGGCTCGGTTCAACGTCGCCTCGGACACGCCGCCGCGCCGCGCCTCCTGCCGGACGCCGGCGAGGAAGGGCTCCCAGGGCTGGGCCGGCTGGCGCGCGAGGTCGGCCTGTTCGGACACGACCGGGGGCGTGGCCGGCATCGGCTGGGCCGCGGCGACGGGGCGGGCCGCCTCGGGCGGCGCTCCGGCGCAACAGGACAGGGTGAGGGCGCCAAATCCGCCGGCGAAGGCGCGTCGGGAAACCATGCGCGAAGTCGTGCCACGCGGGCGCGCGCGTCTCAACCTCCGCGCGCATGCCGGTTCCGCAGGGCCGGGTTTCGCCCGGCCGGATGGGGCTTGGGCGGGAGGCCGCGGCGGTCCTAAGCTGGCGGGGAACAAGAAGCCTTGAGGACGCGTCCATGACCGAGGTCACCGCCCGCTTCGCGCAATACGCCGCGACGATCCGCCACGCCGACCTGCCGGCCGAGGTCGAGGAACGCACGCGCTTCCTCATCCTCGACCTCGTCGGCAACATCGTCCGCGGCCGGCACGACGCCGAGAGCAGCGCGCCGCTGCTCGCCGCGGCGCGCGCCATGGGCCTCGCCTCGGGCGGCGCCGCCGTCTTCGGCGAGCAGGCGCGCTGGACGCCGGCCGGGGCGGCGCTGCTCAACGGCGCCTTCGCCCATTCGCTCGATTTCGACGACACCCACGCGGCCGGGTCGCTGCATCCCGGCGCGCCGGTCATCCCCGCCGCGCTGGCCGCGGCCGAGATCGCCGGGGCGTCGGGCGCCGATGTCATCGCGGCCATCGTCGCGGGCTACGAGGTGACGAACCGCCTCGCGGTCGCGCTGCCGGCCGGGGACCACTACGACCGCGGCTTCCACCCGACCGCCACCTGCGGCGCCTTCGGCGCGGCGGCCGCGGCCTCGCGCGTCTTCGGTCTCGATGCCGCGGGCGTGGCGGACGCGCTCGGCATCGCCCTCTCGCAGGCGGCCGGGTCGCTCCAGTTCCTCAAGAACGGCGCCTGGACCAAGCGCTTCCAGGTGGGCTGGGCCGCCATGGCCGGGCTCTCCGCCGCGCTGCTCGCGCGCGAAGGCTTCCGCGGCGCTGCCGAGGCGCTGGAGGGCAAGGCCGGCTTCCTCGCGGCCTATGCCCCCAATCCCATTCCCGAGCGCGCGATCCGCAACCTCGGCCACGAGTTCGAGCTGATGCGGACGGCGGTGAAGCCCTACCCCTCCTGCCGCTACGGCCATGCGAGCGTGGACGCGGCGCTCATGCTCCGCGCCGAGCACGGGCTGCGTCCGGAGGAGATCGAGCATGTCCGCATGGGCCTGCCGAACAAGGGCATGCTGCTGGTCGGCGCGCCGCTCGCCTACAAGCAGCACCCGCGGAACGTGGTGGACGGCCAGTTCAGCGGGCCCTTCGTCGTCGCCTGCGCGCTGGCCTTCGGGCATTTCGGCTGGGACAGCTACGCCCGCATGGAGGAGCCCGTGCTGCGCGCCCTCATGCCCAAGGTCGAGTGCGTCGAGGACTCCGACGTGCAGGCCGAGTTCCCGGCGAACATGTCGGGCAAGCTGACGATCCGGGCGCGGGGCCGGGAATTCACGAAGTTCGTCGTCATCCCCAAGGGCGAGCCCGAGAACTTCCTCAGCGAGGGCGAGCTGCGGGCGAAGTTCCACGGCCTGGCCGATGCCGTGCTGGGCGCCGAGCGCGCGGCGCAGCTGGCCGA
This sequence comes from Acetobacteraceae bacterium, assembly GCA_019750475.1. GTDB lineage: Bacteria > Pseudomonadota > Alphaproteobacteria > Acetobacterales > Acetobacteraceae > Roseococcus. Next base: position 2,765 of record JAIEOO010000336.1, on the reverse strand, counting down.
CGCGATCGTGACGCTCGCCGGGGCCGCCGACGTGCACGGCATGATGCGTCTCGGTGCCCCGCTGATGGCGGCGCGCCTCGCAGGCGAGTGACGGGAGGGAAGCGCCGCGCGATCCGGCGGCGCGCTGGCGCGCGGGCCAGGGCCGGGCTCGCCGGTGAGAGGGTCGCCCGGGCCTCCGCCGGACGCGCCGCGGGCCGCGGCGCGATGGCCAGGCGGTTCGCCGCCGGGATGGGTCGGGCGGTCGCGGTCCGGGCAGCCCGGTGCGCGGCCGGCGGGCCCTCGCGCATCGGCTTCTGACAGGGGCGCAGCAGCCGGGCGGGGAGCAGGTCGGGCCGGAGGACGGCGGCGCCAAGCACGTCAGCGAAGCCTCGAAGGTCCCGGGCTCGGCGAGGAAGAGCCACCCGCGCCGCGCGGCTGGCCGAAGAGGGCGGGGTGCGGCCCCGCCTGTCAGGCCGCGGTGCGGGGCCAGTCGTCGCCGGATACCGGCGCCAGCGGGAGGCCCGCCCGGGACGCCGCCGCGGCGCGGAGCGCGCCCGGCGCCTCCACCCGGTAGCCCACGCCCCAGACCGTGCGGATCACGTCGTCGGCGCCGCAGGCCGAGAGCTTGCGCCGCAGCCGGCAGATGAACACCCGCAGGACCGTCCCGTCGGGCTCGCGGCTGTGCTCGCTGAGATGGGCCGAGAGCGCTTCCTTCGGGATGGTGGCGCCCTGCGCGGCCATCAGCACCTTGAGCACGCCGAGCTCACAGGGCGTCGCGTCGACCGGACGTCCCGCGACGGTGATCCGCCCGGCGGCGTCGTCGAGGGTCACGTTGCCGCAGACGAGTTGCGTGGACCGGCGCGGCCGCGAGCGCCGCCGCGCCGCGGCGATGCTCGCGGCCAGCGTCGCCGGCGCGCGCGACCGGAGGACGACGGCATCCGCGCCGGCGTCGTAGGCCCCGGCGCGGAGCGCCGCGTCGGCCTCGGCCGCGATCAGGATCACGGGACAAGCCAGGTCCGCGCCGCGAAGCGCTCCGAGCGTCCCCATCCCGGCCCCCGCGGCCTCGGCGCAGTCCACGACCACCACGTCGGCGTCGTGCGCCAGGCGCAAGCCGTCCTCGGGCGACGCGAAGTGGACGCGGGCCTCCGGGAAGGACATGCGCCCGATCAAGCGTTGCGACGGTCCGAGCTGATCGGACACAATCAGGAGATGCATCTTGCCTCCAGCTGAGCGCGTTGCCGACCATGGGCATCTCTGCGCTCGCCGTCCGGCTTACTCGCATGGGTTGTATTTGTCGTGCTGGTTGTCGTTCGGCTTTGTGCCGGAACGCCCCGGCGTCGCTGACGATCGCGACCCTCCGCTGACATCCGTCGGCGGGGCCGCCGCGCCGAGCCGGCAGCGGCGACGCCTTTGTTTCTCCTCATTGAGGACTGCCCAAAGGCGGCGCACGCGCCCAGCCGCCCCACCGGGCCACGCCGCTGAACGTGTCAGTCACGCCTGAGCTTCGCTTGCACTCATTTACATACGTCGCACACGCATGACACGCGCAGGTTGTAGGCGGACCACCTTCCTAACGGAACGTGACTCGACCGTTCGCACCCCAGCGGCGCAATTCTCAACCGATGGTTGCGCAAACGGCGCGACCTGAACCGGCGAGCAAGAAGCGGAGCAACGACGCATGCGCATCCTGGTTGCATCGGCATCCCCGACCTCCGGCCATCGCCTGATGGCCGCCTTCTCACGCGAGGGTGTCTCCGGCGAGGTCGTCGCCCTCGACGCCGACACGGCCGACGCGGCCCAGCGCACGGGCCCCTACGACGCCGTGCTGCTCGAGGCGCCCGCGCTCGAACAGCCCCTGCTCGCCATCCTCCGGGCGCTCGCCCGGCGGCGCCTCGGCATCCCCATCCTCGTCTTCACCAACCGCACCACCCCGGAGGCGGAGGCCGAAGCGCTCGACATCGGCGCGGACGACGTCCTGCTCGCCCCCGTCTCGGCCAGCATGCTCGTCGTGCGCCTGCGCTCGCTGCGCCGCCGCATCCTCGGTCACCTCACCGCCACGCTGCGCTGCGGCAACACCGTCGTGGACCAGGCCCGTGGCCGCGTGCTGGTGGACGGCGCGGAGATCCGCGTCACCCGGCGCGAGTTCGACGTGCTGGAGCTGCTGCTCCTCCACCGCGGGACCCTCGTCTCGAAGGAGGAGTTCATGCAGCGCCTCTACGGGCTGAGCGAAGGTCCCGACAGCCGCACCCTCGACGTGTTCGTCTGCAAGCTGCGCCGCAAGCTCGCGGCCGCCGGCGCCGCCGAGTTCATCCGCACCACCTGGAGCCGCGGCTACACCGCCGACGAGCCGACCGAGGCCGGCATCGCGCTCGCCCGCGCGCGGCACGCGGAAGGGGCGCTGCGCCGCCCGACCCGCCTGACGCGACCGGCCCTCGCCTGGTCGGAGATCCACTGAGCCGCGTTAACGCCGCCGCTACACCGGGACGCTTCCGTGGCGGGAGGCGCCGCGACAAGGAGGGGTGCCGGCCATGAGCCTCGACAGCGCGCTGCTGATCGCCACGAGCGGCCTGCGCCACGCCTCGCGGCAGATGGCCACCGCTTCGCAGAACGTCGCCAACGCGGCGGTCGAAGGCTACACGCGGAAATCCACCCCGGGGTCGGAGCTGCCTTCGGGCGGCGTCCGCACCCTTGAGTCGCGGCGCGACGTGGACGAGGCGCTGCGCGCCGAGGCCCGCGCCGGACGCGGCCGCGCCGCGGCCGCGGCGTTGCGCGACGACACGCTGGCG
>JAIEOO010000315.1 GCA_019750475.1 Acetobacteraceae bacterium | reverse complement strand
ATCCTGGCCGCCGCGCGGGAGGCGGGCGCCGACCTCGCCGCGGCGGCGATCGTGGAGGCGGCGACGCCGCAGGAAGCCGCGGCCCGCGCCGTCGCGATGGCGCGGGAAGGGGAGGTGGCCGCGCTGATGAAGGGCAGCCTGCACACGGACGACCTGCTGGCGGAGGTGGTGTCGCGCGAGGGCGCGCTGCGCGGGGAGCGCCGCCTCAGCCACGTCTTCCTCATGGATGTGCCGAGCTACCCGAAGCCGCTCCTCGTCACCGACGCCGCGGTCAACATCGCGCCCGACCTGATGGCCAAGGCCGACATCCTGCAGAACGCGGTGGACTTCGCCCGCGCCCTGGGGATCGCCCGGCCGAAGGTCGCGGTGCTCGCCGCCGTCGAGACGGTGAACCCGCGCATGCCGGCCACGATGGACGCCGCGATGCTCGCCAAGATGGCCGATCGCGGCCAGGTGACGGGCGCGCTGGTGGACGGGCCGCTCGCCTTCGACAACGCGATCAGCCGCGCCGCGGCGCAGACCAAGCGGATCGAAAGCGCCGTCGCGGGCGACCCCGACATCCTGCTCTGCCCCGACCTCGAGGCGGGGAACATGGTGGCGAAGCAGCTCGCCTACCTCGCCCATGCCGAGGCGGCGGGCCTCGTGCTCGGGGCGCGGGTGCCGATCATCCTGACGAGCCGCTCCGACTCGGTGGCGACCCGCGTCGCCTCGGCCGCGATGGCGGGCCTCGTCGCGCCGCGGGGCCTGCTGGCGTGAGCGGGGGCCCGCCGGCGTGAGCGCCCTCGTCGCCGTCATCAACGCCGGGTCCTCCTCGCTGAAGTTCAGCCTGCACGCGGGCGAGGAGGTGCTGCTGTCCGGCCAGGTGGACGGCCTCGGCACGCGCCCCGCGAGCCGCGCCCGCGACGCGGCGGGCCGGCCCATCCCCGGCCCCGGGCTCGGCGACGATCCGCCGGCGACGGCGGGCGAGGCGATGCGGCTGCTCACGCCCTGGCTGGCGGCGCGGCTGGGCGGTCGGCCCGTCGCGGCCTACGGCCATCGCGTGGTCCATGGCGGGGCGCGGCATGCGGGGCCGGAGCGCGTGACGCCGGGGCTGCTCGAGGAGCTGGAGGCGCTCGTGCCGCTCGCGCCGCTGCACGAGCCGCACAACCTCGCGCCCATCCGCGCCCTGATGGCGGATGGCGTCCCGCAGGTCGCCTGTTTCGACACGGCCTTCCACCGCACCGTGCCGGAGGAGGAGCAGCTCTTCGCCCTGCCGGCGGAATTCGCGGCGCGCGGCATCCGGCGCTACGGCTTCCACGGCCTGTCCTACGAGTACATCGCCTCCCGCCTGCCGGAGATCGCGCCGCGCCTCGCGGCCGGGCGCGTGATCGTCGCCCATCTCGGCAGCGGCGCGTCGCTCTGCGCGCTGCGCGGGGGGCGGAGCGTGGCCACGACGATGGGCTTCAGCGCGCTCGACGGGCTGCCCATGGGCACGCGCTGCGGCGAGCTGGACGCGGGCGTCGTGCTGCACCTCATCGCGCGGGAGGGGATGAGCCCCGCCGAGGTGCAGGACCTGCTCTACCGCCGCTCCGGCCTGCTCGGCCTCTCGGGCCTGTCGTCGGACGTGCGGGACCTGCTCGCCACCGACGCGCCGGCGGCGCGGCTCGCCCTCGCGGTCTTCGCGCACCGGACGGCGCGGGCGGTGGGCGCGCTGGCGGCGACGCTCGGCGGGCTCGACGGCCTCGTCTTCACCGCGGGCATCGGGGAGAACGCGGCGCCGGTGCGGGCCGCGATCATGGCGCGCTGCGCCTGGCTCGGCCTCGACTGGGACGCGGCGGCCAACGCCGCGCACGGGCCGTGCCTCAGCCGGCCGGGCAGCCGCGTCGAGGCGCATGTGGTGCCGACGGACGAGAACCGGATGATCGCCCGCCACACCCGGGCGGCGCTCGGTCTCTGACGGGCGTCAACCGGCGGGGTGGCCCGCGCTTTTCCCTCGCATGACGCGCGGACTCCTTCTCCTGCCCCTGCTGCTCGCCGCCTGCGCCGAGGCGGGCGGGATCTCCTATCGCGGCCAGCCCCTCGGGTTGCCGGATATGAACCGGCTGAGCGACGCGGCCAACGCCGCGGGCGCCCGGACCGGCGAGAGGCTCGGCACCTTGCCGCCGGAGGGGGCGCCGCCGCTGCCGCGCCGCCGCTCGGGTTTTTCCGACGAGCCACCTTCCTGGTGGGGCCGCTGATGGAGCGCCTGCAGCTGCTGCTGATCGCGCTCGCGGTCGCGGGCGTGGCGCTCGCCGTCGTGCTCTGGCTGGCGCCGTGACGGCGGGTTACGAGGCCAGGGCGGACAGGATGATGATCGGGCTGAGGACGATGGCCAGGGCGAGGGCGGCGTTCACCCATTCGCGGACGGGCAGGAAGGGTTCGCGGATCTTGGCTTCGGTCGTCTGCATCGGGGTGCCTCCTGCACGGATCGCGGCGTCCTGCCGCGCGTGAGGGAGATTGCGCGGAACCCGTAACCGCCGTGTGAATCGCGGCGGCTGGCGGCGGGGATCGCGGCGGCGACACGGCCCGGCCCGGCCAGGCGGATGAACGGACGAAGGGCCGGCGCGGAGGCTCCGCGCCGGCCCTTCGCCGATGGGGCGCCTCGTTCAGGCGGAGCGGATCGCGCCGAGGAAGCCGGCGAGGCGCTCGCGGAGCTTGCGCCCCTCCGTCGCCACGGCCGCGGAGGAGCGGTCCACGCCCGCGGCGGCGCCCTCGGTGTCCGTCGCGGCCGCCCGCACATCCACGATGCTGTCGGCGACCTGCTGCGCCCCGTAGGCCGCCTGCTGCACGTTGCGCGCGACGTCGCGCGTGACGGCGCCCTGCTCCTCGATCGCGGCCGCGATCGCCGAGGACACCTCGCTGATGCGCGTGACCGTCGCGGCGATGGAGCGGATGGCGGTGACGGCCTGGTCGGTCGTCTGCTGCATGGACTGGATCTGCCCCGCGATCTCCTCGGTGGCCTTGCCGGTCCGGGCGGCGAGCGACTTCACCTCGCCCGCCACGACCGCGAAGCCCTTGCCGGCTTCCCCGGCGCGCGCGGACTCGATCGTCGCGTTGAGCGCGAGCAGGTTGGTCTGGCCGGCGATGTCGCCGATCAGCCGCACCACCTCGCCGATGCGGGTCGCGCCCTCCGACAGGCCGCGCACGATGAGGTCGGTCTTCTCGGCCTCGCTCCGCGCCGCCGAGGCGACGGATGCGGCGTCGGCCACCTGGCGGGAGATCTCGCTCACCGTCGCGGCCATCTCCTCGGTGGCGGCGGCGACGGCGCCGACGTTGCTCTTGGTCTGGTCCGCGGCCGCGGCCACGGTGACCGAACGCTCGCGCGTCGTCTCGGCGGTGCGGCCCATCATGGACGAGGCCTGCTGCAAGCCGGTCGCCGCGTCGTCGAGCGCGCCGAGCATGGCGGAGACGGCGCTGTCGAAGCTCGCGATCTCCTTCTCGACGGTCGCCTGCCGCTCGTCGCGGCGCCGCCGCTCGGCCGCCTCGGCGGCCTGGAGGCGCTCCGCCTCGATCGCGGTCGTGCGGAACACGTCGAGGGCGCCGGCCATGCCGCCCAGCTCGTCGCGGCGGCCGACGAAGGGCACCTCGACCGTGCGGTCGCCGGAGGCCAGCCGCCGCATCGCCTCCGTCATGGTGACGACCGGCCTGGCGATCGCGCGGTGCAGGGCCAGGCCGAGCAGGAGGCTCAGCGTCACCAGGAGGGCGCCGCCGCCGAGCAGCAGCGCGTAGGTCTGCCCGAAGGCGCTCGCCAGCGCGGCGTTGCGCTCGGTCAGGAGGGCGCGTTCCGCCCGCTGGATCTCGTCCACCCGCGCGCGGATGGCGTCCATGGCGGCCTTGCCGTTGCCGCGGATCTCCATCGCCTGCGCCTCGGCCCGGCGATCGGCCTGCCGCATCATCGCGATGGCGGCCTCCGCGTGGCCGTCCCGCCAGCGGGCCGCGAGCTGCTCGACCTCGGCGAGGCGCGCCTGCTGCGCCGCGTTGTCCCGGGTCAGGCCGCGCGCCTCCGTCAGGTTGCGGCGGAACGCGTCGCCGCCGCTGCGGTAGGGCTCGAGGAAGCGGTCCTCCCCCGCGAGGAGGAAGGCGCGCAGCCCCGTTTCCTGGTCCACCATGGCGGCGACCAGGCCGGAGGCGGCGTCGAGCACGCGGTAGGTGTGGGTGGTCCAGCCGGTGCTCGCCTGCACGAAGCTGGCGCGCGACCAGACGGTCGCGCCCGTCGCCGCGGTGAGCAGGACGATGAGGCCGAAGGCGAGCCCGAGCTTCTGGCCGATGGGCCGTTCCATGATGCGTCGCAAGGGGTTCTTCCTCCTGGGCAGGGACGCGGCGCGGCCAGGGTCGGGCGCGCCGATCGATTCACGGGCGGTCATCACGCTCCCGGCACGTCGAGTGGAAGTTAACGGGGCCGCATTTCCATGCCGTCGCGTGGATAACCGGGCCGGGGCCAGGCTTCCCGCGCGCGCGCCGGCGCACCGATCGCGGCCGGGACCTCGGCCGGGCGTGTCCATCCAGGGCGGACGGCGTCGTGGGGGGGTCGCCCGGCGGGGCGGCCCCGGGCCGGCTACCGGCGGGGAGCGGCCGTGGTGTCGCGGTCGTCGGGGAGGGGGCGGAGGGCGCGCGGCCAGAACGGGGCGAGCGTCCTTGCCCAGGACGCGGCTTCGTGCCCGGGCGCGTGCGCCGGTTGGCGCTCATCGGCGTGTCGGTCCGGGGTCGCGGCGGGGCGCTCCAGCACGCCGGCAGCGCCCGGCCTTTCAGGTGTTCCGTCCCTCATCGTCGTCCCCGAGCGGGCCGGAAGCGTTGCCGTCCGCCCGGCGGAGGCTGGCGCAACGAAGGGCCGCGCCGCAACCGGAAGCCGTGCGGTGCAGCAATGATCGGCCGGCGGCCGCTGTGAGCCGGGCGCGGGCGGCCGTCCGCGGCCCGGCGCGTTGACGGCGCGCCGGCGACTTGGTTTGCTGCGCGACAGCTAGGTCGCCCCCCAAGGCCGGCAGCAACCCCCATGATCAACTTGGGCCGCTCCCGGCCTGCCCTCTTTCCGTGGGGGCGGCCCAATCTGTCCGGAGGCCGCCGGCGCGGCTGCCGTCAGGCAGCCTGCGGGCTGCGAAGCTGGCCGGCGAGGGCTTCGAACACGGCCTCGGCCACGATCGCCGCGGGACGCCGCCCGCCGCGCCGCTCCTGCCCCTCGGGCATGTCCACCGCGGCGGCGAGCAAGGACGGGTCCACCTCGCCGACGAAGCTCATCCCCCAGCCGGCGAAGCCGCGACCGGCGATGGGCGTGAAGTCGAGGATGCGGATGTCCTCGTGCCGCGGGTCCGCCAGGATGCGGTCCAGGGTGCGGCTGACGGCGCCGCGCGGGCCCTCGAGGATCTGGGCGAAATAGCCGCCGCCGACGGCGAGTGCGCCGGTCAGCCCGTCGCGGGCGTTGGCGACGGTCGAGGCCGCGGCGATGGCCTCGACCTCGCGGCGCGGCTGCGCCTCGTCGGGCGCGGTGGCGCGGCTGACATAGATCAGACGGAACAAGCGGGAGGGGAGCGTCGCGGGCGACGAAGCGACGGTTTCGGCGCTGGTGTCGCCCGCGTGGCAGGCGATGCGGCCATTCATGAACATGCGCAACCCTCCTAGCCCTGGGCGTCGCCCTGACAGCCTCTAAATGTCTGAGGCGTTTACTCTGGCTTAGCTTTTCACCTCGTCAATCCGCGTCACTGGTTACAAATCGCTTAACGGCATGAAATCGACGGCGAGGCCGCCGCCCCATCCGCGCGGCGGCGCGCCGCCCGGCCGTCGCGCGGGGACGGCGCCGCGC
>JAIEOO010000155.1 GCA_019750475.1 Acetobacteraceae bacterium | reverse complement strand
AGCCCGGCCCGGACCGCGGGCGCCGAGGGGGCGCCCGCGGTCAGCAGGACGCCGATCGGCACGACATCCGCCGCACCCGCCCGGCGCGACGCCAGCAGCGCGGGGCCGGCGAAGAGCGCGGCGCGGCGAGGAAGGTGCATCGTCATGGAAAACCCAACGCCCGGTTCCGCGCCCAGATGGGGAGCCCGGGCCTCCGACCCCAAGGGGTTCAGCGCGGGCAGTTCAGGGTCAGCCCGGCGGCGACCTCGGCCGTCGGGATGGGGCGCGGCCCGGGGCCGGCGGGCACCACCAGCACCTCGCCCCCGCCGACGCGGTAGGGCTGGTTGGTCGTGTTGGCGAATTCCCGGCCCATGACCCGCAGGCTCATGGTGAACAGGATGGGTCGGCCGGTCGTGTTGCGGATGTGGATGAGGTAGCCGACCACGTCGTCCGATCGGCGCTCCGCCTGGACCCGCTCCAGCACGAGGAGACCCGGTTCGCCGCAACTGCCGCGGACGCGGCGGGGCTCCTCGGCCATGGCGGCCCCGGCGGCCAGCAGGGCAGGAATGAGGGCAAGGCGGGTCACGCCGACTGATATGGCTGGCTTTTCGCCGCGGCCACCCCTATGTGGAGGCCGCAAGCGCCCATGGTGCGGCGCACAACCCGAACAAAACCGCGTTGACCCGCCCGGGCGCCTTCTCGGCCCGGGCTTCCCTATGCCCGGAGCCCGGATTCGATGCAGATGCGTAACCTTGCCATCATCGCGCATGTTGACCACGGCAAGACCACCCTCGTGGACCAGCTGCTGAAGCAGGCCGGGACCTTCCGCGAGAACCAGCAGGTCGCCGAGCGCGCCATGGACCGCAACGACCTCGAGAAGGAACGCGGCATCACCATCCTGGCCAAGTGCACGGCCGTGGAGTGGAAGGGCGTCAAGCTCAACATCGTGGACACGCCGGGCCACGCCGATTTCGGCGGCGAGGTGGAGCGCATCCTGTCGATGGTGGACGGCGCGATCCTGCTGGTGGACGCGGCCGAGAGCGTGCTGCCCCAGACCAAGTTCGTGCTCGGCAAGGCGCTGGCGCGCGGCATCCGCCCGATCGTCGTCGTGAACAAGGTGGACCGCCAGGACGCGCGCCCGGACGAGGTCCACAACGAGGTGTTCGACCTCTTCGCCAATCTCGGCGCCTCGGACGAGCAGCTCGACTTCCCCATGCTCTACGCCTCCGGCCGGCAGGGCTGGGCGGATGAGAGCCTGGACGGCCCGCGCCAGAATCTCGACGCGCTGTTCGACCTCATCCTGCGCCACGTGCCGGCGCCGGCCGTCGATCTCTCCCTGCCCTTCGCGATGAACGCCGCGATCCTCGAATACGACAACTTCCTCGGCCGCATCCTGACCGGCCGCATCGAGCAGGGCACGGCGCGGGTGAACATGCCCGTGAAGGTGCTGCGCGCCGACGGGTCCCAGGTCGAGACCGGGCGGCTCACGAAGCTGCTGACCTTCCGCGGCCTCGAGCGCATCCCGGTGGACGAGGCGCAGGCCGGCGACATCATCGCCATCGCGGGCCTGTCCGACAGCACCATCCCCGACACGATCTGCGCGCCCGAGGTCTCGGCCCCGCTGCCCTCCGTGCCGGTGGACCCGCCGACGCTCGCCATGACCTTCCGCGTCAATGACGGCCCGCTCGGCGGCCGCGAGGGCAAGAAGGTCACGTCGCGCCAGATCCGCGACCGCCTGTTCCGCGAGGCCGAGGGCAACGTCGCCATCCGCGTGCGCGACAGCGAGGAAAGCGACGCCTTCGAGGTCGCCGGCCGCGGCGAGCTCCAGCTCGGCGTCCTGATCGAGACGATGCGCCGCGAGGGCTTCGAGCTGACCATCGGCCGCCCCCGCGTCCTGACCCGCGAGAACCCCGAGACCGGCGCCAAGGAGGAGCCCTACGAGGAGGTCCTCGTGGACGTGGACGAGCAGTACGCCGGCGTCGTCGTGGAGAAGATGTCGCTCCGCAAGGGGCAGATGCAGGACATGCGGCCCTCGGGCGGCGGCAAGACGCGCCTGACCTTCCACATGCCCTCGCGCGGCCTGATCGGCTACCACTCCGAGTTCCTGACCGACACGCGCGGCACCGGCATCATGAACCGGCTCTTCCTCGGCTATCTGGCCTGGGCCGGCAACATCGAGGGGCGGCGCAACGGCTCGCTCATCTCGAACGTGGATGGCGAGACGACGCAATACGCCCTGTTCTACCTGCAGGAGCGCGGCGCGCTCTTCGTCGATCCCGGCGCGAAGGTCTATGTCGGGATGATCATCGGCGAGAACTCGCGCGACGACGACCTCGAGGTGAACCCGGTCAAGGAGAAGAAGCTCACGAACATCCGCGCCGCCGGCAAGGATGACGCGCTGCTGCTGATCCCGCCCCGGCGCATGAGCCTCGAGCAGGCGATCGCCTACATCGAGGACGACGAGCTGGTGGAGGTGACGCCGGGCGCCGTGCGGCTGCGCAAGCGCCACCTCGACCCGCATGAGCGGAAGAAGGCCCAGCGCCGCGCCGACGGCCTGCCGATCAAGGGCGAGGCCGCCTGACGGCGGACCAGGCACCCGACCATCGCCCGGCCGGGCCATGCGCCCGGCCGACGCAGGGACGACGCCGGCGGGCCGCCCGCTCTCCCCCGCCGGCCATCACTCCACCACCTCGGCCGCGGCCGCCACGCGGTCGGCGGCCAGGCGCAGCGCCAGCCGCAGCCCGTCCGGCGTCCAATCCTCCTCCAGCGCGCCGCCGAACCGGCCGCTCGCCGTGGCCTCCGCCAGCAGCGAGCCGAAGCCGCGCCGGGCCGGCGGCCCCGGGAGGGGCGGGCCGCCCTGCTCCGTCCATTCCAGGACCAGGGTCCCGTTCTCCCGCCGCGCCGCCAGGCGCACGCAGCCACCGGGCCGCGACAGCGCGCCGTGCTTCGCCGCGTTGGTCAGCCATTCGTGCAGGATGAGCGCGAGGTGCGAGACGGCTTCCGTCTGCACGGCCACGTCCTCCCCGGCGAGCACCAGCGCCTCGCCGGGCGTCTTCTCGAAGGGCGCGGCCAGGCGTCGGGCCAAGGCGTGCAGCCTCACGCCCTCCGTGCCGGCGCCGCGCCGCACCACGTCATGCGCCTCGGTCAGCGCGCGCAGGCGGTCGCGCAGCTCCGCGGCGAAGGCGCGGGCGTGGGGGTGATGCGCCGCCGTCAGCCCGACGATCGAGGAGACGAGCGCGAAGTTGTTCTTCACCCGATGGTCCAGCTCCCGCGCCACCATCGCCTCGGCGTCGCGGGCCTCGTGCTCCGCGGTCACGTCGATGATGCAGCCGATCAGCCGGAGCAGCCGGCCTTCCGCGTCCCGGCGAGCGATGGACCGGTGCCAGACCCAGACATAGTGCCCGTCGGCGTGGCGCACCCGGTACTCCATCTCGAAGCGGTCGCGCCCGCCGGCGCGCACCTCGGCCAGCGCCGCATCCATGGCGGGCCGATCGTCGGGATGCAGGCGGGACAGCCACCACTCGCGGCCCGGGTCGTCCTCGGCCTCGCCGATCAGCCGCAGCAGGCTCGGCGTGCGCAGGACCCGCCCCTCGCCGGGCACGCATTCGTAGACGCCGCCGGCAAAGGCCTCGAGCGTGACGCGGTAGCGCGTCTCGCTCTCCTGGAGCGCCGCGATCGCGTCGCGCATCGCGTCGGCCGCAGACGCGATGCGCGCGGCGGCGAGGTCGAACTCGTGCAGCCCCGTCCCGCCCTCGCCGCGCCCCAGCGCCGTCACGCCGCGCAGCAGACGCCCGGCCAGGGCCCAGGCGAGGATCAGCCCGATGCCCAGCAGCACCACGCCCGCCACCGTGGTGCGCCCGACCGCCTGCCAGGCTTCCCACCAACCGGCCGGCAGCGGTGCCGCCATCGCCACCGAGAAGCCGGAGGGGCGCGTGCGTGCCACCGCCGCGACGCTGTTCATCCCGTCATGGGTCGGGATCGCGCGCACCACCCCCTCATCCGAGCGGGCCAGCAGGTCGAGCACCGGCCGCGTCGCCACCTGGCCGATGAACTCCTCCTCGGCGCGGGTCCGGGCCACGATGTGGCCGCCGGCGTCGAGGATCGCGGCCACCCAGCCGGGTGGCAGGCGCTGATCGCGCAGGATCTCGCCGAAGCGGCTGCCGGGCACCGAGACGATCAGCGCCAGACGTTCCCCGTTGACCTCGACCGGGCGGGCGACGCTCACCAGGTGGCGGCCGAAGGCGCCACGGAACAGGCCCGAGATGACGGTGCCGCCGGCATCGAGAACCTGGGAGAGGAAGTCGGGCTGCACGAGCGGCATGCCCGCCAGCACGCGCTCATCCGGCGGGACGAAGGTGTTGATGCGGAACCGCCCGGCGCCGTCCACGAGCGCGACGGTGAGGGGCGCCGGAATGCCCTGCCGTGCCTGGGCATCGAAGGCCAGGAACTCGCCTTCGTTGAGGTTCGTCGAGGCCGCGAGCAGATCGAGCAGCAGCCGCGCCTGCGTCACCTCGCGCTCGACCACGCCGGCGAGCGCGCGCGTCGTGGCGAGCATCTGGTTTTCGGCCCGCGCGCGCTCGGCCTCCACCGCGGACCACGTGCCAAAGGCCGCGACGCCGATCAGCGGCAGGCCGAGCGCCAGGGCGAAGAGCAGCAACAGCCGTCGCACCGGCCATGCCCCTGCCGGGCGGCGGGTCGGGTCATGCGGCGTCCTCCGGGCAGCCGGGTTCGTCCTGCGGTCTGCCCGGGGCCGGGAGGGGGGAAGCCCGGTCGTCACGGGGCCGAACCTGGGCCGCGCGACCATGGCCATGCAAGAGTTTGTTTTTTGCGCGCCAGAACAACAACTTGAGCGATGATTTTCGGGGCTGACGCAGGCTTGACCACACGCTTGACGCGCAGAGCACTCAACCACCGATTGTGCTTCCGGGCACGCCGGCCCGGTCGCGCGCGGCCGGCAGCCAGACCCGGAACCGCGCCCCCTGGCCGGGCTCGCTCTCGATCGAGAGCTGGCCGCGATGGCGCACCACGATGTGCTTGACGATGGAGAGGCCCAGCCCGGTGCCGCCATCGCTCCGTCCGCGCGCCCGGTCCACCCGGTAGAAGCGCTCGGTCAGGCGGGGGATGTGCTCGCGCGGGATGCCGGGGCCGTCATCCGTCACGGTGAGCGTCACGCCGGCGCGCGGGCCCGCGACGATGTCGGCCCGCACCGTCCCGTTCGGCCGGCCGTGCCGGATCGCGTTCTCCAGCAGGTTGCGCGCGACCTGGGCGATCTGCCCGGCATCCGCCGGGGCGGCGAGCGGCAGGCCGTCGGGCGCCTCGACCAGCAGCGTCGTCCCGCGCGCGGCCAGCAAGGGCTGCAACGCCTCGGCCTCCGCCCGCAGCACGGCGGCGAGGTCGGCCTCGCCCGATGGCGGCAGATGCTCCTGCGTCTCGACCCGCGCGAGGTCGAGCAGGTCGTCGATCAGGCGCCGCATGCGCTCGGACTGATCGGCCATGATGCCGAGGAAGCGCTGCTGCGCCGCGGGGTCGTCGCGCGCGGGCCCGCGCAGCGTCTCGATGAAGCCGATGAGGCTGGCGAGCGGCGTGCGCAGCTCGTGGCTCGCATTGGTGACGAAGTCGGACCGCATGCGCTCGACCGCGCGGGCGGCGCTGCGGTCGGTCAGCAGCAGCGCGAGGCGCCCGCCGTCCGGCAGCGCCGGTTCGAGGGGCACGGCCCGCGCCGACAGGTCCCGCGCCAACGGCACCGGGAGGAACAGCTCGACCGCCTGCGGTTCCCCGGTGCCGAGCGCGGCGTCCAGCGCGGCCGCGAGCTGCGG
>JAIEOO010000174.1 GCA_019750475.1 Acetobacteraceae bacterium | reverse complement strand
GCGCCCGGCGCCGCCGGCGTCGCCAGCGCGTGGCCCGGCGGCGCCACGATCACGCCTGCGGAGCGGAGGAGCGACGTCGCGACCACGCCCGCGCGGTCCACCTCGTCGGCGCAGACGCCGAGGTCGAAGCCGCCCCCCGCGACGCCGTCGCGGACCGCGGCGGAGCTCGCCACCTCCAGGCTCACCGTCACGCCGGGGCGGCGCGCGAGGAACCTCCGGATCGCGCGCGGCATCAGGTGCAGCCCGAGCGCGGCGGAGCTCGCCACCCGCACGGAGCCCGTGCCCACCTCGCGCAGCCGCGCGGCGGCCTGGCGGACGCGGTCCAGCCCGGCGCGGGCGGCGAGCACCTCCCGGTACAGGGCCGCGGCTTCCGGGGTGGGCGCGATGGCCCGGCCGGAGCGCTCGAAAAGCCGCAGCTTCGTGGTGTCCTCCAGCCGCCGCAGGGCTCGGCTGACCGCCGGCTGGGACACGCCGAGCGCCGCGGCCGCCCGGGTGGCGGAACCGGTCTTCATCACCGCGGCGAAGGTTTCGAGCAGGGCGAGGTTCACGCCCTTGCATAACCGCAGCGCATGAGAAACGCATCCGCTTGCAGGTTTGTCAGGTGCGCGCTCCGCCTAGACGTCGCCGCATGGTGCACACATTCCCAGCCGGCCCGGCGTCGCCGCCCGCCGCCGACGACCCCGCCGCCTTCCGCAGCCTCGCGCCGGCGGTGCACCGCGGCTCGACCGTGGTCTTCGGCAGCGTCGCGGAGTACGCCGGCCGGCGGGACCGCTTCTACGACGGGTACTCGTACGGGCTGTACGGCACGCCGACGTCGCGGGACCTGGAGCGGCGCATCGCGGCCTTGGAAGGAGCGGCGAGGAGCTTCGTCGTGCCGTCGGGCATGGCCGCCATCGCGCTGGTGACCCTGGCGGTCGCCGGCGCGGGCGGCGCGCACGTCCTGTTCCCCGACAGCGCCTACGACCCGGTGCGGACGATGGCTTCCACGCTTCTGTCGCCGCTCGGCGTGGAGGCGGGGTTCTACGACCCCCTCGCGGCCGGCGGCGTCGCCCGGTGCATCAACGCGGCGACGCGGCTCGTCTGGGTCGAGTCCCCGGGCTCCGTCACCATGGAGGTGCAGGACATCCCGGCGATCGCCGCCGCGGCGCGCGACGCCGGCGCCCTCGTCGCGGCGGACGCCACCTGGGCGACGCCGCTGCGCTGCCGCGCGCTCGACCTCGGCGCCGACTTCGCGGTGAACGCCCTGTCGAAGTACCTGAACGGGCACTCCGACGTGCTGATGGGGGCCGTCTCCGTCCGCGACGAGGCGCTCTACCGGCGGCTGCGCGACGTCGCGCGCGCCCTGGGCCACGGCGTCTCCCCGGACGACTGCGCGCTGGTGACGCGCGGCCTGGAAACGCTGGAGGTGCGCCTCGACCGCGCCGAGGCCACGGGCCTGCGCCTCGCCCGCTGGCTGGGGCGGCGGCCCGAGGTGGCGGCGGTGCTGCACCCGGCGCTGCCGTCCTGCCCCGGCCACGCCATCTGGCGGCGCGATTTTCGCGGCGCGAGCGGCGTCTTTTCCGTGGTTCTGCAGCCCGGCGCGCGGGCGCGGCTCGCGGCGGCGGTGGGCGCGTTGCGCCACTTCGCCATCGGCGCCTCCTGGGGCGGGACGCGCAGCCTCGTCGCCCCCATCGACCCGCCGCCGCTCCGCACGGCCGTCCCCTGGCCGGCCTCGGCCGGGCCGATCCTCCGCTTCAGCGCCGGCCTCGAGGACCCCGCCCTGCTCGAGGCCGACCTCGCGCACGCCTTCGGCCTGCTGGACCACGCCCCCATCCCCGCCGACGCAGAGGAGACCATCCGATGATCCGCCACCCCCCCCTTCCGCGCCGCGCGCTCCTGCAGGCCGCCGCCGCCGGGCCCGCGCTGCTCGCCGCAGAGGCGTCGGCGCAGGCGAGCGCGCCGGCGTGGTCGCCGTCCCGCGCTCTCCGCCTCGTCGTGCCCTTCGCGCCCGGCGGTTCGACGGACGTGGCGGCGCGCATCCTCGGCGAACGCATGGGCGAGACGCTGGGGCAGCCCGTCGTGGTGGAGAACCGCGCCGGGGCCGGCGGCGGCATCGGCACGGAGGCGGCCGCGCGGGCCGCACCCGACGGCCACACGCTGCTGCTCGGAACCAACGGCGTCATGACGATCGCGCCCAACCTCGGCCTGATGCGCAACGTGGACATCCGCCGCGACCTCGCGCCCGTTTCGATGGCCTTCAAGACCGACATCCTGGTGGTGGTGCCGGCGAGCCTGCCGGCGCGGACGCTGCCCGAGTTCATCGCCCTCGCCCGCGCCCGGCCCGGGCAGATGTCCTTCGGCTCCAGCGGCGTGGGCACCGCCACCCACATCTTCACGGAGGTGCTGGCCGCGGCGGCGGGGATCGAGCTGTCGCACGTGCCCTACCGCGGCAGCGGGCAGGCCATGAACGACCTATTGGCGGGCACCATCCAGCTGATGCTCGACCAGCCCGCCTCCTCCCTCGGCGGCGTTCGCGACGGTCGGCTGCGGGCGCTGGCGACCACGGGCGGCGCGCGCAACCCGCTGCTGCCGGACGTGCCGACCGTGGCGGAACTCGGACTGCGCGGCGCGGAAAGCTCATCCTGGGGGGCCTTGATGGTTCCGTCCGGCACGCCGGAGCTCGCCATCGACCGGTTGAACGCCGCCGTGCGGGACGCCGTGGCGCAGCCCCTCCTGACGCAGCGTCTCGCCCAATCGGGCCTGGACGGGGTTGCTTCAAGCCCCGCCGAACTGGCCGAGTTCATCCGCGCCGAGACGGAGCGCTGGGGCCGCGTGGTCCGCGAGCGGAACATCCGGGTCGAGCAGCGGTAGCCGACCTCGTCTCGACTGTTCGACGTCGCCCGCGCCGGATCTGGGAGTGGGCCCACTTGCCACATCGGCCGCCTCGCGGGGGGCGGTCGCAGGTGCGTCGGGTACGACAGGTCGCGCAGCCGGTCGTAGGGCGCCCGCTCCAGCCGCGGGAACATCCAAATGGGGCTGGGCACCGCGACCGAGACGGTGTGCCCGTCGGGGGCGGCGCGCCGCCACTCTTCCGGAGCACGCGCGGAGACGGCGGACTGACGGCCAGAGAAGCCCTGCGACGCCGTCCTTGACCTTGCCGCGGGGCAAGGCCCCATCTGCCGTGGCAGGCCAAAGGAGACCGCCCGTGACCAGCACTATCCTGATCCTCAACATGACCTGCGGCGGCTGCGCCAAGGGGGTGCTCGCCTCCGTCGCTGCCGCCGCGCCCGCGGCACGCGCCGAGCCCGATGTGGCGTCGCGCAGCGTTGTCGTGACGGGCGTTGCTGACCCCGCCGGCTTGGTGGCGGCGCTTCGGGCAGATGGTTGGAACGCGACGCTGGCGGGCTGATTGTGCGCCAACCGCACGGGAAGCGTCTTGCCCCGATGGGCACGGCGGCGACCCTGGTTGACGCCGCCGCGTTGTCGTTGCCGAGCTCGGCTGGCGGCTCCAGGCCCCGCGTCGGTGGCCCGGGCTGCCTCCGGGCGCCGCGGTCGCCGTTGCACGTGCGACGTCGCTGCCGAAGGCCGGTGAGTTCACCGGCTTCCCGCAGGCCCTGGAAGCGGCAGACCCATCGGCGCGTCGACGGCCCCTGGTCCGCGGCGCCGTCTCCGAGCGGGCACTGGTCGCGGCGGGCGATACGCTGTTCGCGATCGACCCCGAGCCGATCCGGACGCGTCGCGACGGGGTCCGCGCCGCTGTGGCCCGCGCCGATGCCGTGGAAGCCCACGTCGCGCGGGCCGACGAGCTCGCGTGCCGCGGGGCCGGCCCGGTCAAGGCTCGGGACGGCGCGCGCGCCCGGCAGGCGGACGCGGCCGCGACGAGGGCGGCCCTGCGGGAAGCGGGCTCCGACCTCTCCTGCGTCCGCGGCGAAGCCCTGACCGACGCCGTGGCCACGGGCGCGCTCGCGATCATCGTCGGCAATGCGCTCAACGTCGTCCCGGCGAACGCGAGGGCCGCCGTGCCGCACGCCCCCCGGACGCAGCCCTTGACCTTGCCCCGGGGCAAACGCCCACCTCTCCAGTCATGAGCGCGACCGACTCCCTTTCGCCGGCCGGGCGTGGCCCGGTCGCCCACAACGTTATCCCGGTGGAGGGCATGACGTGCGCCTCCTGCGTTGGCCGCGTCGAGCGCGCCTTGCGCGCCGTGCCCGGGGTGGAGGAGACCTCGGTCAACCTCCTGGCGGGCCGAGCGGACGTCCGCGGCGCCGCGCCGCCTGCCGCCCTCCGCGCCGCGGTGGAGCGGGCGGGCTACGCCGTGCCGGAGGCGGAGACGGCGCTGGATGTCGCGGGCATGACCTGCGCCTCCTGCGTCGGCCGCGTGGAGCGGGCGCTCCGCGCCGTGCCTGGCGTCACGGGCGCGGCGGTGAACCTCGCGACCGGCCGCGCCACCGTGCGCCACCACGCCGGGACGGCAACCGCCGAGGCCCTCGCCGGCGCCGTCGCGCGTGCCGGCTATCGGGCGGCGCTGCACGGGACGGACAACGCGGCGGACCGGGGCGACGGAGGTGCGGATCCGCACGAGCGCCACGGGCGCGAGGAGCGCGCACTGCGCGCGGCCGCTGTCCTCGCGTCCGTGCTCGCCGTGCCGGCGCTGGTGCTGGAGATGGGCGGCCACCTTGTGCCCGCCGTCCACCAATGGGTGGCGGGCACGCTCGGCACGGCAACGTCGTGGTGGGCGCAGGCCGCCTTCGCGACGGCCGCGATGCTCGGCCCCGGGCGCGTTTTCCACCGGCTGGGCTGGCCCGCGCTGGCGCGCGGCGCGCCGGACATGAACTCCCTCGTGGCGCTCGGCACCGGCGCGGCGTGGCTCTACTCCGCCGCGGTGCTGTTGGCGCCCGGCCTTGTGCCGGAGGGGCAGCGCTTCGTCTACTTCGAGGCGGCGTCGGTGATCGTCGCCCTCGTGCTGGTGGGCCGCTGGTTGGAGGCGCGTTCCCGCGGGCGGGCCTCGGCGGCGATCCGCCATCTCATGGAGCTCGCGCCAGCGACGGCGCGCGTCGAGCGCGACGGGCGCGAGGAGGAGATCCCCGCCGCCGCGCTCGCCGTGGGCGACATCCTCGTGCTGCGCCCCGGCGAGCGGGTGCCGACCGACGGCGCCGTCCTGGACGGCCACTCCGAGGTGTCGGAGGCGATGGTGACGGGCGAGCCTATGCCCGTGCCCAAGGGGCCAGGCGACCGCGTCGTCGGCGGCACCGTGAACGGCGCGGGCGCGCTCCGCCTGCGTGCCACGGCGGTGGGCGCGGAGACGGTGCTGGCCCGCATCGCCCGGATGGTGGAGGACGCCCAGGGCTCCAAGCTGCCGATCCAGTCCATGGTGGACCGCGTGACGCTGTGGTTCGTGCCCGCGGTCATGGCGCTGGCCGCCGCCACCTTTGCGGGCTGGCTGCTCCTCGGCGGCGGCGTGGCGGCGGCGCTGACGGCGGCGGTGGCGGTGCTCGTGATCGCCTGCCCGTGCGCGATGGGCCTCGCCACGCCGGTCTCCATTCTGGTGGGCACGGGCCGCGCGGCCGAGCTGGGCGTGCTGTTCCGGCGAGGCGCGGCGCTCCAGGCGCTGAGCGGCGTCCGGGCGGTGGCGATGGACAAGACCGGCACGCTGACGGAGGGCCGGCCCGCGCTGGCCGACCTCGTGCCTGCGCCGGGTTGGTCGGAGGCCGAGGCGCTCGCCGTCGCCGCCGCGCTGGAGGCGCGCACGGAGCACCCGCTGGCGCGCGCCGTGCGCGAGGCGGCGGCGGCGAGGGGCCG
>JAIEOO010000418.1 GCA_019750475.1 Acetobacteraceae bacterium | reverse complement strand
CCTCGGCCTCGGCCTCGCCGGCCTCGCGTCGCGCATGGGCGAGGGCGAGCCACACCTCGGGGCTGTCGGGCGCGAGGGACGCCGCGCGCTCCAGCACCGGCAGCGCGGCGCGGGCCTGCCCGCCCGCCGTCAGCGCCTGGCCGAGGTTGCGCAGGTTCACGGTGTCGTCCGCGCGAAGCTCCATGGCGCGGCGCATCGCCTCGATCCCGTCGGCGAGCCGCCCGGCCTCGGCCAGCGCCGCCCCGCGATTCGCCAGGAACCCCGGCATGTCCGGCCGTGCCGCGACGGCGCGGGCCGAATGCTCGAGCGCCCCCGCGAGGTCGCCCATCTGCCGGCAGGCGAGGCCGAGCAGGTTCAGCGCGTCCGGGTGACCCGGCGTCACGCGGAGCGCGCGGCGGTAGAGGCTCGCGGCCTCCTCGACCCGGCCCTCGCGGTGACGGGCGGCGCCGCGGGTGATGAGCTCTTCGGCGGTGGCGATGGTCCGGACCTCCTCGGTGGCGGCTGCCCCGGGGGTTGATTGACACGGCCGGGCAGGGGGGCGAAAGCCCCGGCCACGCCGTCACATCGCCAACACGGAACCATCATGTCGCTCGCTTTCGTCTTCCCCGGCCAGGGCAGCCAGGCCCCCGGCATGGGCCGCGACCTCGCCGAGGCCTTCCCCGCCGCCCGCGAGGTGTTCGAGGAGGTGGACGAGGCGCTGAAGCAGCGGCTGTCGCGCCTGATGTTCGAAGGCCCCGCCGAGGAACTGACGCTCACCGCCAATGCCCAGCCGGCGCTGATGGCGGTCTCCGTCGCGGTGGTGCGCGTGCTGGCGAAGGAGGGCGGCTTCGATCTCTCCCGCCAGGTCTCGCTCGTCGCCGGCCACTCGCTCGGCGAATACAGCGCGCTGACGGCCGCCGGCGCCTTCGACCTCCCGACCGCCGCGCGGCTGCTGCGGCTGCGCGGCGAGACCATGCAGAAAGCGGTGCCCGCCGGCGAAGGCGCGATGGCCGCGCTGCTCGGGGCCGAGGCCGCCCAGGCCCAGGCGATCTGCGAGCAGGCGGCGGCGAACCCGGAGGGCGCGCGCGAGGTCGTCGAGGTCGCGAACGACAACGGCGGCGGGCAGGTCGTGGTGTCCGGCAAGAAGGCCGCCGTCGAGCGCGCGGTGGAGGCGGCCAAGGCCGCCGGCATCAAGCGCGCCATGCTGCTGCCGGTCTCGGCGCCCTTCCATTGCTCGATGATGGCGCCCGCCGCCGACGCCATGGGCGAGGCGCTGGAGAAGGCCGCGATGAGCCACCCCGCCGTGCCGGTGGTGGCGAACGTCACC
Source organism: Acetobacteraceae bacterium (assembly GCA_019750475.1). Taxonomy (GTDB): domain Bacteria; phylum Pseudomonadota; class Alphaproteobacteria; order Acetobacterales; family Acetobacteraceae; genus Roseococcus. Next base: position 4,464 of record JAIEOO010000418.1, on the reverse strand, counting down.
GCCGCCCCCGTCTCCGACCCGGCGATGATCCGCGAGCTGCTGGTGAAGCAGGTGACGGGCACGGTGCGCTGGCGCGAATGCGTCGCGGCCATGGTCGCCGCCGGCTGCACCCGCTTCGCCGAGGTGGGCGCCGGCAAGGTGCTGACCGGGCTGATGAAGCGCAACGCGCCGGACGCCACGGCGATGGCGGTGGGCACGCCCGCCGACATCGAGGCGTTCCTGAAGTCGCTCTGATGCGCATCGTCCTCTCCGAGGAGGACAAGACGCCGCTGGCGGACGTGCTCGTCGCCGGCTTCGATGCCTTCAACGGCCCGGTCGTCGGTCCGCATGGCTGGAAGCCGCTGCGGCTGATGGTGTTCCGCGACGGCGAGGACGCGCCGGCCGGCGGGCTGATGGGCCATCGCTACGCGGCCTGGCTGCACGTGCTGATGTTCTGGCTGCCGGAGGACCTCCGCCGCGACGGCCTCGGCTCCGAGCTGCTGCGCCGCGCCGAGGACTGGGCCCGGGCCGAAGGCTGCGTCGGCTGCTACCTCGACACGCTCAGCTGGCAGGCGCGTCCCTTCTACGAGAAGCAGGGCTACACGCTGTTCGGGGAACTGCCCGACAGCCCGCCCGGCCATTCACGCTTCTTCATGATGAAACGCTTCAGATGAGACCGGGGGGAGGGACGCATGTTCCGGCTTGAGGGAAAGGTCGCGCTGGTCACGGGCGCGAGCAGCGGCATCGGCGTCGCCATCGCCCGGGCGCTGCACGCCCAGGGCGCGACCGTCGCGCTCACCGGCCGGCGCGAGGGTGAGCTCTCGGCGCTCGCGGCGGAGCTCGGCGGGCGTTCGCATGTGATGCCGGCCGACCTCGCCGACCCCGCCGCGCCGGCGGCGCTGGTCGAGCGCGTGGAGAGCGAGGCCGGGCGCCTCGACATCCTCGTGAACAACGCGGGCTTCACCCGGGACATGCTGGCGCTGCGCATGGGCGACGAGGACTGGAACGCCGTCCTCGAGGTGGACCTGAACGCGCCCTTCCGCCTCGCGCGCGCCGCGCTGCGCGGCATGATGAAGCGGCGGACCGGCCGCATCGTCTCCATCGCCTCCATCGTCGGCGTCACCGGCAATGCGGGCCAGGCCAATTACGCCGCGGCCAAGGCCGGCCTCATCGGCATGAGCAAGGCGCTGGCCCAGGAGGTGGCGCCGCGCGGCGTGACGGTGAACGTGGTCGCCCCCGGCTTCATCGCGACGCCGATGACGGACAAGCTCTCCGACGCGCAGCGGCAGGCCCTTCTCGGCCGCATCCCGCTCGGCGCCATGGGCACGCCCGAGGACGTGGCGGCGGCCGTCGCCTATCTCGCTTCCGAGGAAGCGAAATGGGTCACGGGGGCGACGCTGCACGTCAATGGCGGCATGGCGATGATCTGACGGCCGCCTCGCCGTGCTGATCTGCCGGACCCTCGCGGAGCTGCGCGAGGCGCGCCAGGGCTGGCGCCGCGAAGGGCGGCGCGTCGGCCTCGTCCCCACCATGGGCGCGCTGCATGCGGGCCACCTGGCCCTCGTCGCCGCGGCGCGGGCCGAGGCGGATGTCGTCGGCGCGTCCATCTTCGTGAACCCGACGCAGTTCGGGCCGAACGAGGACCTGTCGCGCTACCCCCGCGACGAGGCGGGGGATCTGGCGAAGCTGCGCGCCGCCGGCTGCGACTTCACCTGGCTGCCGACGCCCGAGGCGATGTACCCCGCCGGCTTCGCGACCGGCATCGAGGTCGCCGGCGTGACGCAGGGCTGGGAAGGCGATGCGCGGCCCGGGCATTTCCGCGGCGTCGCGACCGTCTGCGCCAAGCTGTTCCTGCAGACGGGCGCGGAGGTCGCCGCCTTCGGCGAGAAGGACTGGCAGCAGCTGCAGGTGGTGCGGCGCGCGGCGCGCGACCTCGACATTCCCGTCCGCATCCTGCCGGTGCCGACCGTGCGCGAAGCCGACGGCCTCGCCCTCTCCTCCCGCAACCGCTTCCTCTCGGCGGCGGAGCGAGCCAGGGCGCCGTTGCTGCACGCGGCGATGCGCCGGGCGGCGGCCGCCATCGCTGCGGGCGCGCCCCCGGGCACGGCGCTGGCCGGGGAGGAGGAGACGCTGCGCTGCGCCGGCTTCGTGCCCGAATATTTCGCCCTGGTGCAGGCGGAGACGCTGCGCCCGCTCGAGGCCTTGGCCTCGGGGGTGGAGGGCCGGCTGCTCGCCGCTGCGCGGCTCGGCACCGTGCGGCTGCTCGACAACATCGCCGTCCCCGGCGCTACGGCTTGATGCGGTAGCGCTGCGCGGCGAGCGGTTCCCGCTTCGGCACATCGCCGGGACGCGCGCCCTTCAGCACCGCGACGATGTCATCCCGCACCTTCGGGAAGATGCGGTAATACTGGTGGCTCTGTGGATCCTCGGCGAAGCCGATGACGTCGCTCACATCCACCGCCGTCACCTTGTCGCTGATCGCGCCCATGTTGTCGGGGCCCGACACGCCGAGGCGGGGGCCGTTGAACTTGGTGAAGCGGCTCAGCGTGTTGAGCACCCAGTCGCTGCCGGTGTGGTAGACGGTCACCCCCTTGGCGAGGCGCGGGAGGTATTTCAGCTCCTGCGGGTCCTCGAAGGCGTCGTCATCCTCGTCCCCGGCGGCGAGGATGATCTGGTCGAAGGTGCGGCGCAGCCGGTTCGGGTCGGGCCCCTCGGTCGGGATGGCGGTCAGCGCCGGGAAGGCGGGCTTCCCCGGGCCGGGGGTCGGCTCGTCGGTGGCGGCGGCGAACTCCCGCGCCTCGCCCTGGGGCAGCCGCATCAGTGCCTGGACCGCGTGGCGGAAGGCGAAGACCCCCATGCTGTGGCAGATGAGGTGGATCGGCTGGCGGCACTGTTCCTCAGCCGGCAGCCCGTCGAGAAAGTCGTAGAGGATGCGGATGGTGCGCGCCATCGCCACGCCCGAGCCGCGCGCCGTCTCGCGATCGTGGACGTAGTCGGCGTAGGGCAGGGGGATCGGCAGCGCGCTGCCGCGGCTCGGCCAGGTGAAGGCGAAGACGTTCGCGTCCATCCCGGAGAAGCCGAGGATGGTCGCCGCGCGCTCCATCGCGTCGGCGAAGCTGTTGGAGAAGCCATGCACCGTCACGATGGTGGGCCGCGCGCCGGTCTTCATGTCCTCGCGCAGCTTGCCCAGGATGTCGCGGCTGCCCCGCACGAGCGGCGCACCCGCCATCAGCTGTTCCGGCGCGACCTCGAGCGAGCCGTCGATCAGGCTGTACGCCCCGCCCTCGGCCCGGACGCGGACGGTGCCGAACCGCACCGCCGTGCCGTCCACCGGACCGAGATCGCTGCCGAAGCCGATGATCGGCCCGCCTTCGGTCTCGATTTCCGGCATGCGGTTGGTCGCGAAGTGGACGGTGATCTCGCGCGCGGCGGCGCGGCGCGGCTTGCGTGCCATCGGCCCTCTCCCTTTCCTTTTGGAAAGGATGGCCTGCGGCGGGGCGGAGACACAACCGGGAATTGCAGCGACGCGAGACTGTCACATTCCGGCCCTTGAAAACCGTCCAGACGGTATAGTTAAAGGGCCAGCATGATGGATGGCCTGGCCCGCGCTCGACCCGACGTCCCCCCGCGCGACGCGGGGGGGCGGGCCGATGCGCGCCAGCGCATTCTCGATGCGGCGGAACGCATCGTGCAGGCCAAGGGCGTCCCGGCGCTGACGCTGGACGCCGCCGCGAAGGAAGCCGGCGTCTCCAAGGGCGGGTTGCTCTACCACTTCGCCTCGAAGGAGGCGCTGCTGACCGGCCTGCTGAACCGCATGGCCGCCTTCATCGAGGCCGATTTCGAACGCGTGCTGGCGGCGCAGCCGGATCATCCGGCCCGCGCCGCCCGCGCCGTGCTGGCCTGGACCTTCGACCACCCCGAGGAGGTCTGCCAGCAGCATGAGAGGGCCGCCGCCGTCTTCCTGGCGGCCTTCCACCAGGACCCCGCGCTGCTCGGTCCAATTCGCGCGGTTTTCGCCCGCATCCGTGATAGGTTGCGGCAGGACACCCTTCCCCCCGGGCGTGCCCTGGCTGTCATGGCGGCCTGCGACGGCCTCTTCATGGCGAGCCTGTTCGACATGTACGAGCTGGGGGCCGAGGAGCGGGACGCGCTCCGCGACGCCCTCCGCCAGCTGGTGGGAGAGGGCGCATGAGCGCGACAGACGAGACCCTGGGCAACGCCAAGCCGGACGCGGGCGAGCCGCCGGTCCGGTGGGACCGGCCCGCGCCCACCACGACGGCGCTGCTGCGCGCGGCGGCTGCCGCGGAGCGCAACGGCGAGAAGCTGCTCAAGGTGCCGCACCGCGACGACATGCCCGAAGAGACGCCGCGCAAGCCGGCGGCCACGCCGCCGCCCGAACGCACCTCGATCCCGGGCCGACCTGCCGCGGCCGAGGCGCGGCCCAAGGCGGCGCCCGTGGCGGAAGCCGGCGCCGCCGCGCCGTCC
>JAIEOO010000366.1 GCA_019750475.1 Acetobacteraceae bacterium | reverse complement strand
GGCGCCCGCGATGCGCGCCGCGGCGGCCTACTGGACGGCGCGCGCGGCCGTCCGCGCCCGGCGGCCGACGCAATACGTCCCCTGGATGCTCCAGGCCGCGCAGGAGCCGCGCACCTTCTACGGCATGATCGCGCGGCGGACGCTCGGCCTGCCGCCCGGCCTCGTGTGGGAGCGCGACATCGCCGGCGACACCCACGCCGTCGGCCTGACCGAGACCGCGGGCGGCTGGCGGGCGCTCGCGCTGCTGCAGATCGGCCAGACACAGCGCGCCGAGGCGGAGCTTCGCCTGCTGCATCGCCGGGCGCGCAACAACCCCGCCGTGGCGCAGGGCGTCCTGGCCGTGGCGCAGGCGGCGAACCTCACCGGCCTCGGCATCGCCCTGGCCTCCGCCGCCGATGACGGGCGCGCGCGCGACGCCATGCGCTTCCCCCTGCCCACGCTGCAACCGGCGGGGGGTTTCCGGATGGACCCGGCGCTGCTCTACGCGCTGGCCCTGCAGGAGAGCCGCTTCGACGCGAGCGCGGTCAGCCGCTCCGGCGCGCGGGGCATCCTGCAGATCATGCCCGCGACCGCGAGCTACGTGGCGAACGACCCCTCTCTGCGGACCAACGCCGAACGCCTGCACGAGCCGGGCTTCGGCCTCGAGATCGGGCAGCGCTACGTGCATTACCTGGCGCGGCACGAGGCGGTGCGGGGCGACCTGATCCGCCTGCTCGCGGCCTACAATGCCGGGCCGGGCAACCTCGCGCGGTGGGAGCCGGCGGCCCGCCACCGGGAGGACCCGCTGCTCTTCATCGAGAGCATCCCGATCCACGAGACGCGGCAGTTCGTCCAGCGCGTGCTCACCTTCAGCTGGATCTACGCGAACCGCCTGGGCCTGCCGGCGCGCAGCCTCGACCAGATCGCCGGCGGCAACTCCCCGAGCTTCGCCACGGTCGAGGAAGTGACGGCCGCGCTGCGCGCCCGCGGCCGCCCGAACTGAACGCCCATCCGGACCGGTCCCCGGCGACGAGCCGGCGCGGGATCTTCCGTTCCGCGTTCGTGCCGGAGGCGCGCGGTCGGCCAAGTCCGCGCGCCGTCGCCGGATCGCGCCGGGGGCCGTTCCGGTGAGGCCCTGACGCTCAGCCCAGTTCGATCCGCGCCTCGCGCACGAGGCGCGCCATCGCCTCGCGCTGCTCCCGCACGTAGCGCGCGAAATCCGCCGGCGCGCTGCCGACCGGGATGGCGCCGAGCGCGTCGAGGCGCTGGCGCACCGCCGCATCGGCCAGGGCGGCGCGCGTCGCCTCGTGGAAGCGCCCGACGGCCGCGGGCGGCAGGCTCGCCGGCGCGTAGAGCCCGTTCCACTCGTTCAGCTCGTAGCCGGCGAAGCCCTGCTCGGCGATCGTCGGCAGATCGGGCAGCACGGCGACGCGCTGCGCCGTCGTGATGCCGAGCGCCCGCACCCGTCCCTCCTGCACGAGCTGGAGGGAGGAGGCCATGGTGCCGAAGACGAAGGTCACCTGCCCCGCCAGCAGGTCCGCGAGCGCCGGCGCCCCGCCGCGATAGGGCACGTGGACCATGTCGAGGCCCGCGCGGCCGAGGAACAGCGCCGCGGCGAGATGCGCCGCCGTGGCATTCCCCGACGACCCGTAGGAGAGCTGCCCCGGCCGGGCGCGGGCATGGGCGACGAACTCCGGCAGCGTGCGCGCCGGGAGGTCCGGGCGGACGATGAGGAGCTGCGGCCAGACCAGGATCTGCGTGATGGGGGTGAAGGCCGTGGCGTAGTCGAAGGGCAGGCCGCGCATCAGCGCCGGGTTCACCGTGTGCGCGAGGGCGTCCACCATGAGGGTGTGCCCGTCGGGCGCCGCCCGCGCGACCTCGGCGGCACCGATCGAGCCGCCGGCGCCGCCCCGGTTCTCGACCACCACGCTCTGGCCCAGGGCCGCGCCCATCGCGGGCGCGAGCAGGCGCGAGGCCGTGTCCACCCCGCCCCCCGGCGCGTAGGGCGCCACCAGCCGGACGGAGCGCGTCGGCGACCAGGCCTGGGCGCGGGCGACGGAGGGCGCGGCGAGCAGGGCGGCCGTGAGGCCGCGGCGGGACAGGGACGGCATGTCGTTTCCTCCGGGACCGGGCGCTTCTCACCCGGCGCCTTGTTCACGCGGGGACGGCGCGCCGCGCCGTCAGGATTCGAGTCGGATGTTGTTGTCGCGGATCAGCGCGCCGATGCGGCTCCGCTGCTCCGTGAGGAAGCGGGCGAATTCCTGCGGCCCCCAGCCGGTGATCTCGGCGCCGAGGGCGGCGTGGCGGTCGCGCACGGTCGGGTCGGCCAGGCCCTGCCGCGCCGCCTCGGCGACGCGCGCGATGGCGCCTTCCGGCGTGCCCGTCGGCGCGAAGAGGCCGAGCCACTCGTTGAGCTGGAACCCGTCGTAGCCGAGCTCCGTCATGGTCGGCACGTCGGGCAGCGCGGGAATGCGGGACGGCGTCGCCACCGCGAGCGCGCGGAGACGCCCGTCGCGGATCAGCGGCACGACGAGGGGCGTGGTGTTGAAGGTGAACAGCGTCTCGCCGGCGAGCAGCCCCGGGATGCTCTGGGCGCTGGCGCGGTAGGGAATGTGGTTCACCTGCACGCGCGCCTGGTTGCTGAACATCACGGCGGCGAGGTGGCTCGTCACGCCGATGCCGGTGCTGGCGTAGGGCTGGTTGGGGTTGGCGCGCAGGAAGGCGACCAGCTCCTCGACGGAGCGTGCCGGCGTGTCGCTGCGGACGACCAGCACGTTGGGCAGCAACGCGAAGTGGCAGACGGGGGTGAAGGCCGTCAGGTAGTCGAAGGCGAGGCCGCGCATCAGGAACGGGTTGCTCACCTGCCCGGCCGCGTCGAACAGCAGGGTGTGGCCGTCGGCCGGGGCCGTGGCGACGACGCCCGCCCCGATGGAGCCCGAGGCCCCGCCCCGGTTCTCGATCACCACCGGCTGGCCGAGCGCCTGCTGCATGTGCGGCGCGACGAGTCGGAGCGACGCGTCGGCGCTGCCGCCCGCGGGCCAGCCGGCCACGATGCGGACGGGGCGCGTCGGCTCCCAGCGGGGCTGTGCCAGGGCGGGCGTGGCGAGGAGGCCCAGCGGGGCGGCGAGGAGGGCGCGGCGGTTCATGACAATCTCCGGCTGACGCTTCGCACGCTAGCACAGGCCGGGCCCGCGCGACACGTCGCGCCGCTGGACGGAACGCGGCGCGGCCCCTTGGCCGGACGCGGCGCGGCCCTTGCATCGCCAAAGCCCGGACACGCCGGAACCGACGACATGCCATGGCCTCGACGCGCCCTCCTCCCGACGCCGCTCCTCCTCCCGGGTCTCGCCGGCGCGCAGGAGGCGCGGCCGCTGCGCATCATCGTGCCCTTCCCGCCGGGCGGGGCGGCGGATTTCCTCGGCCGCGTCGCGGGGGAGCGGCTGTCGCGCGGCCTCGGCCAGCCCGTCGTGATCGAGAACCGCACGGGGGCCGGCGGCAACATCGGCACCGCGGCCGCCGCCCAGGCCGACCGCGACGGCAACACCCTGCTGCTCACGGGCGTGCCGCTCGCGGTGAACCGCTTCCTCTTCGCCAGCCTGCCCTTCGACCCCGACCACGACTTCGTCCCCCTGGGGCTGATCGCCGTCGTGCCGAACATCATGGTCGTGCCGAATGCCCTGCCGGTGCGCAGCGTGGCCGAATTCGTCGCACACGCGCGCGGCCAGCCGGTTCGTTACGCGTCCATCGGCAACGGCACCTCCCTCCACCTCGCCGGCGCGCAATTCGCGCTCGCGGCGGGCGTGGCGATGACGCACGTCCCCTACCGGGAGACCTCGGCCGCGAACAACGACGTCATCGCCGGCCGCGTCGAGGTGATGTTCCAGACCATCTCCGCCGCGGCCGAGCTCGTGCGCGGCGGCCGCCTGCGGGCGCTGGCGGTGACGAGCGCCGGGCGCGCGCCGGGCTTCCCCGAGGTGCCGACGCTGCGCGAGGCGGGGGTGGACCTCGTCTCGACCGGCTTCTTCGGCCTCTGGGCGCCGCGCGGGGTGCCGGCGCCGCGCCTCGCCCAGCTCGAACGCGAACTCGAGGCCGCGGTGCGGGACGAGGCGGTGGCGGCGCGCATCCGCGGCACGGGCAGCATCCCCCGGCCGATGGGAGCGGCGGAGCTCGGCGCCTTCCTCGCGGCGGAGACGACGCGCCTCGGCGAACTCGTCCGGCGGGCGGGCATCCGCGCCGATTGAGGCCGCGGCGGCGCGCCGGCATCGGCCTCGCCTCGACTTGGCATCGGCCTTGCCCCGGCGTCGCCCCGCTGCCACGTTCCGGCCAGAGGGGCCGCGCCCGGGATCGGCCCGCCGGAAACGCGGCCGTCGGGCGCGGCGTTCACCCCGGGCCGGAGGACCCAGACCCATGCCTGACAGCGACATCCTCGCCCGTTTGTCCGACGCCGTGGACGCCGCCTTCGACGAGCAGGTGCGGTTCCTCGCGGATCTCGTGCGCCATCAATCCCTCCGCGGGCGGGAAGCGCCGCTGCAGGACCACCTCGCGCGCTGGTTCGCGCAGCGCGGCTACAGCGTGGACCGGTTCTCCATCGCCGATGCGGGGATCGAGAATCACCCCAAGGCGAGCCCGATGGTGGATGCGGACCCGTCGCAATCCTACCAGGTGGTGGCCACGCGCCGCTGCTCGAACGCGACGGGCCGCAGCCTGATCCTGCAAGGACATATAGATGTGGTGCCGGAAGGCCCGCACGAGATGTGGACGCATCCGCCCTATTCGGCTGCGGTGAGGGATGGCTGGATGTATGGCCGCGGCGCCCATGACATGAAGTCGGGCGTCTCGGCCATGTGCTTCGCCATGGAGGCGATCCGCGCCGCTGGCTTCTGCCCGGCGGGCGACGTCTACCTCCAGACCGTCACGGAGGAGGAGAGCACCGGCAACGGCGCCCTCGCCACGCTGATGCGGGGCTACCGGGCCGATGCGGTGCTGATCCCGGAGCCCACGGGCGGCACGATCACGCGGGCGCATACCGGGACGCTCTGGTTCCGCCTGCGGGTGCGGGGCGTGCCGGTGCACGTGGCGGTCGCCCAGTCGGGCTCGAACGCCATCATGTCGGCCTACCACCTGATCCAGGCCCTGCAGGAGCACACCCGCCAGGCCAATGTCGCGGCGCGCGAGCACCCCTGGTACCGGGAGGTTCCGGACCCGATCAAGTTCAACCCCGGCGTCATCCGGGGCGGCGACTGGGCCAGTTCAACCCCCGCCTGGTGCGAGGTGGATTGCCGCATCGGCCTGCTGCCCGGGCAGGAGGTGGCCGAGGTCCAGCGCGGGATCGAGCGCGCCGTGGCCGAGGCCGCCCGGGCGGACGGCTTCCTGGCGAACAACCCGCCCGAGGTGCTGTGGAACGGCTTCCTGGCGGACGGCTTCGTCCTCGAGCCCGGCAGCGAGGCCGAGGGGGTGCTGGCCAACGCCCACCGCCAGGCCTTCGGCACCGACATGGGCGCGCGGATCACGACGGCGGTGAACGACACCCGCTTCTACGGCCTCTATTTCGACATGCCGGCGCTCTGCTACGGCCCCAGGGGAGAGATGGCGCACGGCTTCGACGAGCGGACGGACCTCGCCTTCCTCAAGACCACGACGCTGGCCATCGCGGCCTTCGTGGTGGATTGGTGCGGGATCACCTCGATCAACGATTGACGGGGCCGGCGCGGCGAAGCGAGGGACCGCCGCGGGCAGGCCGGTTCGGCCGCGCGGACGGGCCGCCCCGCCGCGACGGGGAAGGC
>JAIEOO010000348.1 GCA_019750475.1 Acetobacteraceae bacterium | reverse complement strand
GGCCTTCGCCGCCCCGGCCCTGCCCGCCTGCGACGCGGCCTCGATCGCGCGCGCGAAGGCCATGCTTGCCGCAGCGAAGCGGCCGGTGGTGGTGGCGGGGCTGGAGGCGACCGATCCGGCGGCCTGCGCGGCCGTGCGGGCGCTGGTGGAGGCGCTCGGCGGCCCGGCCCTCGTCACCTACAAGGCGAAGGGCGTCGTGCCCGACGCGCATCCGCTGTTCGGCGGCGTCTTCACCGGCGGCGAGGCCGAGGCGCCGCTGATGCGGCACGCGGACCTGATCATCCTCGCGGGCGCGGATCCCGTGGAGTTCATCTCGCAGCCCTGGCGCTACGCCGCGCCGGTGATCGAGATGGCCGACTTTCCCCGCAGCCTCGACTACCGCAGGCCCGACGTGGCGCTGCACGGCGACTGGGCGGCGGCGGCCCGGGCGCTGGCGCAGGGTGCCGAGGCGCGGCCCTGGCCCGAATTGGCGCGTCTGCGGGGGGCATGGCTGGCGGCGCTGTCCAACGGGGCCTCGGGCAATCGCGGCCTCTCGCCCCAGCGCGTGGTGGAGGTGGCGCAGGCGACCTGCCGCGCGGCGGGCGCCGACCCGCGCGTCAGCGTGGATGCGGGGGCGCACATGTTCCCCTGCACGAGCTTCTGGCAGGCGGAGCGGCCGGGCGACCTGCTGATCTCCAACGGGCTCGCCTCCATGGGCTTCGCGCTGCCCGCCGGCATCGCGGCCGCGTGGCACGACCCGGCACGCGGCGCGGTCGCCTTTACGGGCGATGGCGGGCTGCTGATGGCGCTGGGCGAGCTGGCGACGGCGGCGACGCTCGGCGTGAAGCTCGTCGTCGTCGTGTTCAACGACGCGACGCTGTCTCTCATCGACATCAAGCGCGGCAGCCGGGACCTGCCGGAGGGCTGCCTCGATTGGCCGGAGGCGGATTTCTCGCTGGTGGCGCAAGGCTGCGGGGTCCGCGGGTTCCGCGTCGCCGACGAGGCCAGCTACGCGGCCGCGCTGCGGGAGGCCCTGGCGTCCGGCGGGCCGTCGCTGATCGATGTGCGGACGGACCCGTCGAGCTACCCGGCGCAGATCAGGGCGCTGCGCGGCTGAGCGCCCCACGAAGCCGCTCCGCGGCTCCGCGGGGACCCCGGGACATCACGCGCTGGAATCGGCCGGCGGGACGGCGGGCCGTTCTTCCGAGGGCTTCGGCGCGCGGCGACGCTGGGCGAAGGCACCGAGCATCCGCGCGGGCTCATCCGTGCGGAAGCTGCTGGCGAAGGCCGTGATGCCGGCGGCGATCGCGTCGCGCACCGGCAGATCCTCCCAGGCGCGGATGAGGCGCTTCTGGTCCGCGATCGCGCGCGGCCCCGCTTCCAGCAGCATGTGCACCCATTCGGCGACGGCGGCATCGAGGAAATCGGGGTCCACCAGCCGCTCGACCAGGCCCCATTCGAGGGCGGTGCCGGCATCGAGCGTCTCGGCCAGCAGCAGCAGGCGCCGGGTGCGGCCCCAGCCGATGAGGCCCGGCAGCAGCGCGGCCTCGACGACGGAGGGGATGCCGACGCGCACCTCCGGCATGCCGAATTTTCCCGAGCTGTCCGCGACGCGGAGGTCGCACGCCGCCGCCACCTCGAGCCCCGCACCGAGGCACCAGCCGCGGATGCGGGCGATGACTGGAGCGGGACAGTCGCGGATGGCGGCGCAGACGCCATGGACGCCGCGGATGAAGGCCTCGGCCGCCTCGGGCCCCTGAAGCGCCGCCATCTCGTTGATGTCGGCGCCGCCGATGAAGGCGCGTGTCCCCTCCCCGGTCAGGATCGCGGCGCGCGCGTCGTGGAGGCCGTGGAACGCCTGGGCGAGGTCGCGCAGGGCCACGGCGTTCAGCGTGTTGAGCTTCGCGTGGCGCATCAGCGTCACGGTCGCCGTGCCGTCGGCGTGGCGTTCGACGCGGACGCTCATCGCGGCGTCGCCACGAGCTGGGTGTAGCTGCGGATGATGGCGGCGAGCTCGTCGCGGGCGATGACCGCGGCGATGTCGTCGAAGCCGTCGGGCGCGCGTTCGCTGACCACGTCCACCACGCGTTCCGGCCCGCCGCGGCGGTTGATCGTCACGATGTCGGCGGTGCGCGGCCGGCGCTCGGCATCGTAGGCCGCGAGGGCTTCGGGGGCGTCGTGCGACGCGAGCAGCTCGGCGAGGCAGCGGGCGTCGAGCAGGGCCTGGGAGGCGCCGTTGGAGCCCACCGGATACATGGGGTGCGCGGCGTCGCCGAGCAGCGTGACGCGGCCATCGCTCCACCAGGGCAGCGGGTCCCGGTCGCACATCGGGTATTCGTAGAATTCGGGCGTGGCGCGGACCAGCGCCTCGACGTCGAGCCAGGGGACGCGGAAGCGCTGCAGATGGGGCAGCGCCTCCTCCAGCTTGCCAGGGCGGGACCAGTCCTCGCGCCGCGGCGGCGGGCGCGTGGGGTCGCCCAGCTGGACGCAGAGCGCCCAGTTGGTGAGGCGCGTGCCGGGCGTCCGGCCGGCGCCCACGGGGTAGAGGACCAGCTTCTCCTTCATGTCGCCGGCGACGACCATGACGTCCCCGCCCTCGAATTCCGGCCAGTCGGTGCAGCCGCGCCACATCAGGATGCCGTTCCACTTCACGCCGCCGTCATCGGGGTGCAGCGCGGCGCGCAGGGCGGAGTGGATGCCGTCGGCGCCCACCAGGATGCGGCCCCGCGCCTCGGTCCCGTCGGCGAAGCGGGCCGTCACGCCCTGCGCGTCCTGGGTGAAGCCGGCGAGGCGCTTGCCGGTGTGCAGGCTGCCAGCGGGCAGGCGTTGCGCCGCCGCGCGCCACATGACGCCGTGCAGCCGGCCGCGATGGAGGGAGAGCTGCGGGATCCGGTGGCCGGCATACATCCCGCGCGGCTCATCCCAGATGAGCTGGCCGAAGCGGTTGAGGTAGCGCAGCTCGCGCGTGCGGATGGCCACCGCGTCGAGGGCGTCGAGCAGGCCGAGCGCGACGAGTTCGGCCGTGGCGTGGGGCGGCAGGTTGATCCCGACGCCGAGTTCCTTCACCTCCGCCGCGGCTTCGAAGACCTGCGCCGGGATGCCGCGGGCGTGGAGCATCAGCGCCAGCGCGAGGCCGCCGACGCCGCCGCCGGCGATGAGGACGGGGGCCGTCATTCCGCGGCGCGCGGCAGGCTGGCGGACTGCGGCGCGTGGCTCGCGGGCTTGGCCTTGCGGCGAAGGTCCATCATCTCCTCCCTCTCCCGCGACATCTGGCGGAACAACGCGTCCTTGCCCCAGCCGTACTGGATGGGGCAGGCGACGTCCTTCACACCATAGGTCGCGGCGGCGTGGAGCGTGAAGAAGGGGTGGGCGAGGTGCGGCCGCCCGAGCGCCACGAGGTCGGCGCGGCCGGCGGCGACGATGGTATTGATCTGGTCCGCCGTGGTGATGGAGCCGACGCACATCACGGCGAGCCGCGGCGCCGGCCGGGCCCGCCCGGCCTCGCCGGGCCGCGTCCCGGCGGGGCCGGCTTCGTTGCGCAGCATGTCGGCCCAGGGGAGCTGGAACATGCGGCCATAGGTCGGCTCGGCGTCGTGGACGGTCTGGCCCGTGGACACGTCCACGAGGTCGCAGCCATGGGCGGCGAAGGCGCGGGCGATGGCGAGGGTGTCGGCGTCGGTGATGCCGCCCTCCTTCCAGTCCGTCGCGGAGATGCGGACGGACATGGGCTTGTCCTGCGGCCAGACCGCGCGGAGGGCGTCGAAGACCTCCAGCGGGTAGCGCAGCCGGTTCTCGACGGGGCCGCCATGGTCGTCGGTGCGGAGGTTGGTCAGCGGCGAGAGGAAGCTCGCCAGCAGGTAGCCATGGGCGCAGTGGAGCTCGAGCAGGTCGAAGCCGCAGGCGATGCCGCGCTTCGCCGCCGCGACGAATTCGGCGGTCACGCGGTCCATGTCGGCGCGCGTCATCGCGCGCGGGACCTGGCTGTCAGGGTAGTAGGGGGTCTCGCTCGCGGAGAGGATGGGCCAGGCGCCCTGCTCCAGCGGGCGGTCCATGCCGTCCCACATGAGCCTCGTGGCACCCTTGCGGCCGGCATGGCCGAGCTGGAGCGCGATCCTCGCGCCAGCGGCGTGGACATTGGCGACGATGCGCGTCCAGGCCGCCTGCTGCGCGTCGTTCCAGAGGCCGGCGCAGCCCGGGGTGATGCGGGCGTCGGGCGCGGGGCAGGTCATCTCCGTGAAGAGCAGCCCGGCGCCGCCCTGGGCGCGGGAGCCGTAATGGATCAGGTGGAAGTCGACTGGCACGCCGTCTTCCGCCGAATACATGCACATGGGGGAGACGACGACGCGGTTGGGCAGTTCCAGGCCGCGCAGCCTCAGCGGCTGGAACATGGGCGGCTTGCGCGGGTCGCCCTCGGGTGTCTCGGCGGCGACCTGGTGCTGCACCTCGCGCACGAATTCCGGCGCGCGCAGCAGGAGGCTGTCCCAGGTAATCGCCTTGGACCGCGTCATCACGCCGAAGGCGAAGCGCGCCGGCGAAAAATCCCAGAAGCGCTTCACATGCTCGAACCAGACGAGCGAGACGTCGGCGGCGTGCTGGGTCTTCTCGACATCCTCGCGGCGGCTCGTCTCGAAGCGGCGCAGGCACTCCGTCACGCTGCCGCCGGCCATGAAGGCCTGGTGCAGCGCGATGGCGTCCTCCATCGCGAGCTTGGTGCCGCTGCCGATGGAGAAATGCGCGCTGGCCTTGGCGTCGCCGAGGAGGACGATGTTGTCCTTCACCCAGCGTCCGCAGCGGATCATGGGGAAGCGGCGCCAGAGGGAGCGGTTGGTGACCAGCCGATGGCCTCGCAGCTCCTCGGCGAAGACGCCTTCCAGGAAGCGGGCGCTCTCCTCCTCGGACATGGCGTCGAGGCCGGCCTTGGCGAAGGTCTCGGGGTCGGTTTCCAGAACCCAGGTGCTGTGGCCCGGCTCGTACTGGTAGCAATGGGCGATGAAGATGCCGTGCGACGTCTCGCGGAAGAAGAAGGTGAAGGCGTCGAAGGGGCGGGTGGACCCCATCCAGGCGAAGCGGTTAGGGCGAAGATCCACCTCGGGCTGGAAGTGGTCGCGGAAGCGCTCGCGGATGGGGGAGTTGATGCCGTCCGCCGCCACGATCAGGTCGGCGTCGGGGAAGTCCTCGGGCCTGGCTTCCGTCCGGAACTCCAGCTCGACGCCGAGGCGCCGGGCGCGGTCCTGCAGCAGCAGCAGCAGCGTGCGGCGGGAGCAGCCGCAGAAGCCGTTGCCGCCGACGCGGTGACTGGTTCCCTTCGCGACGATCTCGATGTCGTCCCAGTAGGCGAAGCTCTCGGTGATGGCGCGGTAGGAGGGCTCGTCCGCCTCCCGGAAGGCGTCGAGCGTCGCGTCGGAGAACACCACGCCGAAGCCGAAGGTGTCGTCGGGCGCGTTGCGCTCCACGACGGCGATGCGGGCCTCGGGCATGTCCCGCTTCATCAGGATGGCGAAGTAGAGGCCGGCGGGCCCGCCGCCGATCACCGCGATGCGCATGGGGTGAGCTCCTCCGGGGACGAGATATTTTAGGCTTGAAGGATCGGCGGAGGCAATGCTTTAAGCTTGAAACATGTCGGACCTCGCGGGCATGTCGGCGCTGGTGAGCGGCGGCGGGACGGGCATCGGCCTCGCCTGCGCGCGGGCGCTGACCGAGGCTGGCGCGCACGTCACCGTGCTCGGCCGGCGGGAGGCGCCGCTGCGCGCCGCGGTCGCCGCCGGCTTCG
>JAIEOO010000374.1 GCA_019750475.1 Acetobacteraceae bacterium | reverse complement strand
CCGGGCCGGGCCCCGGCATGATGATGGGCGGCGAGATGGGCCGGATGATGCCCATGATGCCGGGCATGCACGGGCGGATGCACGCCGCCGCCCAGCCCTTCCGCCGCATCGAGGGGCAACTGGCGTTCTTCCGCGCGGAGCTGCGGCTCACCGACGCCCAGGCGCCGCAATGGGACGCCTTCGCCGCGGCGGTCCGCCGCGAGGTGGAGCGGCTGCGCCCGGCCCAGCCGACGGCGCCCGGCATGCCGGGCGCGCCGGTCCCGGCTCCGCAGCAGATCGAGCGGCGCGTGGCGGCGCTGAGCGCGCAGCTCGAGGCGCTCCGCGGCATCGCCGCCGCGGCGGGCCCGCTCTACGCCGCGCTGACGGAGGAGCAGCGGCGCACCGCCGACGAGCTGATGGCCGAGCATTTCCGGGCGATGCGGATGGGCATGCCGTGACATGGACGGGACCCGGCACATGAACGCGCGGCCATCGTGGTGGCGCACGCGCGCGGGGGTCGCCGTGATCGGCTTCGCGCTGGTCGGCGCCTTCTACCTGCTGCGCGAGCACTGGGGGCACGCGCTCGGGGCGCTGCCCTACCTGCTGCTCCTCGCCTGTCCCCTGATGCACCTCGTCATGCACCACGGCGGCCATCACGGCCACGGCGCCGCAGGCCGCGACGACACCCCCCGCGGCTGAGCACCCGTGACGGGCGTCCTCCATGCCGCGGCGCGGCGCACGGCTGGCCTCTACCTCGCGCTGCTGCTCGGCGCGAACCTCGCCTGGGAGGCGGCGCATGTGCGTCTCTACACGCTGTGGGCCGAGGCCCCGCCCCGCGAGGTGTGGCGGGCGGTCCTGCACTGCACGGCCGGGGACGGGGTCCTCGGCGCGGCCGCCCTCGGGGCGGCCCTCCTGCTGGCCCGGGCGCGGGGCTGGCCGGCGCGGCGGTTCGCACCCGTGACCATCCTCGCCACGCTCCTCGGGGTGGCGGCGACCGTGGCCATCGAGTGGCTCGCCGTCGAGGTCCGGGGACGCTGGGCCTACGCGCCGGCGATGCCGCGGGTGCCGCCGCTCGAGACCGGCCTCACCCCGCTTCTGCAGTGGATCGTCCTGCCCCCGCTGCTCCTGCTTGCCGCCCGCCGGTTGGCCGCGCGGCCGACCCCTTCCGCCGGAGGAACCCGATGAGCCAGCATCACGGCGCGCACCATGGCCACGCGCATCGCCACGCCGACGCACCCCATGACGCAGGTCGCGCGCCGGTGAAGGATCCGGTGTGCGGCATGGACGTGGACCCGGCAGCGACGCCGCACCACGCGGAGCACGACGGCGCGACCTTTCACTTCTGCTCGGCCGGCTGCCGCGGGAAGTTCGTCGCCGATCCCGCGAGGTATCTCCACCCGAAGGCGGCGGCACCGCTCCGCGCCGAGGCGGTGGCGCCGGGCGCCGTCTGGACCTGCCCCATGCATCCGCAGATCCGGCAGGCCGGACCCGGCAGCTGCCCCATCTGCGGCATGGCGCTCGAACCCGAGACCCCGACGGCGGAGGCCGCGCCGAACCCGGAGCTCGCCGACTTCACGCGGCGCTTCCGGGTCGGGCTCGCCCTCGCGGTCCCGGTGTTCCTGCTGGAGATGGGCGGGCACCTGACGGGGGCCATGCACCTCGTCGGCGGGCCGCGGGTGGGCAACTGGATCCAGCTTCTGCTGGCGACGCCAGTGGTGCTCTGGGCCGGCTGGCCGTTCTTCGCGCGCGGCTGGGCGAGCGTGCGGAACCGCTCGCTCAACATGTTCACCCTCATCGCGCTCGGCACCGGCGTCGCCTGGCTGTTCAGCGTCGTGGCCACCGCGGCGCCCGGCGTCTTCCCCGCGGCCTTCCGCGCGCCGGACGGCTCGGTCGCGGTGTATTTCGAGGCGGCCGCGGTCATCGTGGTGCTGGTGCTGCTCGGCCAGGTGCTGGAGCTGCGCGCGCGGGAGCGGACGGGCGGCGCGATCCGCGCCCTCCTCGACCTCGCGCCGCCCATCGCGCGCCGCATCGGGCCGGACGGCGCCGAGACGGAGGTGCCCCTGGCCCATGTCCATGTCGGCGACCGCCTGCGGGTCCGGCCGGGCGACAAGGTGCCGCTCGACGGCGAGGTGCTGGAGGGCGCTTCCAACGTGGACGAGAGCATGGTCACGGGCGAGCCGGTGCCGGTGTCCAAGGCGCCGGGCAGCCGCGTCACCGGCGGCACGCTGAACGGCCAGGGCGCCTTCGTGATGCGCGCCGACCGCGTCGGGCAGGACACGGTGCTCGCGCAGATCGTGCGGATGGTCGCGGGCGCCCAGCGCTCGCGCGCGCCGATCCAGCGCCTCGCCGACGAGGTTTCGGCGTGGTTCGTCCCGGCGGTGGTCGCGGTGGCGATCCTGGCCGCCCTCGCCTGGCTCGTCTGGGGGCCGGAGCCGCGCGCGGCCTACGCGGTCGTGGCCGCCGTGACGGTGCTGATCATCGCCTGCCCCTGCGCCCTCGGGCTCGCCACGCCGATGAGCATCATGGTGGGCGTGGGGCGGGGCGCGCAGGCCGGCGTGCTGATCAAGAACGCCGAGGCGCTGGAGCGGCTGGAGCGCATCGACACCCTGGTCGTGGACAAGACGGGCACCCTGACGGCAGGCCGGCCGGAGGTGGTCGCGGTGGTGCCGGCGGGCGGCATGGACGAAGCCGAGCTGCTCCGCCTCGCGGCCGGGCTGGAGCGCCCGAGCCAGCACCCGCTGGCCGAGGCGGTGGTGCGCGCCGCCGCCGCGCGCGGCCTGCCGGTTCCGTCGGTGGAGGCGTTCGACGCGCCCATCGGCCGGGGCGTGACCGGCACCGTGGAGGGCCGGCGCGCCGCCGTGGGCAACGCGCGGCTGATGGCGGAACTCGGCATCGACCCCGGGCCGCTCGCCGCCGAGGCGGAGCGGCTGCGGGCCGACGGGGCGACCGTGTTCTTCGTCGCGGCCGACGGGCGTCCGGCGGGGATCGTCGCGGTGGCCGACCCCGTGAAGGAGACGACGCCGGCCGCGCTGGCGGGGCTCCGGGCCGAGGGCGTGCGCGTCGTCATGCTGACGGGCGACAACCGCACCACGGCGGAGGCGGTCGCCCGGCGGCTCGGCATCGCCGAGGTGGAGGCGGAGGTGCTTCCGGAGGACAAGCAGCGGATCGTCGAGCGGCTGAAGGCCGAGGGAAGGCGCGTGGCGATGGCCGGCGACGGCGTGAACGACGCGCCGGCGCTGGCCGCGGCCGAGGTCGGCATCGCCATGGGCACCGGCACCGACGTCGCGATCGAGAGCGCGGGCGTGACGCTGCTCGGCGGGGACCTTACGGGCATCGTCCGCGCCCGGCGGCTGTCGCGCGCGGTGATGCGCAACATCCGCGAGAACCTGTTCTTCGCCTTCGCCTACAACGCCGCCGGGGTGCCGGTCGCGGCGGGCGTGCTGTACCCGATCTTCGGCATCCTGCTCTCGCCGGTGATCGCGGCGGCGGCCATGGCGCTGTCCTCGGTCAGCGTCGTGGGCAATGCCCTGCGGCTGCGGTCGGCGCGGATCGGGTAGCGGCGGGAGGGACCGGGTGCGGGGCCCTGGCCCGGCCCCGCGTCACGACGCCCGTGCCCGAGGGAGCGCCGCCGCCCGACGATCGCCCGTTCGCGGGGTTGGCCATCCGGCGCGCCGATCCGCCGCCCGTCCGGGGAGGCTTCCGGCTGGCCGGGCGCGCCCGCCAGCTTCGCCGGACCGCTCACAGGGGCGGGGCGTGCGCCGGCTGGCGGCGAGGATCGGCCGGCGGGGCGGCCCCATGCCGCGGCCGAGGCCCGCGCACCCTGGGACTCATCCCGCCGGGCGGGGACGTGGTGCCGGATCAGCCGCGCGGGTCGTCACGTCCCGCATGGAGGGGGTCGGCGCAGTGTCCGTGCCGGTAATCGGCGAGCACCTCCAGCAGGCGGCACTCCGCCGCCCGCCCGCCCCCGCACGCTTCCGCCACGCGCACCAGCTCGGCGCGCAGCGCCCGCAGTCGCCGCAGCTTGTCGTCGATCGCCGCGATCTGCGCCGTCGCCATCGCGTGGGCCGCCCCGCAATCGCGTTCCGGCTGGTCCGCGAGGTCGAGCAGCTCCCGGATGGCCGGGATGGCGAAGCCCAGTTCGCGGGCATGCCGGATGAAGCCCAGGCGGCCCAGATGGGCCTCGCCATAGGCGCGGTGGCCGCCTTCGGTCCGCCCGGGAGCCGGCAGCAGGCCCTCGGCCTCGTACCAGCGGATGGTGGTCGCCTTCACGCCGGTGGCGCGGGCCAGGTCGCCGATGGAGAGCGATCGCGTCATCGCCGGCACATGGCCCCTTGAACCTCAAGTCACTAGAGGTCCCATCTGTCGCGCGGCACTGAGGTGGAGGCGCGGCCATGGCCGGCGGAGTCAGGCGGGAATGGCGGGTGGAGGGCATCGACTGCGCGTCCTGCGTCGCCGAGGTGACGCGGGCGGTGGAGCGGCTGCCCGGCGTCTCGGCGGTCGAGGTCAACCTGATGGCGGAGCGCCTGGCCGTGTCGCTCGCCCCCGGCACGGCGGCCGCGACGGTCGAGCGCGAGGTCGCGGCGCTCGGCTACGTGGCGACCCCGCTGGGCGACGCATCGCCCCCGACGGGCGGGCATGGCCATCCCCACGGCCACCACGACGAGGACGCGGCCGAGGCGGGCCTTCCCTGGTGGCGCACCGGCAAGGCGATGCTGGTCTGGGTGCTCGGAGGCCTTGTCGGAGCCGCCTGCCTGCTCGCGCTCGTCCTGCCCGGCGCGCACGGGTGGCTCTTCGTCACCGCGACGCTGGCCGCGCTGGTGCCCTTCGGCCGCCGTGCCCTCGCCCTGGCCCGGGCGGGCAGCCCGTTCTCGATCGAGACGCTCATGTGCACCGCCGCCCTCGGCGCGGTCGTGATCGGCGCCGCGGCGGAAGCCGCCGTCGTGGTGCTGCTCTTCGCGGTGGGCGAGCTGCTGGAGAACGTCGCCGCCGGCCGGGCCCGGGCGGGCATCCGGGCGCTCTCCGCGCTGATGCCCCGCATCGCGCTCCGCCTCCGCCCGGACGGCTCGGCCGAGGAGGTTCCGCCCGAGCGCCTGGCCGTCGGCGACCTGGTGCTGGTCCGCCCCGGCGACCGCGTCCCCTGCGACGGCACGATCGAGGAGGGGCGCTCGGCGCTGGACGAGAGCCCGGTGACCGGCGAGAGCGTGCCCGTGGCGCGCGGCCCCGGGGAGGCGGTGGTCGCCGGCTCGATCAACGCCGACGGCGCGCTGCGCGTCCGCGTGACCCGCGCCGCGGCGGACAACACCGTGGCCCGCATCATCCGCCTGGTGGAGGAGGCCACGGCCTCCCGCGCGCCGACGCAGCGCTTCATCGAGCGCTTTTCGGCCTGGTGGACGCCCGGCGCCATGGCGGTCTCCGCCGCCGTCATCCTCCTGGCGCCGCCCCTGCTCGGCTGGGACTGGCAGACGAGCCTCTACCGCGGCCTCGCGGTGCTGCTGATCGCCTGCCCCTGCGCGCTGGTGATCTCCGTCCCCGCCGCCATGGCCTCCGGCCTCTCGGCCGGCGCGCGGCGCGGGCTGCTGGTGAAGGGCGGCGCGGCGCTCGAGGCGATCGGGGCCGCCCGCACGGTCGCCTTCGACAAGACCGGCACCCTCACCGCGGGCCGGCCGCGCCTCACCGCGATCGTCGCGGCGCCGGGCGGCGG
>JAIEOO010000388.1 GCA_019750475.1 Acetobacteraceae bacterium | reverse complement strand
CTCAGCCCATCAAATAGAGC
Source organism: Acetobacteraceae bacterium (assembly GCA_019750475.1). Classification (GTDB taxonomy): domain Bacteria; phylum Pseudomonadota; class Alphaproteobacteria; order Acetobacterales; family Acetobacteraceae; genus Roseococcus. The sequence continues at coordinate 5,636 of JAIEOO010000388.1, read as the reverse complement.
CTCAGGCAATATCTTACCAAATTACCCACACGATCCGATGCGAATTTGAAACAACGAAGATGATCTCGGCAGCAGCGCCACCGAAAGCACCTCATCCATCCTTGCGGAAGGACTCCGCTTCGTCAGCGAAGGGCGCTCATCTTAGCGGCTTTCACCACCAAGTCAACCCCTCGCCAGCGGCGGAACCGAACGCGTCGTCCGGTGAGGCGCTATCTATGGGCCAACGGGCCCGGTGTAAAGCCTTTACGATTGCGTGACACGCATGGCTCCCCGCCGGGCCCGGCCCCTTGCGCCGGGCCGACTCAGCTATCGGCGCGGATGTTGTTCCGCGTGATCACCTCGGCCCACTTCGCGATCTCGGCCTGAATGAAGGCCCCGCACGCCTCCGGGGTCGAAGCCACGATGTCGCAGCCCTGCTCCTCGATGCGGCTCTTCACCGCCGGGTCGTTCAACGCCTGGACCATCGCCTCGTTCACGCGGCGCACCATGGGCTCCGGCGTGCCGGCCCGGCCGAGCATCGCCCACCAGGTGGGGGCGGCGAAGTCGGCGACACCCTGCTGGGCGAAGCTGCGGGTGTTCGGCACGTGCCGCGTCTCCTCCGCCGTGGTCACCCCGAGGGGCCGCAGCGTCCCCGCGCGGATGTGCTGGCTCACGATGACGACGTTGGTCATGAAGAGCGGCACCTCCCCCGCCACCGCCGCCGTCACGGCCGGCCCGCCGCCCCGGTAGGGCACGTGGGTGATGCCGAAGTTCCCCCGGCTCTGCAGCAGCACGGTCGAGACGTGGGCGAGGCCCCCCACCCCCGAGGTCGCGTAGTTGATCGTGTCCGGCGCCCGCCGGGCCGCTTCGACCACCTGGCCCCAGTTCTGGAAGGGCGAGCTGTGGTGCGCGACCATGACGAGCGGCCCCGACGCCACGTGGCAGACGGGGGTGAACGCCTCCATGGTGCGGAAGGGCAGCCGCATGACGGTCTCGTTGGTCGCCTGCGTGTCGTAGGCGAAGAGCCAGGTGCTCCCGTCCGCCGGCGCCCGCGCCGCCTCGATGGCGCCCGTCGCCCCCGACGCCCCGCCCCGGTTCTCGATGATCACGGGCCGGCCCAGCAGCTCGGACAGCCGGGGCTGGTAGATCCGGGCGATCGTGTCGGTCGAGCCGCCGGGCGGCCAGGGCACGATCAGGCGGAGCGGCCGGTCGGGCAGCGCGTTCTGGGCACGCAGCACGGACGGCGCGGCGAGCCCCGCGCCGGCGACGGCGAGGAGAAGACGACGGTTCAAGGCGTGACCTCCCTGTGGTGTTTTGCAATCCGCCGCAGATGGACCCGGCCCTGCGGGATTGGCAAGGGCGAGCCGAGCCAGCGCCGGGCCGGCCGCCGCGCTCAGCTCTCCGCGCGGATGTTGTTCGTGCGGATCACCTCGCCCCACTTGGCGATCTCGTTGCGGATGAAGGTTTCGGTCTCGGCCGGGGTGCTGGCGACGATCTCGGCCCCCTGCTCCGCCATCCGGGCCTGCACCGCGGGCTCGGACAGCACCTGCCGCAGCGCCTGCTGCATGCGCTGGTTGATCGGCGCCGGGATGCCGGCGGGTCCCACCATCACCCAGTAGGTCAGCGCCTCGAAGCCCGGGAAGCCCTGGGAGGCGAAGGTCGGCACGTTGGGCAGGAAGCGGCTCGGTCCCGCCGTCGAGACGCCAACCGGGATCAGCCGGTGCTCCCGGATATGGGGCAGGATGATCACGATGTTGGACATGAACAGCGGCACATGGCCCGCCACCGCGTCCTGCAGGGCCGGGCCGCCGCCGCGATACGGCACGTGCACCAGCCGGAAATCGCCGCGCTGCTGCAGCAGCACCGCCGCCACATGCGCGAGCGACCCCGCCCCCGTCGTCGCGTAGTTCAGCGTGTCGGGCCGGGCGCGCGCGGCCTCGATCACCTGCTGGAGGGTCCGGAACGGCGTCGAGGGATGGGCCGTCAGCGCGTAGGGACAGGTGCCGAGCACCGAGCAGAAGGTGAAGGCGTCCATCACGCGGTAGGGCAGGCTCATCAGCGTCTCGTTGCCGGCGAGCGTGTCGTTGGCGAGCAGCCAGGTGTGGCCGTCGGGCGCGGCGCGGGCCGTCTCGGTCGACCCGACCGAGCCCGAGGCGCCGCCGCGGTTGTCCACGACGACCGGCCGGCCGAGGATCTCCTGCAGGCGCGGCTGGATGATGCGCGCGACCGTGTCGTTCGACCCGCCCGGCGGGAAGGGCACGATGATCCGCACCGGGCGTTCCGGCCAGGATTGGGCCCGCGCGCCCGCCACGGGACCGCCGGTCAAGGCCGGTGTGGCAAGCAGCGAGCCGAGGACGGTCCGGCGGAGCATGGTCGCGTTTCCCTGATGGCGTTTCCCGCACCACACCACGCGCGGCCCGCGCCGCTCAAGAGGCGTTGACGAAGCCCTGCCGGATGGCCTCGGCCAGCGCCGCCGTTCCCTCGCTCGCCGGCGCGTCGCCGAAGGAGAGGAGGATGCCCATCTCGGCGAGCGGCGGCAGCCCCTCCGCCTCGCCCAGCCAGACGAGGCCCGGCGGCAGCCGCGCCGGCGTCGAGACGGTCAGCGCCAGCCCGGCGAGGGCGACGGCGAAGCAGCCGGACTGGGTCGAGCTGTTGTAGGTGACGCGCAGGCGCCGCCCGGCGCGGCCGACCGCGTCGATGGCGGCGCGCCGCCAGGTGCAGCCCGGATGGGCGAGCGCCAGGGGCAGCGGGTCGCGCTGGTGCAGCGGCTGCCCGCTCATGGGCGCGGTCGGCCCCACCCAGCGCAGCGGCCCGCGCCACACCTCCTCCCCGTCGCGGCCATGGCCCTCGGTGATGAGGGCGAGGTCGAGCGTCCCCTCCTCGAGCCGCTCCACCAGCTCGCCCGAGGAGACGCAGACCACGTCCACCTCCACCCCCGGATGCGTCGCGGCGAAGCGCGCGAGGATGCCGGGCAGCCATTGCAGCGCGTAATCGTCGGGCGAGCCCAGCCGCACCTGCCCGACCATGGGCGGGGCGCGGAAGGCGGCGATGATCTCCTCGTTCAGCGCGAGGAGGTTGCGCGCGCGCTCGAGCAGCCAGGCCCCCTTCATGGTGGGGACGAGGCCGCGCGACCCGCGGTCGAAGAGCTGATGGCCCAGCACCTCCTCGAGGCGCTTCATCTGCATGGAGACGGCCGATTGCGTGCGCCCCACGCGCTCCGCCGCGCGGGTGGCGCTGCCGGTCTCGGCGACCAGCACGAAGGAGCGGAGGAGGTCGGGGTCGAGGCCGGAGGGAAGCTGCATCGCACCAAGATATCAGGGAATTTGATCTTGGCAGTCAAAATTATGCGTTGGCCTGATGATGGCATCCTGCGCGACAAGGGTGTCGCGGCCGGACGGACCCGGCTGTCGAACAAGATCACAGGAGATCGCCATGTCCGCCCGTACCTCCCCCCTGCCCGCCTCGCTGCGGTTGCCGGCCGCCACGGCCGTCACCGGGTGGACCGGCTGGCTGGTCCGCTGCTGGCGGAACTGGGAGACGCGCCGCGGACTGGCCGAGCTCGATGACCATCTGCTCAAGGATCTCGGCCTGACGCGCGAGCAGGCGATGCTGGAATCCGACAAGCTGCCCTGGCGCTGACGCCGGCCGACCGCGGCTTCGCCCGGCCGGTCGTCAGTCCGAAGCCGCTGTCGGCGGGGTTGCGCGGGGCTTCGGGTCCGGACCGATCCCGGTCGGGACGATCCGGCGCCGGCGAGCCGGTGCCGCGACGAAGTGGCGGAGGCTCCCGTTGCCGCGGGAGGGGGCTTCGCCGCCCACGGCCTGACCGGGCGTTCGCCATCGCCGCGCCCCGAACGGGCCCCGGCACGATCCGCCCTCCCCCTCGGGCGGGTGCTCCTTCAGGGCGGTCCGTATCAGTCCACCGTCGCGCCCGAGCGGCGCACCACCTCCGCCCAGCGGGCCACGTCGCGGCGTTGGATCTCGGCGAATTCGCGCGGGGTGAAGACGCCGGGCGGCGTGATGCCCTGGCTCTCGATCAGCCAGCGCTGGAAATCGGGCTCGCGGAGGATGCGGGTGATCTCCGCCGAGAGGCGATCGACGATGGGCTGCGGCAGGTTGGCCGGGGCGAAGATGCCGTACCACGTCGTGCTCTCGAAGCCCGGCAGGCCGCAGGCCTCCTCGACCGTCGGCACGTCGGGCAACGCCGCGACGCGGGTGCGCGTCGTCACCGCCAGGCCCCGCACCTGCCCCTGGCGGATCATGCCGATGGCGGGGCCCGTCTGGTTGAAGAACAGGTCCACATCGCCCTGCAGCACCGCGAGCGCCGCGCCGGGCTGGCCGCGATAGGGCACGTGCGTCAGCTCCACCCCCGCGGCGATGGCGAATTGCGCGCCGGCCAGGTGGGTCGAGGCCCCGTTGCCCGTGCTGCCGTAGTTCAGCCGGCCCGGATTGGCCCGGGCGGCGGCGATGACGGCGTGGCAATCGGTCAGCTGCGGCCGCCGCTCGGCGCTGACCGTGAGGACGTTCGGCACCTCGCCCAGATGGGCGATCGGCGTGAAGTCGCGGATCACGTCGAAGGGCAGCGCGCGGTAGAGGCTCGCGTTGATCGCGTGCGTGCCGGCCGTGCCGAAATACAGCGTGTGCCCGTCGGGCCGCGCCTTGGCCACGAAGTCCGAGCCGATGTTGCCGCCGGCGCCGGTGCGGTTGTCCACCACCACGGGCTGGCCGAGCGCGCGCGACAGCGGCTCGGCCAGGCGGCGCTGGTAGATGTCCACCCCCGATCCGTTGGGAAAGCCGCCGATGAGGCTGATCGGCCGGCTCGGCCAGGCCTCCTGCGCGCCGGCGAGGGCAGGCGCGGCGAGAAGCGGGGCGGCGAGCAGCGAGCGGCGGCGCATGATGGCATCTCCGGCAGACATTCGCCCGCAGAGTGAGGCTTTCCCGCCGCCCGATCCAGCCCGGTCAGCGCCTCAGCGGATCGATCAGCACATGGGGCGGCGGCAGATAGGGCGGCCAGGGCGACTGCATCCCGGGCGGCAGATCGGCCGGCGCCGGCCGGCAATCGGGGCGCAGCGCGCCGCAGTCCCAGCGGTACCCGTCCGCGCGGCCGGTGAGCTGCCCGCCGCGCTCGTACCGGCAGACGCAGAGGCGGTTCTCGAAGCAATGGACCATGCCGTCGCGCTGCGGGATGCAGACCGGCAGCGGCGTCTGGGCCGCCGCCGGCAGCGCCGCGAGGAGCAGGATCGGCAGGAGGGCGCGCATGGCGCTCAGCTTCGCGCCCGGCGCTTGCCGAGACATGAACGGGCCGGATGCGAAAAGGGCGCGGTCCTCGCGGACCGCGCCCCTCATGCATCGCCGGTGAGGGCGCCTTACTTGATGCCGACGGCCTGGCGGCCGCGCTGCCCGTCCCGCACGTCGAGCGAGACCTTCTCGCCCTGCTGCAGGTCGGTGCGGCCGGCGCGCGTCAGCACGGAGGAGTGCAGGAACACGTCCTGGCCCCCGTCTTCCGGCGTCACGAAGCCGAAGCCGCGCACCTGGTCGAACCACTTCACGGTGCCGTTCAGCGGGTAGACGGGGCCCGTGCCCTCGTCGAAGTTGCGGCGCGGCGGGCGATCCCCGCCGCCGAAGCCGCCACCGCCGCCGCGCGGGCCGCCGAAGCCGCC
>JAIEOO010000169.1 GCA_019750475.1 Acetobacteraceae bacterium | reverse complement strand
GCGCCGGGCGCGCTCCGCGCGTCCGACCTCGACGGCGTCGCGATGGTCGCCCTGGCGCCGGAGGACCGGGCGCGGCAGCGGCTTGACGCGCTGCTGAGGCGCGCCGGCGCGAGGCCCCGGACCGTGGCGGAGACCCCCTACTCCGCGTCGGTGTGCGAACTGGCCCTCCAGGGTCTGGGCGTGGGGTTGGCCAACTGGGTCGCCTTCGCCGCCGGCAGCTACGCCGAGCGCGGCCTCGTGGCGCGCCCGTTCCGCCCGCTGATCGAATTCGGGGCGCTTCTCCTGCTGCCACCCCTCCCCGCGCGCTCGGCGCTGGTCGGGGAGTTTGTCGCGGCTCTCGGCGACGAGGTTGCGGGCCTCCCCCTGCCACCCAGGTAGCGGTGCGCGGGCACGCGTCCGCGGCATCGGTGTCCGGCGGCGCCGTAAGCGCCCTGGGCGGGCGGTGACTGTCGCTTCGCGCCTGGAAGGTCCGTCTCGAGGGATGCCGCGGCGGCGCACCGGACGCGGTCGTCCTGCCACAATCTAACGATGGGAGGCTGGTGATCGCCGGTGGCCCGCCCGCCTCCGGCGCCCCGAAGCCAGCGCGACGGCGCTCGTCCCGGCCGCGCGCGCAGCGCTGGCGGAGCCGAGGCCCGAGCCGCAGCCCTGTCCATCGATAGGTTGCTCTCGCCTGCATCGGGGCGCCGGCACGCTGCGGCCTCCGTCAAACCGGTCTGGCGCCGCGCATGCGGAAACATGGGACGTGGCGTCCGTCCGCGCCGACGGGACGATGTCCCGGGCTTCGGGCTCGGGCCGCGAAGCCCTTGGCGCGGGGGTGGTCCACATTGGCTGCCGCAGCACTCTCGGTGGGCATCGCACCAAACCTCGACGTGCCAGCGACCCTCGGCATGAAAGGTCTGCTGGGTCGCAATCCCGGCCAGGATCGCCGGAAGGGCCACGTGCCGCTCATCGAGGGGAGGTCGTCGCACAGGTCGAACCATGACGGCATCCCCCTTTTTCTTCGCAGTACGTTACAATGCTACGTACAATCAAAATAAGTCAAAATAAGACGAGGCCGATATTCGCGCGGCCGACGCAATATGACTGACCTGGCGACGCTCCGACTGGGCGCGCCAGGCCGAACGAAACAGCGCAGCAAAAGGGAGCATGACCATGACAAGCCGCCTCGCACTATCGGCCCTCGCCATCCTGGGCTCGGCCGTGACGGCCGACGCCCAGACAACGTCCGCATGGGCGTTCCAATGCCCGTCGGCCGGCACGAGCCTGGAGACGTCTGTGGGGAGCAGCATTCGGTTTCGCGGCCAGTCATCCGAGGGGGGCGCCGTGTGCCTCACCGCCCAGGGCAGCCGGTTCTTGGGGCTTTTCCCCACGACCGACGGGTTCTACCGCGCGGCCGGGGACCGACTGAATCGCCTGGTGTCCGGAGGCCTCGACCTTCGCGACGTCCGCCCTGTGACTTTCCAGTACTTCGGCATCAACAACTTCCAGGACAGCATCTCGATCAATGAGCGGTGGACGGCCGCCGACGGCGGCAGGGTCGCCACCGCAGCGGGATCGTTCAGCACCGTGCGGGTGGAGCGGCAGTTCGAGGTGGTCGGAAGCTCCTGGCGCTACACACAGAACGTGTGGCTGGACCGCGACACCAACATGCCTGTCCGCGTCGAATTCCAGCACGTCAACCCGCTCTGGCCCGCGACCCACCAGGACTGGACCGCGGTCGAGATCCAGCACCGCCACTTGGCCGGGCGCTGAGGCGGCCGCCGGGGGCGCCCCGGTTCGGGAGGCCAGCCCGCCGGCGTGCTGGCCTCCATCCCGGCATTGCGTGACGTGGCGAACGCGCGTGCGCAGCCGTCGCGAACCGGCATCGCGCGAATCGCGACCACCCGACCGAGGCCGGGCCCACCAGGGACCGGCCCCCGCGCGAGGCCAAGGTCGGGGCACCGGTGTCCACCTGCCGCGGGAGCGCGACGCGCATCGCCACTGGACAGGACGCACGCCACGCGGTGCTGACCGTCTTCACACCGTGCCGACGGATTTGTCGGCCGAAGCCCGACGGCTGGTGCCCGCTCGCGACCGCTGCCGCGCCCGGGCCATGCTCGGAATTCCCGCTGCCGGATCGGCGCACGAGGGTCGTGTCCCAGACCGTGGTGTAGGATCTGACCGCCGGACTTGAGGCGGTCACCGCGGCGGTTCGTGGCAGGGTTGGGTTGCTGACGCCGCAACCCCTGACCTTGGACCGACCACGATGACCGATGACGAGACTGCCCTTCGCGACCTGCTCGCGAAAGGCTCCGATGCGAGCTTCCTGCGGGAGATGATCGGCTTCGCCGCCGAACGACTGATGGAGCTGGAGGTGGGCGAGCTGACGGGAGCCGCCCACGGCGAGCGCAGCCCCGGCCGCCTCGTGCAGCGCAACGGCTACCGGGAGCGCGATTGGCAGACGCGCGCGGGGACCGTGGAGCTGCGCATCCCCCGGCTGCGCAAGGGCAGCTACTTCCCGGCGTTCCTGGAGCCCCGGCGGCTGGCCGAGAAGGCGCTCACCGCGGTGATCCAGGAGGCGTACGTCCACGGCGTCTCCACGCGCTCGGTGGACGACCTGGTGCGGGCGATGGGCATGGAGGGCGTCAGCAAGAGCCAGGTGTCCCGGCTGTGCGCCGAGATCGACGACCGCGTGCGAGACTTCCTCCTGCGGCCCATCGAGGGCGATTGGCCGTACCTCTGGCTCGACGCGACCTACGTGAAGGTGCGCGAGGCCGGGCGGATCGTCTCCGTGGCCGTCACCATCGCGGTGGGCGTCAACGCCGAGGGCCGCCGGGAGGTCCTGGGCATGGCGGTCGGCACTTCGGAGGCCGAGGCGTTCTGGCTGGACTTCCTGCGCGGTCTCAAGAGGCGAGGGCTGGCGGGGGTGAAGCTCGTCGTGTCGGACTCCCACGAGGGGCTGAAGGGCGCCGTGGCGAAGGTCCTGCGCGCGACGTGGCAGCGCTGCCGCGTCCACTTCGCCCGCAATGCCCTGGCGCACGCCGGGAAGTCGCAGCGCCGCCTCGTCTCGGCGTGGATCGGTACGGCCTACGCCGAGCCCGACGCGGAGGGAGCGCGGCGGCAGTGGAGGACCGTGGCCGACCAGCTCCGCCCCAAGGTGCCGAAGCTCGCCACCCTCATGGACGCGGCCGAGGAGGACGTGCTGGCCTACATGACATTCCCGGCCGCCCACCGCGCGAAGCTGCACAGCACCAACTCCATCGAGCGGCTGAATGGCGAGATCAAGCGGCGCACCGGCGTCGTGGGCATATTCCCGAACGAGGCCGCCGTGGTGAGGCTCGTGGGCGCGCTGTTGCTGGAGCAGTCCGACGAGTGGGCCATCCAGCGGGCCCGCTACATGACCCTGGAAGGCATCAGCGCGGTCAGCGATACTGGCTGGCCCCGCCAGACTGTCCGCCGTGCCAGCCTGACCCGGCCGCCCAACCGGCCACGGACCAGCGCCGCTACACCACGCGGTGGGACACGACCCGCACGAGCGGACTTCTCCGCGCGGAAAGGGGAGAGGCGCGCATCGCAACGGGGTGCGCGCTTGCGTCGGAGACATTTCCGCGGCATCGGCGACGAAGCATCCGCCGGCGTGCAGCTCCGGACCGGCGCGGGCTTCCGCGGTCAGCGCGTGGTGTGCGGGCCGTGGCCGAGGACCGGCCGCTGCTCGTCCACGCCCTCCACGCGCGCCGGCGCCCCGAACCCGACCTCGCCCGATCCGCCGTCCGTGGGCGCCGCCGTCCCCGGCGCGTTCCGTGCGTCGGGCCGCGAGGGCTCGTAGTGGATGATCGGCCGCCCGTCGCCGCTCGTGCCGACCGCGTGGGGCCCGGGGCCGCGCATCGGCGCGTGGGGCTGGCCGTCGATCTCCGGCCGGTTGCCGGGCGCGGGGTCGTGGGCCGCGGCGGCGCCCGCGAGGGCGGACATGGCCGCGGCGAACAGAAGGCGAAGCATTGGATGGTCCTTTCCCGACTGGCGCGGGGCGGCCTGCGCCCCGCGCGATGGTAGGCCGCCCGCGGCCGCCGCGACCGGGAACCCGCGCCCCGGCGCAACGTCGTTACAGTGCGACGGGCGCGTCCGGCCCGGCGGCCCGACCGGGGCGCGGAGCCCCGGGGTCAGCGGCCGGAATGCGGGCCGTGGCCCAGCACGGGCCGGCCCTCGTCCACGTCCACCACCCGGGCGGACGCATCGAACCCGAAGCTCCCCCGCGCGGCGCCGGCGCGGGCGACGAGGCTGGGGTCGTCGGCAGGCCCGACGCCGCGCGGCGCGCCGGCGCTGGCGGTGTCGTGCGAGGTGGCCGCGTCGCGGTGGATCACGGGCACGCCGTCGCCCGTGGTGCCGACCACCACCGCCCCCGCGTGGGGACCCATCGCCCGGTGCGCCGGCGTGTCGCTTTCCGGCACGTTGTCGGCGTCGTGCGCCCGGGCGGCGCCGGCCGCGCCGAGGGCCGCCAGGACCAGTAGAACGCGTGCGATCATCGTTTTCGCTCCTCGTTGCCGCGCGGCGTCGGTGCCGCGTCCAAACGAGGATCTACGCCGCGAACGGCTACGAAGCCTCTCCGCGGCTTGACGAAACGTGTCCGCCGCGCGGGAGCCAGACCCGAACACAGAGGCCGCCGCCTTCGGCGTCGTCGAGCTCGACCGAGCCGCCGCTCGCCTCCGCGAAGCGCGCGGCGATGGCGAGGCCGAGCCCCGAGCCGCCCTTCGCCCGGGAGGGGTCCAGCTGCACGAAGGGCTCCAGCGCGCGCCCGCGCTGGGCGGGGGCGATGCCGGGGCCGGCGTCGCACACCTCGGCCGCCGCGCGGTCCCCCTCCAGCCGCACGCGCAGGCGCACCGGCGTCGCACCGTGCAAAAGCGCGTTGTCGAGCAGGTTGGCGAGCGCCCGCTTGGCGGCGAGACGGCGGAGGGGCACCACGGCGCGCGGCGGGCCCTCGTAGGCCACGTCCTGCCCGGCATCGGCCGCGTCGGCGGCCAGCGTCTGGAGGATCGCGGCCAGGTCCGCCGGGCGCGTCGGCTCCCCGTCGCGGCCCTCCCGGATGTAGTCCAGGGTGCGCGCGACCATCGCCTCCATCTCGGCGATGTCGGCCGCCATGCGCGCGCGCTCCTCGCCCTCCGGCAGGAAGCCCGCCCGGAGCTTCAGGCGCGCGAGCGGCGTGCGAAGGTCGTGGCTCATCGCCGCGAGCGCCTCCGTGCGGTCCTCGACCAGGCGGCGGATGCGGCCCTGCATCGCGTTGAAGGCGGCGGCGGCGTGGCGCACCTCGCGCGGCCCGTCCTCCGGCAGCGGCCGCGCGCGGAGGTCGGCGCCGATGGCGTCGGCCGCGTCGGCCAGCCGCCGGAGCGGGCCCGTCATCCAGCGGACCACCAGCACGGAGACGAGCCCGATGCCGAGCGCCATGGCCGCCATGGAGAAGAGGGCGCCCCCGTCGATGCCGACGCCCGCCGGCGGCGCGATCCACGCGGCCGAGAAGACGAGCCAGCCGCCCGCCTCGACGGGCACCGCCCCCACGGCGCGGTGGCCGGGCTCCGTTTTCGGGTCCCAGGCGAGCCGCGCGCCTGGCCC
>JAIEOO010000296.1 GCA_019750475.1 Acetobacteraceae bacterium | reverse complement strand
AGGCCGAGGCCGCGCGCGACGCGGCGCGGCGGGTGAAGGGGCGGCTCGCCGAACAGGCGCGCTTCCTGCTGGCGGCGCTCGGCGACGCTCCGGCCCCGGCCCGCGCCCCCGCCGCCTATGTGCGGGAGCTGTTCGACGCCTTCGCCCCCCGCTTCGACGCGGAGCTGGAAGGCGCGCTCGCCTACCGGACGCCGGCGCTGCTCGCGGAGATGCTGGCGGGCACGCCGCCCGGCCGGGTGCTGGACGCGGGCTGCGGCACGGGCATCTCGGGCGCGGCGCTGAAACCCTTCGCCACGCGGCTCGAGGGCGTGGACCTCTCGCCCCGCATGCTGGAGCAGGCGCGCGCCAAGGGCCTCTACGACGCGCTGCACGAGGCCGACCTGCTCGACATGCTGCCGCGGCGGAAGGCCGCCTGGGACGTGATCGCGGCGGCCGACGTGCTGAACTACCTGGGCGAGCTGGGCCCGGTGATGGCCGCGATCCGCGCCGCGCTGAAGCCCGGCGGGGTGGCCGTCTTCAGCCTGGAAGCGGGCGAGAGCGGGACCGTGCTCGGCGAAGGGCTGCGCTACCGCCACGGGCGCGACGCGGCCGAGACCGCGATCGCCGCCGCCGGGCTGCGGGTGCAGGAGGCGCGGGAGGCCACGCTGCGCGAGGAGAAGGGGCGCCCGGTGGCGGGGCTGCTGCTGAGGGTGGGCGCCGCCTGATATCCTGCGGGATGATCCGGCCCGCCGTCAGCGTCCCTGCGAGCCGCCATCGCGCAGCATGGCATCGCGCAGAACCTCGTTGAGGCGCGTCTGGTAGCCCGGACCAGCCGCGCGCAGCCAGGCCAGCACATCGGCGTCGAGCCGCACCGTCACCTGCTGCTTCACGGGACGGAAGAAGGGATTCCGGCGCGCGGCGCGCCAGAAGGCGTCGTCGAGTGGCGCGATCTCTGAAGTGTCCACCGGGAGGTCACGCTCGGCAGCCTCCCGCAGCGCCGCCAGTTCCGCGGCTTCCGGGCGCGTGAGCGCTGGAGGGGAACCGGGGTCAACCGCCCGATGCACGGAGCCTTTGCTCGTCATAGCGTCTCCTTTCCGTCCGGTCGGCCCGGCGGGCCGAGATGATGCGGATCAGTTCGCCCTCCGGTCCCGACCCGTCCTCGACCGTGTGAGCGACCACCAGGACGACGACGCCCTCCACCAGCCCCACCGTGCGCCAACGCCGTTCGCCACCCTCGACCCGGTCCTGCTCGGTCAGCGCGAAGGGGTCGAGGAACACCCGGGCCGCCAGATCGAAGCCGACGCCATGCTTCGCGCGGTTGTGGGCCGCCTTCGCGGGGTCCCAAGCGAAGCGCAGCGTCATGCCAGGCAGTCAGCTCCTGTAACTACGGGAATGTAGTGCCGCGCGGGGGCGGAAACAAGCCGGGCGTTGCGCCGCTCACACCCGCCGCAGCGGCACCCGGCAGGCGAGCACCGTCGCCACCCCGGCCAGCACCGCCGCGCCGATGAAGAGCGCGCGGAAGCCCTCGGCCAGACGGGCCAGTTCCCCGGGCGGCAGCGTGGCCAGCGCGTCGCGCCCGCCGCGCATGATCTCGGCGAAGCGCTGGGCGAGGCCCGCGTCCATCAGCGCCAGCGTCCCGAACAGCACCGCCCCCAGCAGCGCCGCCCCGGTGGAGGAGCCGAGGTTGCGCATGAACTGCACGCTGGCCGTCGCCACGCCGAGCATCCCGGCCCCCGCCGCCACCTGCACCGTCGTCTGCACCGAGGGGAAGGTCGTCCCGAAGCCCAGCGTCACGAGGCCGAGCATCCAGGGCAGCAGCCAGAGCGGCATCCGCCCGGCGAAACCCGCCAGGACGCAGAGCATCGCCGTCGCGAAGACGAGCCCGATGACGGGCAGCAGCATCGTCCGACCCGTCCGGGCGGTGAACGACCCCGAGACGAGCGCGCCGAGCCCGCCGCCCAGGCTCATCGGCAGCAGCATCAGGCCCGCCGTCGCCACCGGCACGCCCCGCACCGCGATCAGGTAGAAGGGCAGGAACGAGATCAAGGAGACGATGGCGCCCGCGACGCAGGCCGAGAGGGCGTTCGCCCGCCACACGCTCGCCTCCGACAGGACGGGCACGGGCAGCAGCGGGTCCGGCACGCGCCGCTCGACGCGGAGCAGCGCGGCGCAGGCCAGCAGCGCGAAGGCGCCGAACCCGGCGGCCCAGGGCAGCGCTTCCCAGCTCATGCGCTGGATGCGGTCGAGCAGCCCGAGCAGCGCGAGGACGAAGGCCGTGAAGAGGAGCGCCCCCAGCGCATCGAAGCGGAAGCGCGTGGCGGCGGGCGGGCGGTGCGGCAGACGCAGCGTCAGCCACGCGCCCGTGGCGGCCAGCGGCAGCCCGGCCAGGAACACGCTGCGCCAGCCGAACAGGGCCGTGAGCCATCCGCCGGCCAGCGGGCCGAAGGCCGAGGCCCCCATGAAGCAGGCGACGAGCCAGGCCTGGTAGCGGCCGCGCTCCCGCGCGGTCACGCTCTCGCCCACCACGGCCATGGCGAGGGTGAGGAGCCCGCCGCCCCCGAAGCCCTGTGCCAGCCGGGCGAGCAGCAGCGCCTCGAAGCCGGGCGCGAGCGCCGCCGCGACCGAGCCCGCCGCCTGGATGCCGAAGGCGACGAGCAGCATCCGCTTGCGCCCGAGCGCGTCGCCGAGCCGCCCGAAGACGGCGGCGGCGATGGTGCCGGCCAGCAGGTAGCCCACCACCACCCAGGCGATCCGCTCCACCTCCCCGAACGCCGCGGAGATGGCGGGCAGCGCCGTCGCGGTGATGGTCTGGTCGATCGAGCCCAGGACGAGCGCGCTCGCCACGGCCGGGAAGGCCCGGAAGAAGGCGGCGCGGGATTCGCTCGGCGTCACGGGCGCGCGGCCATCAGGCCACGCCGGCGCGGCCCATCTCCAGGAACTTCTCCCGGCGCTTCACCTTGAGCGCGGGCCCATCCATCTCCAGCAGCGGCTCGAGCATGAGCGCGACCTGCTCGCCCACCGCGGCGACCGTCCCGGCCTTGTCGCGATGGGCGCCGCCGAGCGGCTCGGGGATGATCGCGTCCACGAGGGCGAGGCGCTTCAGATCCTCGGCGGTCAGCTTCAAGGCCTCGGCGGCGGTCGCGGCCTGGGCCGCGTCGCGCCACAGGATGGAGGCGCAGCCCTCCGGGCTGATCACGGAGTAGATCGCGTGCTCCAGCATCAGGATGCGGTCGGCCGCGGCCAGCGCGATGGCGCCGCCCGACCCCCCTTCCCCGATGATGGTCGCGACGAAGGGCACCGGCGCGTCGAGCCCCGCCTCGATCGAGCGGGCGATGGCCTCGGCCTGGCCGCGCGCCTCGGCCTCGATGCCCGGGAAGGCGCCCGAGGTGTCCACGAAGGAGAGGATGGGCAGGCCGAAGCGCCCGGCGAGCTCGATGATCCGGCGCGCCTTGCGGTAGCCCTCGGGCTTGGCCATGCCGAAATTGTGCTTCACCCGCGTTTCGGTGTCGTGGCCCTTCTCGGTGCCGAGGACGGCGACCGCCCGGCCGCGGAAGCGCCCCAGCCCGCCCACCACCGCCGCGTCGTCGGCATAGGCGCGGTCACCCGCGAGCGGCGTCCAGTCCTCGATCAGACCGGACACGTAATCGAGGCATTTGGGCCGTTCCGGATGGCGGGCGACCTGCGCCTTCTGCCACGGCGTCAGCTTGGCATAGGTGGCGGCGAGCAGCTTCTGCGCCTTGTCGCGCAGCTTCGCGATCTCCTCCGAGACGTCGATGCCGCCGGATTCGGTGGTGCGGAGGAGTTCCTCGACCTTGCCCTCCAGCTCGGCCAACGGCTTCTCGAAGTCCAGGAAGTGACGCATGGCGCGGGGGGGTAGCACCGGGGGGCCCCTCGGGCAAACGGCCGGGCTTCACCCGAGGGGTGCGAAACCGTCAGGCCGGCGCCCGGTCCGGCCGCGCCAGCAGCGCGGACAGGCTCGGCGGCGGCGGCACGCGGGCGCGGAGCGCCGCGCCCTCCCCCAGATCGAGCTGCCAGGCGAGCCGCAGCGCGGCGACCCGGCGCAGCAGGGGCGAGGGCGCGCGCTCCTCCGGCGTCCCGAAGGCGGGACTCGGGTCGGGTGCCGCGAGAGAGCGCGCGATCCCCGGCGCGAGCAGGAGCGGCAGGCCGACCGCCAGCAACCACGGCGCCGCCAGCACGCCCGACGCGGTGAGCGCTGCGCCGAGGCCGAGATGCAGCCGGTGCTGGCGGAGCACCTCGCCCCAGCCGGGCACCGCGCCCTCCCGCTCCTGCGCGGCCCAGCCGGAGTCCCGGCCGCGGAGGATGTCGAGGATCTGGCGGCTCTGCGTCACCATCGCCGCCGGGGCGATCAGCGCGGTCAAGACGAGTTCCCGCAGCGCATCGGCCGGGGCGGCGCGCAGCCCCGGCAGCTTCGGGACCAGCAGCAGCCCCATCACCGCGAGAAGCGGCCCGAAGCCCGGCGCGGCCAGCCCGAGCGCGCCCTGCGCCGCGGCGAGCAGCAGGAACAGCGCCCAGAGCGGCGACGACAGGTAGGCCAGCACGCCGTCGAGCAGGTGCAGGCGGCTCAGCGGATGCAGACCGGGCGTGGCCAGCAGCCCCGCGTGTTGCAGGTTGCCCTGACACCAGCGCCGGTCGCGCGCCGCGGCCGCGGCGAGACTCGGCGGAGGCTCCTCATGGCTGCCGCGCAGCTCCGGGCGGAGATGCACGCCCCAGCCGGCACGCCGCAGCAGCGCCGCCTCGACGAAATCGTGGCTGAGAATCGGGCCGCCGAAGGGCCGGGGCCCGGGCAGCTCCGGCAGTCCGGCGGCCGCGGCGAAGGCTCGGGTGCGGATGATCGCGTTGTGGCCCCAGTAATTCCCGGCCTCTCCCGCCCAGGCGGCGAGGCCGCGGGCGATGACCGGCCCGTGGGCGCGCGCCGCCCATTGCTGCAGCCGCGCGAAGCGCGTCGTCCCGCCGATGAGCGTCGGCACGGTCTGGATCAGGCCGGCCCGCGGATCGGCCTCCATCGCCAGCGCCAGGCGCCGCAGCGTCTCGGCCTCCATCACGCTGTCGGCGTCGAGGATCACGAAATGGGCGTAGGCGCCGCCGTGAGCCCGCACCCAGTGGGCGATGTTCCCCGCCTTGCGCCCGGCGTTGGAGCCGCGGCGGCAGTGGAAGATCCCGACGGGGGCGCGCAGCCGCAGCAGGGCCGCCGCCTCCGCCTCGCGCGCCAGCGCCGCGGGGTCGGTGCTGTCGCTGAGCAGGAAGATGTCGAAGCGGTCGGCGAGGCCGGCCGTCACCAGCGCCTCCCGCATCGCCTCGGCCGTCGCGAAGACCCGCGAGGTCTCCTCGTTGTGGACCGGCAGCAGCAGCGCCGTGCGCAGCCGCGGCCGGGCTTCGGCGGGCTCGGCCGGCGGGGCGCGCCACCCCCGGCCGACCAGCGCCGAGACCGCGGCGAAGGCCGTGCGCGCGAAGAGCACCAGGAAGATCGGCAGGATCGCCGCGTCCAGCAGGTGCCAGCCATCGGTCGCGAGTCCCGCCCCGAGCGCCGTGCCGGCCGCGCCCGTCAGGGCCAGCGT